>AP025685.1:3653048-3957469 GCA_022846635.1 Salmonella enterica subsp. enterica serovar Choleraesuis
ATGTACCGACATATTTGGCTCCTGAAAGAGAGAAACGGCGCGCCGGAGCGCACCGCTTTGTTAGCTTAAAAAGGTTTGGTCGGCAGGTACTTACCATCAAGAGTAATTACCGCACGCTCGCCCCCTTCCGGATCAGCGACTTTCTGCACATCGAGCTTAAAGTTAATGGCGCTGATGATGCCGTCGCCAAATTTTTCATGGACCAACGCCTTAAGCGTGGTGCCGTAGACCTGAAGCATTTCATAAAAACGGTAGATGGTCGGGTCGGTCGGGATCCCGTTTTCGATGCTTCCACGTAGCGGAATAGTTTGCAGCAGCAGCACCGCGTCCTCATCCAGTGAGAGTTTTTCGCCCACCCGGCGCGCGGCGTCTGCCGGAAGCGCATGCTGGCCGAGCAGCGCGGCGGTGACAAATGCTTCTGACAGCCCCGTTCCCTCTGTCAGTTCGGCAAAAGTAAGATCTTTTTTGGCTTTAATCAGCAGGATCTGGTCTGCCAGGGTCAGGCGAATATCACGGTTAATTTGAGACTGAATCATAGTAGAACCTCCGGTTCAGGATTGTAAATTGGGCTGGCGATGCGGCATCGCGCAGACTTCAGGATTCTCGGCTAGCGAAACAAATTGCCCGCTGACGCCGTCACAGGCGGCAATATCGCCGCTTTCAATGTCATAGACCCAGCCGTGCAGCGTGATGCGCCCTTCTTCCAGCGCCAGGCGGACAGAGGGGTGGGTCTGAATATTTGCCAACTGAGCTAACACGTTTTCACGCACCATGGCGGCGGTTTTGTCGTGCAGCGAGGCGTGGGTACGCGATTCGTTGACCACCCTGGCGGAGTCGGCGTAGCGCAGCCAGTGGCTGACGGCTGGCATAGAGTCCAGGCAGTGGCACCCGGCAATAGCGGTCATCGCACCGCAATCTGAGTGGCCGCAAATCACAATGTCGCTCACTCGCAATGCTGAAACGGCATACTCCACAGAAGCGGTGACGCCACCCGGTTCAGGGCCATACGACGGTACGATGTTGCCGGCATTGCGGATAACAAACAGGTCGCCGGGTTCACGTTGAGTGACCAGCTCCGGCACCAGGCGGCTATCGGAGCAGGAGATAAACAGTGCCCGGGGGCTTTGCTGATTGGCCAGATGCCGGTAAAGCTCAGCCCGCTCCGGAAAGACGCTGCGCTGAAATTTCAGAAAGCCATCAATAATCTCTTTCACACTTGTTCCTCTCTCGCTATGCAATGGAGACAGGCTACTCGCAACGTTCCATAAGATAAAAGACTCATTTATAATCAAGTCAATTCGTTTTACTTATGGGTTGAGCCATGCTGTTACGACACATTCACTATTTTCTGGCGGTGGCTGAGCACCGTGGATTTACCCGCGCTGCGGCGGCGCTACACGTTTCACAGCCCGCGCTTTCCCAGCAAATTCGCCAGCTGGAAGAGACGCTTGGCGCGCAGCTTTTCGACCGCAGCGGGCGCACCATTCGCCTTACGGATGCCGGTGAGGCCTGGGCGGTCTATGCGCGGAACTCGCTACGGGCGCTCGAGGAGGGAAAGCGGGCAATCCATGATGTGGAAGATCTCAGCCGCGGCGCGCTGCGAATCGCCGTTACGCCAACCTTTAATGCCTGGTTTGTCGGCCCGCTGATGGCGCAATTTTATGCCCGCTATCCCAATATAACGGTGCAATTGCAGGAGATGTCGCAGGATAAAATCGAAGAGCTGCTGCTTAACGATGAGCTGGATGTGGGTATCGCCTTTGATGAAGTTCACTCGGCCGATATTGAAGCACAGCCGCTGTTAGTCGAGTCTCTGGCGCTGGTCGTAGGGAAGCAACACCCTCTGGCACAGCAGCCAGGTATTGCGCTAGCGCAGCTCAATCAGGAGAAGCTGATTCTTCTTAGTCCTGAGTTTGCCACCCGCGAGCAGATCGACCGGTTCTTCCGCCAAAAAGCGTTACAGCCTCAGGTTTTGATGGAGGCGAACTCCATCAGCGCGGTGCTGGAGCTGGTCAGCCGCACTACGCTTGCCACATTGCTTCCGGCCCCGATTGCCGCACAGCGCGACGACTTGCAGATGGTCGCCCTCGATCCGCCGCTGCTGGAGCGCACGGCAGTATTGCTGCTGCGCCAGGGCGCATGGCGCACCGCCGCAACCCGGGCGCTAACAGAGCTTGCGCTGGCGGAAGCACAGTCCTGGGATGTGCGCCAGTGATGGTGGCACAACGCACAGGATTGCCGGTGCTGCATTTGGGCGAAATCGCCAGCCGGTAAGCATTCAGCAGTTTAGTCCCACTAAAAAAAACGCCGAACCACAAAGGCCCGGCGCTTTTATTAGCGATAAAGATAGCTTGCTGATTTATTTAACAAAATCATCGTCATCAATGACCCGTAGCGGGTCGATATCGCTCTCTTTCTTAATCACCAGCGAAGTCTCAGTACGGGCGCAAACGCCGCCGTAGTGGCCACCGGTGGTGAAAGCACAGAGCTGGACGTAACGCCCGTCGACCTGCGGCAGGCACCAAAGCTGCTGGTAGATATTTTTCTGCCCGGAGAACTTACCGGCGGTTTCATCCAGCACCTGCTCCTGATGGTCAACCAGGCCGATGTTATTGCCGCAGCGCCCGGCAATCGGCTTAACCGCATAGCCGGTTTGCACCAATTCATCGTTGAGGGCAAAGTCGGCATCCAGCAGATAACGGTGGTGCGGGAACAGCGACCACAGCACCGGCAAAATCGCTTTGTTGCTCGGAATAACCGTCCACAGCGGCTCAAATACCATCACTTCCGGGCGCAGCAATACGTCGATAAGACGCACACAGTTATGCGGATGGCCGGTGCGAATTGGTACCGCCGCGTGCTGCTCTTCGCTTTCATCGCGCAGCTGATCGAGCGCCGTTTCCCACGCCCAGGTTTTCCACACACAGGTGACCGGACGCTGGTCGCCATCCACCAGTTGCCCGGAAGCATCCCAGCTCAGCTCATCCAGCCCGTGCAAAATTTTGCTCTGGAAACCGGCGCGTTTTAGCGCCCGCTGCATAAACAGCGCGTGGTAGCTCTCTTCCGGATCGTTATCCTGAAGAATGTGTACAAACGGGCTGGCATCGCTGTGTTTCCAGGTGCTTGCCAGTGCGTTAAGCAGGCGCTCACCGGGATCTTCGCCCGGAATATCACCCGCCTGTGGCGCCCATTTGCCCAGCACCAGCCCGGTTTCGGTATGGCAGGAGGCCGAATCGGCGTTGTATTCGTAAACCTTCAGCCCGCGCTCATCCATGCAGAAATCGATACGCCCGGTAATCATATGATGGCGACGGCGCTGCCAGGAGAGCCGCAGGCGCGGCCACAATGCTTCTGGAATATCAAACAGCGCCAGCAGATTGTCATCTTTCATCACCTTATCGGTGGCGTGCAGATACATCAGGTGCATCTCATTAGTGGCGCGAATCAGCTCCTGCTCGGCACTGTGGGAGATGGAGAAGTAGCGGTAAGGATCTTCGTTAAAGGTATGGCCGTCACAGGCTTCAATATAGGCGTGTTCCACCGGATCCTGGCCGTTCAGCCATGGGCCGTTAAACTGCCCGCTGCGGGTAACCCGGGTGCTGTGAATAGCCAGCAGCTCAGGCGGTACTTCAGGCGCAGGAAGGCTGTCTTTATCGTCAGCCGTCTGGATCATCCAGCCCAGAATTTCAGTGTCGTCGAAGGTGTCCTGAATGGTGTATTTGCCATCGCGCCCATGCAGAGCCAGCTCACGCGTCCACTGCTGTCCGGCCGGTAGCGGCTGATGAATAACGTTCTGTTCGGCAACCCGGACTTTATCGCCCAGTACCTGAGTGATTACCGCTACGTGGCCGGTCTCTTCAAACTCCCCGCCCTGCTGCCAGATAAGCAGCGCACCGGCGACAGGCGCACGCGCGCTGCCGTTGGCAAAAGCCTGGAGCGGCAGAATATTGTCATTCACCACCTGGCGCAGATAGCGCAGCGAGAAAATCTCGTAGGCCATGCGCACATCGGTAAACACCATTCCGTAGTTGAGATACAAGAAGCGGCGGGCAAACTCCACGCACTGCCATTTGTAGCCCATATATTCGCTGTCGAGATAGCTGCGGAATGCGCTGTCATCGGGGAAAAGTGCCGGATCGGCGGAGTCATAGTCGGAGGAGTAAATCGCCACGCCGCCCGGCGCATGGCCTAACAACGTACCAAAGGGGGCATGATACTGACTGGAATCAGAACGCATAACAGGAACCTTGCACAAGAGCCGCGAGCCTGGCGGCAATATGAATAAAAGTCCATCTTAAAAACCGCAGGATATCCGGCGAAGAAACTCCGCGCTCCCTGCCTGCGGCCGGTGCACAACCGGGCCTTAAGGGCCGAAGCAGTATGATAGCACCGCGAGCCGGATGGCGCGGTGTTATCAATGATGAACGATTAAAGAAGCGAATTACGGTTGAAGATTGGTATATAGCGTAGTCGGGAATGGAAGCCGTCGCCCGGCGCTTAAACCTCTTCAGGATGCTTTAGATAAAACTCATAACGCTGCTGAAACCAGGCTTTTTGCTCGGCGCTCATATTGCCGGTTACCGCCTTTAAATCCACCGCCTGCCCGCGCTCACTCATATGCGCGAAGCTGCTAGCCAAAAAATCGAAATTTTTTAAGGCATTAACGTCTTGTTGATTCATCGCTCTCTCCTTTCGCCTGCTTTATTGTTTAACCGGATCCCTTTCGGTCTTCAGTATTTGCCTTTCAGATGACAATTTAACGACGATAAATGCGCATTTCCTGACCGGAATAACGCTATAGCGCACAAACTGAATTCGCAGCATTGAGAAAACGGAATAGAAAGTTCCTAGGGGGCTTTGAGCATATCGAGATGAATAACAAAAACCGCTAATAAAGGATCGGAATGCCTTGAGCGCGGCGGGTTAAATAACCTGTTGAAAATTATCGGCAGCCAATGAATTAGGCCAGGTGAGTTCTAAAACCTAAAGCAGATTAACGCCTGATTGGTTTAAACCAGCCCGCCACGGAGCGGGCCGGTTAGCCGGATTAACGCTTAATAAAACGCGCCAGCTGCTGCTGCAACACCCGGTTCTCGCGGTTCAGGCGCTCATTCTCTTCCAGCAAAGAGAGGGTGACAGCAATACCGGGCCAGTCCAGCGCCAGCTCCCGGCGCAGGCGCTGCGCGCGGTGGGCTACCGACAGCGCCAGGTCATCGAATTGCCACGGCTGCTGTTCCCGGTCATGCGGCTCGATAACGCCGAGCCCGACTATTTCCATCAGTTCATCTTCCTGAATCCCGCTATATAAACAAAACTCGGTGATGGTGAAGGTAACCGTTACTTTCGACATCATGCTTTCCTCCACTCTTTACGGGCATCAAACCCTTCCTGAGCGTCTGCCAGCTGCTGCCACAGCGCGGTTGTTTTCTCGTCCGGCTTCGGCGGCATCACAATTTTCAGCACCGCGAACAGGTCGCCGGAACTGTTTTTACTCACCAGCCCTTTACCTTTCAGGCGCAGCCGCTGCCCGGCCTGGCTGCCCGGCGGAATAGTCACCAGAATGCTGTCTTTAAGGGTCGGCACTTCCACTTTAGCCCCCAGCGCGGCTTCCCACGGTGCCAGCGGCACTACCACCTCCAGGTTCTGGCCAACAATATCGAACAGCGGATGCGGCGCGATACGAATAATCAGCCACAAGTCACCATTCGGGCCACCGCCTTCGCCCGGCGTTCCCTGGCCTTTGACCCGGATACGCTGGCCATCGCCCACACCGGCGGGAATTTTAACGTTAAGGGTTTTCGGTATTTCCTGCTCAACCATGCCAAACACGTTATAAACCGGCAGCTTATAGCTGATGGTTTTAGTCTGGGTTTCCAGGGTTTCTTCGAGGAAAATAGCGACTTCGATCTCCACATCATGCCCGCGTTCGGCGTGGCGCTGGTGTGCCTGATGATGGCCGCGCTGGCCAAACATCGAAGAGAAAATATCTTCAAAATCTTGCGGGTTATAGCTCCCCTGCTGCCCCTGGAATGGCTGTTGACCAAAGTGGGGATCGTTACGGTGTTCCCACATTTCGTTGTATTCAGCGCGGCGCTTATCGTCGCTCAGCACTTCCCATGCTTCGGCAATCTCTTTAAAGCGCTCTTCAGCATCCGGTTCTTTACTGACATCGGGGTGATATTTACGGGCGAGACGACGGTAGGCGGTCTTAATGGTTCGGCTATCATCCGTCGGTTTTACCCCGAGAATGGTGTAGTAATCCTTTAATTCCATAGCATTATCTCATGTGGTTCGAAACCGGCCTGTCCAGCCACCAACAGGCCACTGCGTTAAGAATAGGACATCGCCAACGTTCTTTCTGACTCAGGCCTTAGATAAGAGTGAACCTCTAAGCCCGGAAAAGCGAGGGCCGAAAGCTATCAATATGGCTTAAGGCTCCTTCCACAAGCGCGGCGGCATGCTATGCTGCCTTTTCTATAACCTGCCGAAAAATATATCAATTGAGAGAAAAATGGGCTCGACCAAAAAAGGGATGTTAAGCGTCCTGGCCGCCGCCACCCTGTGGGGCAGCTCCGGCGTCTGCGCGCAGTACATCATGCAACAAAGCCATATGTCCTCCACCTTTCTGACCATGATTCGTCTGCTTTTTGCCGGTGTGATTTTACTCATACTTTCATTTACTCATGGCGATAAGATCTTCGCACCGTTTAAAAACCGGCGGGATGCCCTGAGCCTGATAATATTTTCCCTGGTGGGTTCGCTCACGGTGCAGCTGACTTTTATGCTCACCATCGAAAAATCCAACGCCGCTACCGCCACCGTGCTGCAATTTCTGTCGCCGACGATTATCGTGGCCTGGTTTGCGCTGGCCGGGAAAAAACGCCCGGGGCCGTTTGTGCTTACGGCAATACTCACATCGCTTTTCGGAACGTTTTTACTGGTGACTCACGGCAGCCCAACGTCGCTGTCTGTCTCTCCGGCGGCGCTGATATGGGGTATCGCCTCGGCGTTTGCGGCGGCGTTTTACACCACTTATCCCTCAGGGCTTATCGCCCGCTTTGGCACACTGCCCATTGTCGGCTGGAGTATGACCATTGCCGGTGCGGCACTGGTGCCATTTTACGCAGGCCACCAGCCGGATATGGTGGTGAATAGCAGCCTTATTCTGGCGTTCTTTTACCTGGTCATTGTGGGGACGGCGCTGACCTTCAGCCTGTATCTGACGGGCGCCCAAATGATAGGTGGCCCGAAGGCCAGTATTCTGAGTTGCGCGGAGCCATTGAGCAGCGCCCTGCTTTCGCTATTACTGCTGGGTATCAGCTTTACGCTACCAGACTGGCTGGGGACGCTGCTTATCCTCTCTTCGGTAGTCCTTATCTCTCTGGACTCCCGCCGCCGCACCCGCATCCCCGACTGAGATAAACCACCGTGCGCATGGCGGCGCGCGGTGATTATATTTTTTTATCCTGCGCCCGGGTCGCCGCCAGATGCCGGTAACGCCAGTGCTGACGGAACAGCTCAAAGACACAGAACGCCAGCCCCAGCCAGATAAGCGAGAAGCTCACCATCTTAGGAATATTGAGCGGCTCGCTGAACACCAGCACCGCCAGCAGAAACTGCAACGACGGCTCCACATACTGCGCCAGACCAATCACAGTTAGCGAAGTGCGTTTAATAGCGGCGGCAAACAGCACCAGCGGCGCCAGCGTCACCGGCGCGGTCAGCGCATATAGCAACAGCGTATGGGGATTGGTCACCACGCTGCCGCCGTGATAGTGCTGCCAGATAGTGATGCCAATGGCCAGAGGCAACATCCACAGCGTTTCCAGCGTCAGGGCGGTAATAATCCCAAAGCGGATAAACTTACGCACCAGGCCGTAAAACGCGAACGAGCTGCCCATCGCCAGCGCCATCACCGGAATATCGCCCAATAGCACTATCTGATAGCCAAGCCCCACCACCGCCAGCAGCACCGCGACCCACTGGAAGCGGCTGAGCTTGTCGTGCAGGAAAATAACCCCCAGAGCAATCGAGAACAGAGGATTAGTGAAGTAGCCAAGGCTGGCGTCCAGCACCAGATGGTGGGTTAACGCATAAATAAAAGTGACCCAGGAGATGCACATGATAATGCCGCTAAGCAGGCACAAAAATAGCGAGCGTTTATCGCGGATCACTTCACGCCACGGCGTACGCTGCGGCCACACGCTACGCAGCAAAAGCAACAGCGGCACCGACCAAAACAGCCGCTGGGCCAATAGCTCAAAGGTGCTGGCGTCGGTTAATAATTGATAATAGAGCGGAGTTATCCCCCAGAGAATAAATGCCAGAACGGCCAGAACCGGCCCGCTTGTCAGTCCCATTTTGCCACCTGTTATTAGTCAGGAATATTGTCCTGATCCTGTTAATTGCGTGTTTCGGGCGGCCTGCAAAAGCGAGGCGCTGTACCGCTTTTATGCAGTGACAGCGCCTGGCAACGTCAATGATTCAGCAGGCATTACTTACGCCTGCCGCGCCCTTTACGCCCCTTCAAAATGATATTTCATGTCCACATCGTGGGTCATTTTAGTTATCTGTTCCAGCGTCAGCTTGCCGGTCAATCCCAGTTTAGCGGTTACTTGCTGAGTCAGCTTATCAGTCAGATCCAGCGCCCCTTTCATGGTCTGGTTTTCAAAGTCCTGAATCAGCTGCTGCGCTTTCTGCGGCTGGGATTTATAGATTTTCAGATACTCTTGTTCCATGGACTGCTGTTTTTCAGCGGTCTGCTGCTCAAACGAGGCATAAGCCAGCTGCACCTCTGGCGCATAGGCCTTGTAGTTCTGCATCACCAGCGTTTGCAGGGTGCGGAACTTCCAGTTCACCGAATCGGCGCTCGCCTGGTCGGTACCTTTATCGTAGCCCGGCAGATAGCTAGTCATCCCCTGATAGTAAGGCACATAAACGCCAAGAGCGGACATACCAAACGAAACATATTCCACTTCGCCAATAGCTATCGGCATATTTGGGCGCACCTGGAGGATATGAGATTCCTGAGTACGGAATACCGATACCGGGCGATAAGCTTCCTGCGGATTGGCGTTGGCATACGGGTCGTGCTTAGTACCCTGATAGCGGTTACGCAGCGCTTTTTTCACGTCGGCCACGCTAATTTTATGCGCAGGTTTAACGAATACCGGGAAGTTCTGACCCTTATCGATTGTGGTAGTCAGGCCCGGATTGAACATATGCTGTAGCGTCCAGACCCGTGGATAGTTATAGGTCACGTCGTTCGCCACATCCTGGGAGTAAGCTTTGTGGAAATCGAAATCGCCTTTGCTCGGATCATAAAGCTTATTCTGCTGGGCGAAGCTGACCAGGGTCGGTGAAGCTAAATAGTTTGCCGTATCTTTAGCATCGAAGTGGCGCAGACGCCCCTGGTTGGCGCTAACCAGGTACTGATCGCCTGGCAGGCGCGAAGCCATCCACTGGTGGCCGCTGCCGCTTTCCAGGTACCACACCTCTTTCTGGTCAACGAAGGCCACGCCGAAGCCTTCACCGGCCCCTTTTTGCTCGATAATTTTACCCAACAGTTCTACCCCTTCACGGGCGCTGTGGATATACGGCAGGATTACGGTCTGGATGGCGTCTTCGGTAATACCATCTTTGACATAAGGGTCGACTTTCAGCGCCGCATCGCCGTTATAGATGGTTTCAGTGGCGGTCAGGCCAACGCCTGCCGAGTTATAGCCAACCTCACCCATCGATTTATCCTGAGTATCAAAATCGTGGATCGCAGTGTAGCTCATGGCTTCTTTCGGCAGCGGCCAGGTAAAGTCATTGCCGTTGCCTTTAAATTCGCCCTGCTGGTTGTGTACCGCCGGATGCATCACCATATGTTTGGCGTTAGTCGCCGAATAGTCCTCGTTGCGCGCCACGATAAATGACCCGTCGGACGAGGCACCGCTCCCCACCAGAACCGTGGTACAGGCATAAGCCTGACCCATGCATGCCAGGGCGATCACACTCGCCAGTAAAGAACTTTTCATAACTAACTCCCACAGCGTTTTGTATAGAACTGTAATTCAGACTAATCAAAGAAATACGCCCTGGTCATATATTCTGCAAATATTTTATACCTTAGAATTTGTAAGGAATAATTAACCACCAAACCAGTGATATCGTTTATCCAGATAAGAAATAGCGGATTAATCATTTGCAAACTAAGAGTATGGTTCGCCAATAAAGCGGGGCGATAGAAGAGTAGTCGCCAGTTCTGGCTTACCTGGCCCTGGGTTGAAAATAGCCATAATAATTTAACTAACTTATTGAAATAACTAGTTAAATAAGCAGAAAGCATTTGGCGGGGGAAAGCGATAGGGTGAAACACATTGGGAGCAAAAACGCATAAAAAAGCGCCCGCCGCAAATGGGCAAGGCGCTGATGGTTCGGTAAAGAGCAGCCGATTAGATAAGCGCGCTTACGGCGGCTTCGTAGTTCGGCTCGTCAGCCAGTTCTGGCACCAGCTGGGTATAAATCACTTTACCTTCGGTATCGACAATAACGACCGCGCGCGCAGTCAGCCCTTCGCACTCACCGCTGGCGATAGCCACACCGTAGTTTTCTTTAAACTCGCTGCCGCGCAGGGTAGACAGAGTCAGCACGTTGTCCATTCCTTCGGCACCGCAGAAACGCTGCTGAGCAAACGGCAGGTCAGCCGAAATGCACAGCACCACGGTGTTATCCAGTTTGGAGGCGATGCTGTTGAACTGACGCACTGACATGGCGCAGGTCGGCGTATCAACGCTTGGGAAAATATTCAGCACCACGCGTTTGCCGCGGAATTCAGAAAGCGTGCGGTTTTTCAGATCTTTATCGACCAGGGTGAACTCTGGCGCGCTCTGCCCCACAACCGGAAGCTGGCCTTTAAGAGAAATCACCTTACCTTCGTCAGTAATTGTTGCAGTCATAACCACCTCTATTGATAACTAAATCTAATCCGGGCGCCAGCATAGCGCTTAAAATAACGTATGCAAACTTTCATTAACAATCAGAGCACACAATATGAAAATCACTACCGTCAGCGCGATGCGTAACTCACTGAAGCCACAAACTAACATGCGCCCACGCCGCCGTTGGATGAATTTATCTGTTAGTGAAATTAATGAAACCTAACAACTCAAAGTGTAGTGAAGGTCTGGCCGTATGTGGTCGGCGCAGATAAACGGCTGGCAGGGTAATGGCCGATAATTGAGTTAAATAACGCACCATTACTCTTTGATGGCTTACAACTGACAACCGGCCAGAATGGCCGGTTCGGAAAATATCAGCGCCTGAGGAAATACGCTTATCGTTGCTGGCTCACGGATGTTCTACGGCAGGCAGAAATAAAATCAGCACTCCTGCGCCGATGATGCCAGCTTTTATGCATCCTGCTCTTCAGGCAGTGCGGCTCTTTTTCTAGGACATACCCCTTTCCAATACACCGGGTATTTATCCGAACTGCGAACGTTATTAATCACCAATGCTACGACAACAAGTGTGACAGAGCCTAAAAGCACCGGAGAAATGAGAAAGCTCCAGCTATGAATGCCCGCCATAAAAATAACTATTGGGTTAGCACCCGCAGGCGCATGGGTAATGCGCAGAATTTGCATCGCCGCAATCACCAGCCCCACGGCAAGGGCCATCACAAACGGCGAATTGCCTAACGTATTGATGAGTAATAACCCGCAAAAAGCGCACAGCAAATGCCCCAAAATAACGTTACGCGGCTGAGCCAGCGGTGAGTGCGGTGCGGCAAAAAGCAGGACGCAGGTGGCACCAAAAGGCGCAATTATCCACGGCACGCCGCTAAAAATCCCTAAATAAGAGACGGTAGTTATTCCCAGTACGCCGCCCACAGCGCCGCGCAATATTTCATGTAATTGCGGTGGATGAGGTAAATCCCCTCCACCCAAAATTCTCTTCATATATTTTCGCCATTCCCATTATTGTCTTACCACCTCCATCTTCTGAATTTATACACTACTCCGGATGGATAATGGCTGATTTACGGCTTGGTAAATCAGTATCCGGAATTAAAATTAGAAAGACATGGGTTGTCAACGTCCGATACTTAAAAACCTCTGATAGAGGTTATTTAAAACTGAAACTAAAATAATAAACACCATAATAATCAGTGTATTAATCTGAAAACAAACAACTTGAAATGAAATTAACCGTAGAGTTTAAAAGGGAATATTTAACAAACTTTTGGCTATAAACATACAACCGCTATCAAATAAGATAAATCACTCACTCAGCCGACATTATCTACAAACAAGCCAGAATAAATTCCGTCATCCGCAATAATCATAATAGGAAACACTAATTCATTGCGGATACCCTGGCTGAACCATGATTAATATCAAACCAATGTTCACCACCGGACTAATAACAAATAGTGATTATTATGACTACTCATAAAGGAGTGTAATCCAGCGATTGCCATTATCCCTCAGGACAGACAACGCCGGATTTTAAATAACGCAATTCAGGTATGACAGGCAGCCCGGTTAAAATGTCTGCCAGTTCCCTTCATCATTTTTGATAAGCGGTCTGGCTGGCTCAGGGCGGGCCGGAGGCGCAATAATAAGCTCATCGCCCTTACCCAAATGCAAATTGCTGGTTCTTTTCTGTAGCTCGAATACCTGGCGATTCAGAACCTCAGAAGACTCCGTCAGCTCTTCAACCACCGCGACGTTACCCTGTGTCGCTCTTTCCAGCTCAGACAGCGCGATGGTAATTTGCTGGATCCCTTTTTCCTGCTCATTGGTCGAAACAAAAATTTGCCCCATCAGCGTATCTATCGATTCTGAGCCGGTCACAATATCGCGCATATTGTTTTCTGCCTCTGAAACCAGCGTCGCTCCCTGCATAACGTTTTCATTGGTGATTTCAATTAACGACTTAATATTTTTCGCCGACTCAGAGCTTTTATGGGCCAGGTTGCGAACCTCTCCAGCCACAACGGCAAATCCGCGCCCATGTTCACCGGCCCTGGCCGCTTCAACGGCGGCATTAAGCGCGAGAATATTCGTCTGAAAGGCGATGCTGTCGATAATGCTGATAATCTCAGTCATTTTATTCGCACAGTCGGTAATCGAGGTCATATTGGTCGTCAGCTTCTGCATCAGGTCACTGCCGTGATTTGCCGAGCGGTGAGCCTCGCTGGTGATAGTGCTTAGCTGTCGGGTGCTTTCGGCATTATTACAGGTCCCTGCCGAAATCTGCTCCATACTGGCTGCCGTTTGCATCAACATCGCCGACTGTTGTTCGGTCTTCACCGTTAGCGTCGCACTCTGCTGCGCCAGGGTATCGGAAATATTTTTTGCCGATTGGGATGACTTTCTGATATCCATGACCAGGGTCGTAATCTCTGAGGAGAGCGTATTAATACCGGGAATCAGCCGCCCGGCACAGTTATTGCCAAACTCTGGAATATGTACCGACAGGTTGCCCGCATTTATCTCATCAATATTTTTCTTTACCTGATTAATTGGCCGCACCAGATAAACCGTCATATAAGACCAGAGCACCGCCAGCACGATAACCCAGCAGACGTTCAGCATCAGCATCACGGCAGGCTTCACCGCAAGGCTAAAAGCCAGCACATCGATAACGATAAAAGAGCACAACAGAAAAAGGGCAATAACGCTTCTGACACTGGCATTCTTAAGCTTAAACATAAGGAGTCCTGTAACCTGGCACCGGGTATACTATTTATTATCTATTTCCGGAGAAAATCCATTCAGTTGCAAAAATCGGCGCTTAATGACGCAGTAACAAAAATAAAAAGTGTTTTATCGGGAAACACCTAACAAATAACGCCATAAAAATCACATAACCAACATTCAAATCTTTCCCGCAATTAATCACCAGATAATCATAGATAGTTTATTACACCTTAACTCATTAATTAGCCATGCTTACTACCCTCTTAAAGCTTAACATAAGCGATCTACTTCAGGCCTGAATAATGACATCGAAAATAAACCTTAGAAATCATATTTATCATGACAGCACTGGCGTCCACCATTCAACCTATTAGCGATTGGCTTTATGGCAATATTATCTATTGAAAATATGACCCTCATTTTTCCTCTCTTGCATTTATTCTGATGGAGGCTAAATTCAGTTAAATTCCCGGATTTAATTACCCGAATGCCTATTCATGCACTTTTAAAAAGAGTAAACCACACAGCAATTGAGAGGATCGCATTATGCCTTTTTTTTCACGCCGCGATGTTCTGAAAGGCGGGGCCATTGTCGCCGGTAGTTTTTTATTACCCGCATCATTCAAAGCCTTTGCCGTCCAGAATAATACCAAAGGGCTCACACGCTACAACGTAAGTTCCCCGGAAGGAAAAGCAATGCTGAAGATCTACGCCCAGGCCGTGGCGAAGATGATGAATACCAGCCTGTATCCGGAAGGTAATCCCTTAAACTGGGAGTTTCAGTGGTACACCCACTTTGTACGCGGTGATCGAAAAAAGGCTGGCGAAATAGCACGGATATATCCTTCTAACAGCGCATATAAAACTTTGGCACAACAAATGTGGAATACCTGCCACGCTCATAGTCCAAATCAGCGCGAAGACTTTTTCCTTCCCTGGCACCGTATTTTTATTACTTGCTTTGAAAATATCATTCGCCATGTTTCTGGTGAACCGCAATTTACCTTGCCATGGTGGGACTACACCGACTCAAACCAACAAAGTATTCCGGAAGAGTTTCGCCGGCCCAATGATCCTCTCTGGGGCGCACTCTATCGAAGCGATCGTAAAGAGACCACCAATGCGGGAGAAAATATAGCTCGGGTAAAAGGAGGCTTGCAGCTAACGCTCGAATGTATGCGACATAATGTTTATTCGGGTAAGGCGGGTTTCTGCTCTCATATCGATCAAGATCCTCACGGCGCCCTACACGTAGATGTGGGTAATAATGAAGGAATGGGCAGCGTTCCGTGGGCAGCCCGCGATCCGGTTTTTTGGATCCATCACGCCAATATCGACCGTATCTGGGCCAGCTGGAACCGTGCCGGGGGTAAAAATCCTGATGATGAAGCTTTTACAAACGCGGTATTTACCTTTGCTACGCCGCAGGGCAGCGCTGTTGTGGCACAGGTAAAAGATTATCTTTCGATTGCCCCCGATGCTTATTCAGCATGGGCGCTGCGCCCACAACAGGCCCTTGCTTTTGCTCAGGAGAGCCAGACAATGGCCCAAAAACCCGAGCTGGTTGCCACTCAATCTCAGATTACCCTTGGAGATAAGCCAGTAACGCTGGAACTGAAGGCTGAGCCAGGCTCCGTGTCACTGTTTTCTCAGCGGCTACAAAGCGGGCAGAACCACTCACAACAAGTACTCCTCACCTTTGAAGGGCTTAGCGCCCACAGTGTAGTAAATGGCGGTTACAACGTTTATGTTTACGGTAATAAGCCGGGCGTTTTATCTCTGGATTCACCGACATTTGTGGGGCAAATCAACTTCTTTGGCGCATCCGGCACCCATCATCATGAAGAGGATCAGAGAAATGAGTCGGCATCGGTACCGCCCAAGGCGTTTAGCCTGATACTCAGTAGTAAAACGCTGGCTATGCTGGCGGCAGAAAAGATAACGCAACCAAAAATATCACTGGTACCCACCGCTAGCGGTAACGAACAAGCCATGCCGATGATTAGTAAAATCGAGCTGATTATCCAATAGCGCAATGTATAGAGTGTAACGCCACCCGGATAAAACCATCAGGGTGGCTACCTCTTCACTGCATTACTCCGCCTCTGTACTCAAAGACGTTTCCGGCTCACTGCGGGCCGGAGCCGTATGCGAATCCAGGCTCCAGAGAGCCAGCCATCCCAGCAGCGCATAACCCACCAGCAGCAGCGACACCGGCCACGGGGAGTCAAACTCAATCAGCAGCGCGACCGCCAGCATTGGGCCGAGACCGCCGGAAAAAACAGAACCTATCTCATGCCCCAGCGCCAGGCCCGAGTAGCGCACCCGCACCGGGAACAAATCTCCCATGATGCAAGGCTGTGTACCCGTCATTGCACCGTGGCACACCGGCAGCCCCAGCAGCATCGCGACCATAATCCAGCCAAAATCACCGGATGCAAGCAGCCAGAAGAATGGGAACGCCATCACCAGCAGTCCAATAACGCCAATGTAATAAACGGGTTTTAAACCAATCCGGTCGGAAATTGCGCCCCAGAACAGAATGGAAAAAAACTCCACCAGCATCGCCAGCGTCACCGCACTGATAATAATATCGGTGCTGATACCAATATGTTTGGCGTACACCACTGAGAAGGTGAAAAAGATATAGGAGGCACCGTTCTCCGGCAGACGCAGGGCAATTGCCTGGAGCAGCGCTTTTGGATGCTCACGAAGCAGCACCACTAATGGGATTTTTTCGTGGCGTTTCTCAGTTGAAGATTGCTGGAAGACCTGGCTTTCGCGAATGTTTTTACGGATATAAAGACCCACGAGAAAGATAGCCAGGCTCAGCAGAAACGGTACCCGCCAGCCCCAGCTCATAAACGCATCTTCCGGCAGCTGCTGCGCCAGCCAGAAGGCAAACGCCGACAGTACAAACCCACCGGCCACCCCCATCTGGCTCCAGGCGGTATAGAAACCACGGCGCGCTGTCGGAGCATTTTCACTGAGCATCAGCACCCCGCCGCCCCACTCTCCGCCGGAAGCCACGCCCTGTAAGAAACGCAGCGTAATCAGGCTCAGCGGCGCCCAGATACCTATCTGGTTATATACCGGCAGCAGCCCGATAATAAATGTCGTGGCCCCCATTAGTGTCAGGGTCATAATCAGCGTCATTTTTCGGCTATAGCGATCGCCCAGATGCCCGAAAAGTATGCCGCCCAACGACCGCGCCAGAAAACCCACCGCAAAGCCGGAGAATGCCAGCAACGTCCCCTGAAGCGGGTCGCCTCCCACCGGAAAAAATAGCGGCCCAAATACCAGCGCCGCCGCCGTTCCATAAAGGAAAAAGTCGTACCATTCCAGCGCGTTCCCCAGAACCGATGCCGCCACTAATTTACGCATCTGCTGCGGGTCGTGTGTTGCTACGTTATCACTCATCATCAGACCTCGAGAGTTGGTCAGGCTTGCACTCCGGCGTCATCACCAATGGTGTGATAGCGGCGGTTGAAATAAACCAGGCCCTGCGGACGCTCGCCTAGCGCAATCGCCTGCACCCGGCAGTAAAACACCGTGTGGCTTCCCACCTCATGGCAGGTATCAATCAGACAGTCGAAGCTGGCGACGGCAGAGCTTAATACCGGAGCGCCGCTAGCCAGCACCTGCCAGCGGTCATAACCAAAACGTTGTTCAGAGCGCAGGCTGGCATTGGCAAAAATGCCGGAAAGCTGCTCATGCTCGCCGGAGAGCACATTGACGCAGATGGCCCGGTTCTGCTTGAAATGGTTATGCGCGAATGAGCTACGGTTCATGCACACCAGCAGCGTGGGCGGCTGGTCTGTCACGCTACAGACGGCAGAAGCCGTAAAACCGAATTTTCCCGCCGGGCCGTCGGTGGTAATAACCGAAACGGCGCTCCCCAGCTGCGCCATCGCGTTACGAAACTCTGTTTGCAGTGTCATAGCGACTCCTTACAAATCGATAATCAGGCGGGCGCTTTTAGCCCGAGAACAGCACAACAGGATTTGGTCGCCATCGGCTTTCTCTTCATCCGTCAGATAGCTGTCGCGATGGTCTGGCTCGCCCTCCAGCACATCGGTCAGGCAGCTACCGCAAATCCCCTGCTTACATGAAACGCACACTTTCAGCCCCGCCTGGGCCAGCGCTTCAACAATGGTTTGGTTCGGCGCGACCTGAACGGTAATCCCGCTGGCCGCCGCCACCACTTCAAACGCCGCGCCTGAAGTCTCAACCTCGGCGCTAAAACACTCCCGGTGCACATTTTCTGGCGCAAAGCCCGACGCAGCCGCCTGCTGGCTCACTGCTTCCATCAGGCGCGTCGGGCCGCAAACATAGAGGTGGGTATTAGCCGGGACATCGCTCAATACCGCCGTAAGCGTCATGCGCGCTTCATCGCTAAAATGGAGCCAAACCCGGTCGGCCCATGGCGCATGATCCAGTTGCTGGAGAAACGCCGCCTGAGATCGCGATCGGGCGCAGTAGTGCAGAGCAAAAGAGCGCCCGGCGGCGTGCAACTCCGCCGCCATTGCCAGCATGGGAGTGATACCAATTCCGCCGCCTATCAGCAGGCTATGCCCGGCGCTCTCCTCCAGTGCAAATAGGTTGCGCGGCAGGCTTACCGGAATTTCATCGCCCACTTTTAATCCGTGCGCCGCCAGCGAACCGCCCTGCGACTGGCTATCTTTGAGAATTCCCAGCTGATAACAGGAGCGATCGGCAGGATCGCCGCACAGTGAATAAGGTCGCACCAGCCGATCCGTCAAATGAAGATCGATATGCGCACCGGCGCTAAACGGCGGAAGCTCCCCGCGATCCGCACGCGCCAGGGTCAGCAACACCACCTCGCCCTGCAATTCGCGCTTAATTATTTGTAATGTCAGCATGAAGGCTCCTTAGCGCATAAACAGGCCGCCGTTAATGTCCCAGGTAGCCCCGGTGACAAACGACGCCTGCGGTGAGGCCAGCAACGCCACGGCCTGAGCCACAAATTCGGCATCCCCCAGCTTGCCTACTGGGATCATCTGCAACAGCCCGGCCATCTTCTCTTCAGGTACCAATGCGTGTACCGACGGTAAATCCATCGGTCCGGGCGCGATGGCATTGACCGTCACGCCCGCTTTCCCCAACTCACGGGCGAAAATTTTGGTCAGCGTTATAATGCCGCCTTTGGACGCAGCGTAATGCGCGCCGGAAGCCGTGCCGCCGTTCTGCCCGGCCAGCGATGCCAGGTTGATAATGCGGCCATAGCCCTGATGCGCGAAGTAGCGCCCCACCGTCTGGCAGCCGACAAAAGTGCCGCGCAAATTGGTGGAGATCACCCGGTCGAACTCTTCGACGTCAATCTCCATTACCGGTGTCGCCAGGGTCAGCGCCGCGTTATTCACCAGTACATTAAGCTGGCCAAAACGCGCTTCAATAGCACTCAGCGCCTGGCGAAAATCTTCAGGCTGGCGGATATCCAGCCCGAGCGCCAAAACTCGCCCTTCGCCGTTATCCAGCCGCTGCGCCGCCCGGTGGGCGCGTTCGGCGTCGATATCCGACAGGGCCACCTGAAAACCCAGGCTTAGCAGATGCGTGGCAATCGCATGGCCCAGCCCGGACGCCGCTCCGGTGACTAATACGGTTTGCTTCATAACTCGATCCTCACAGGATGTAACCGATGCTGTGCAACACGTCGTCGCTGTTGATCAGGCGGATCACTTTTTGTTTGATCAGTAACCGATCGCCTTGGTTTTGCAGATGCCAGGTGATATCTGCGGCATAGTGGCGGCTGAAGCCTTTGCGATGCTCCCATAGCGACTGCGCGCCGCGCACTACTATTTCATCACCCTCTCCTTCAAGCAGACGAAAGCGTGAAAGCGTTCGCAGGGTGCGCGCCCGCGGCGTGGTGGAGATAGATTCACCGCTATACAGCCGCCGCACCCGACGCTCACGCATTTCGTGGTCGTCACAGGCGTAGTTGAGGGTATTTTTAAAATCGGTCTCCTGCGGATCGATAGGAACGATATAGAGACCGTCGCGCTGCCACAGGGTCAGCCATTGGTTAAATTCGCCCTGATCGAGAAGATCGCCTTCAAGGTTGATAAGCGCGATAGCTGACATCAATACCGGATCTGGGGTCACCATTTATTTGGCCTCCGTCATCAGTTTTTTCCACTGTTGATACGCCGCGCGCATCCCGGTTTCAGCGCTCACATCGCTTTTTAGCCCGTCATCGCTGCGATATTCCCCCGCCAACCCGCGATTAAGCATGATCCACAGATCATTACCGGCCGTGGCGCCGCGCTGTACCCGCTCCCAGGCCTCCGAATCATCCGGCGTGCCAAAACCCATTGGCCCCTGAAAATGCTCGTGCAAGCGCAGCCGCGCCTGGTTGGCGATTTCCGGCCCGCCATCCATGGTAATAACCGCGTGGTGGATTTCAGTTTCATTGACCGATATCGGCTGCAAGACGCGGAAGAACGCCATCGAACAGGCGATGTTGGGGAAAATATTGAGGTTAAAACCAGAACCGCCGACGGCGCGCACGATGCGTCGCACCTGCTGCTCGTCATGTTCCTGGCGTAATGCTTCGGCCAGCCCGGCAAAGCGCTCCGGGATCGGCGCATCAAGGTTAGCTTCCAGATCCACCAGCTCGGGGATCATCACCATTACGCTGTGGCCGTTCCCCAGATCTTCTACATACCCGCTGCCATCCACAAAGTTGAGCATCTCTTCGGTCTGCTTATCCACCGAACTGAGAAACGAGCGGTGCACCACCGGGAAGTGATAACCATCGGTTGTGTTTTCCAGCTGGATTTTCCAATTGCCGGGGAAGCGGAAGCGGTGCGCCGGGCCGGTCTTAATCGGGTAGCCTGCCCCCTGTTTCATAAACAGATCCATCCACTTTTTCGCCGCGCCGAGGAAATCTTCCAGTGGTTCGATATGCTCGTTAAAGGTGGCGAAAACCATCCCGGCATACTGCTCGGTACGCAGCGACACCAGCCCAAGCTCGCCTTTTTCCAGCCTGTCGGCGTAACTTTCCGGATGCGGCACCCCGCGCAGACTGCCGTCCAGCGCATAGCCCCAGCCGTGATAAGGGCAGACGAAGCTGTTGGTTTTCCCGGTACGGTGCTCGCATACGGTGGCGGCCCGGTGGCGGCAGCGATTAAGCAGGGTATGAATATTGCCTTTGCGATCGCGCACCACAATGACTGGCTGAGTGCCGATTTCCGTGGTTTTGAAGCTACCGGTTTCCGGAAGTTCGCTAACGTGCGCCACCCATACCCAGGTTTTGCTAAAGATCCTATCCAGCTCAAGATCAAACAGCGCTGGCGAGTTGTAGAGCGAGGTGTGCACCCGGTCTGGCTGTACCAGGGCGGCGATCTCTGCATTATCTGGCGCAGCGGTGTCGATATTTTTTACCGGGATCTGATTGTCACATTGCATATCTGTTCTCCTGCCGTCATCAGCGGCTTTTCGAATCGGGTACCGGCAGCACATCCGCCGTATGCCAGTTATCCACCGGCCTGCTAAACAGGTTACGGGTAGCAAAATGATGGATGCGCATCGCCCCCTGCTCGCGACGAAACTCCACGCTGATTTCCGCCGCGTTAAGATGGGAACCTCCGGCATTAAATGTGGAGGTTTGCAACATCAGCCAGCGCCCACAAAGCGGGCCATCCGGCATCTGGGAAAGCGCCTCAGAACAGAGGAAGTGCGCATTAAGAGCAAAATGGGCGGGCGTGCGCACATAGCCCGCCATCATGGCCTCAATCGCCTCTCGCCCCCGGTGGCTCCCCAGGCGTGCCGCATAAGGTTCGCCAATGCCCTCCCAGCAGGCGTCTGCCGTGAACAGCGCGCCAATCGCCCGCACGGTCTCTTCGCTTTCAAGCCGGTCGCACAGCCGCATATAGTCGCTAATGCACACCCTGGCGGCCTGCTGGTCTTCCAGCAATTGCAGACGCAGCGCATCCTGTGAGTTCATCGCTGGCCTCCGTTAGTTCTGAATGATGAGCTCACGCCCGACTCGCGCTTCGATTTTGGCGTACTTCCACAGCTTGCTGCCGCTATCCCCTACCGGCGTGGTGCGGAACAGATTGCACACCGCCACCACGTTATCCATTTCGTCGGCATCGGCCAGGACGTAAGTTGTCCACGGCGAGGCGGTAGACGGGCCAACCATCAAGCGATCGTCATCCATATTGCCGATAACCCGGATCCCCGGCGTCTCCGCCATTCCTTTCATCATCACGCCAAAAGCGCCCCAGACCTGTTTGGCCTCGCCCTCACTGGCATCGAAAAAGTTCTGATTAATACCGATACAAAACAGCACGCGTAATTTGTTGGTCTGGCTCATAAATCGCTCCTTATAGAAAAATTACAGGTAACCCGGCAGGGGTTTACCGCCAAAAAAGACCGTACCGGCGTTGAGGTACGAGAGGTCGCCCATAAAGGCGTGTTGGGTAATGACCAGGGTGTCGCGCACATAGCGCTGGAGCGGGCTGGTCATGGTGACGCCGCCCATACCATTAAGCGCCAGCGCCTGACGCGCCACGTCGGCCGCCACGCGAGTGATGTGGGTAGAAGAGAGTCGGAGTGCGTTAATCTGTTGCTGGCTGGCCTCTTCGCCCGCCAGCAGTCGCTGCCAGACGTCATCGATAGCCTCATAAAACCAGGCACGCGCCGCCCTTAGTTCCGCCTCACAGCGGGCTATCTGCATCTGGGCCTGGGGCCGGTCTGCCAGCCGGGGCGCGCCGGTAATGGACTGCTGGCGGTGGGCAATACGATAAATTTCATTGAGCGCCGCCCGCGCCACGCCGAGCGCCACCACCGATAACACCTGAGTTGCCAGCGACAGCACCGGATAGCGATACAGCGCCCCTTCCAAGTTCAACACGCCGCCGCGAATAAAAGTCCACTCTTGCGGAACATAAGCGTTATCTACCAGCAGATCGTGGCTGCCGGTTCCGGCCAGCCCCACGGTGTCCCACACCGGATCGATATGAATGCTCTGGCGCGGCAGCACCGCCATTCGCGGCAATGCCTGATCGCCCTGGGGCTGAATGCCCACCCCGAAAATCGATGCTCCCATACTGCCGCTGGCAAAGCTCCAGCGGCCGCTGACCCGGTAGCCGCCATCAGCGGGCTGCGCTTTATGGGTGGGATAGATGCCCCCGGCAAACACCACATCTGGCCCATTGCGGTAAAGCTCCTGCAACGTGTCCGGCGGCAAAGCCCCCAGATAAAATGGACTCATACCGAAGCTGGCCACCCAGCCCGCCGAGCCATCGGCGGTAGATATCTGCTCTATGAGCTGGCAAAACTGTGCCGGGGAGCATTCATCACCGCCGTAGATTTTCGGCACCAGCGCCCGATAAACCCCGACCTGCTTAAAGCGGCTAATAATGTCGTCGGAAATATGGCGCTGGCGCTCAAAATCGGCGCTACGTGCGCTGACGTCATTCAATAACGGAACAAGCTCTTCGCGAATTTGAACTACGGACATAGCTGACTCCCGGATAGCAGAGGCTGGCGGCGAAAAGGCGCACCGCATGGTAATGAGTAAAAACTCATTTAAGTTAAGACTGCTGGCTTCGATGAGTGAAATGGTTTAGATACGGCGGCGCATAAGCCATTCGGCGGCCTGGACTAACGCCCCCTCGCGACCAAATCCAGCGACCAGCTGGAGCGCGACGGGCCGGCCGTGCAGCTCACCCATTGGCAGAGATAAGGCGGGATGACCGCTCAGATTGAAGGGGCGAACGAGGCGCGTCAGATTCACTACGCTAAGCGGGTCCTGCGCTTCCTGAAGGGTCGGCGGCAGTTCCGGTAAAGTCGCCAGCGCCAGCAGCGGCGTCTGTTGCAGGCAGGCGTCCACCTGCGCGCTAAACTGCGCACGCATCGACTCGGCATCGTCCAGCTGTTGGTGAGTGATGGAAGCGCCGCTCTGGATGCGGCTGGCGACATCCGCTGAAACCGACACGCCATCCAGCAGGGTATGAAATGCCAGCCAGTTTTCGCGGCTAATGATGGCCAGCCCGGCGCGATGGGCGTTATCCAGCAGCGGTAGCTTTGCTGTCTGCGGCGCAACGCCCTGCCGTTCAAGAGCATTAAGCAGAAAAGTGTCTATTTCTGGCTGTGCGGCGGCGATAAAACCCAGCGGCGGCAGCGTATTAAGCGGTGGCTCCACGGCTATCGATAAATAACCCAGTGCCTGACGCAGCACCGAAGGTTCGCGGGCAAACAGCCCGACGCAATCCAGCGAGCTATGCTCCGGCAGCACGCCCCGGCGGCTGAGCGTACCGTAGCCTGGCTTCAGCCCTAAAATACCGCAGCAGGCGGCGGGCATCCGCACTGAACCGCCGGTATCGGTGCCTATCGAGAAATCAACTTCACCCGCAGCCACCACGGCGGCCGAGCCGCTCGAGGAGCCGCCGGGGATAAGCAATGGAAAAAGAGGATTGACCGGTGTGCCGCCCCAGGGATTGATGCCGGTAACGCCAAAGGCCAGCTCATGCAGCACAGTCTTACCGGTAAGCTGACAGCCGCCAGCCAGCAGAGTTTCAACCACGTCAGCATGGCGTAACGCGGAAGGGGCATCGGATAGCGCTGGGCTCCCGGCACGGGTGGGATAACCGGCAATATCCAGGGTATCTTTAACGGCGAACCGCAGCCCGCCAGCGCCGAGCGTAAAGCGCTCAACGTAACCATTGCTCTCACAAACTGGCTTCATGATTGACACCTTAACCAGAAAAAATGAATCACATTCCGGTGAGCAGTTATTGCTGCTTTTTTGTCCTGAATGGCGATAAATCAATCATGAGAGATTTACGTGAATATTCAAGTAAATTTTCACGCAATATTTACATCAAAATAACAGTTAATTAACCACAACAAAGGAAAGACTATTAACCCAGCCTAATGAATTTACGCAGGAAATATCGCAGAGCGCGGAAATATCGCCGCAAGGGATTACGGCGAAAGATAAGAATAAAATATCAATTTTACAGTGAGTTATAAGAAAGGTTTAGCGGGATCACAAATTCGAACGATGGCTGCGTTCGGCTCACAATTCATTAAGATTATCCAACACTTTGGACAGCGACAGATTCATCTTCTCCACCTGAGCGCTGCTCATACCCTTAAAGCCTTTATCGAAAACTTTGCGCGTCAAAGCGTGGGCTTCTTCAATTTTCGCCTTTCCGGCGGCGGTCAGCATCACTACCGTGACGCGCGCATCCTGCTCGCTACGGTCGGTCGTCACCAGGCCATCATCACGCAATCGGCCAACGATTTTGGTCACCGTCGGCATCTTGGCCATCGCATATTCGGAGATCTGAGAAATACTGGCCTGGCCGTACTGATGAGTAATCATCAACACCCGGAAGCGTGAAACATCCAACTGGATCTTTTTCAGACTCACTTCCATTACCTGGGTATAGCGCGCGTAGACATTCACAATCCAGTAAAACGGGAACTCCTCGCGGTGAAAAGCCGCATCCGTATCTGCAACATCCGGTGTTTTGTTAACTGAGTTCATGAGGTTCCTGAGCCAAAAGCCGTTGATGCAGGGATTATAACGGGTTTGTGAGGGGGGGCTATAAATAGGATCGTTTAGTCAGTCTGGCGTAGTGCCACGCCATCCCCATGAAATAACCTATTAAGCCCAGGAATTTATCGAGTATAGTTGCGCATCTTTTCTCGAAGACATTTTCATCTGGCTGTATGAACCTCAATCGCTTTTGCTACTTACTCTTGCTGCTGGCCGCCGCCGGGAGCCTGTTTCTGCCCCACCCGCTGATAATGTGGCTGCTATTCGCCAACCTGCTGACGCTGATTATCTATGGCGTGGATAAGCTGGCGGCCCGCGAGGACTGGCGTCGGGTACCGGAGCTGACGCTGCTGGCGTTCGGCTTTGTTGGCGGCTGGGTTGGCGCTATTTTCAGCCAGCAGATATTCCGCCATAAAACTCAAAAACAGCCGTTTAAAACCTGGTTCTATATCAGCGTGATATTGAACCTGATTATCGTGCTGGGCGGGTGGTACTGGATGTATGGCCGTTTCTGAAATCCATTGATACGGATGTAAAAAAGCCGCTCACTGAGCGGCTTTTTTATCGGCGGATAGTCTTAAAGACCGTTTGATCGCCCCGCCATCAAATAGCGAACCAAATTGCCCAGGTAATCACAAAGCCGGTTACGCCCATCACCGTGGTTAAGGCCGTCCAGGTTTTTAACCCATCAGAAACCGACAGACCCAGATAACGAGTGACTACCCAGAAACCCGCATCATTCACATGAGACAGCCCCAGCGCCCCGAAGCAGGTTGATAAGGTCACTAGCACCAGCTGCAACTGGTCCAGACCGACTACCGCCTGAGAAAGCAGCCCCGAGGTTGTCAGAATAGCCACCGTTGCCGATCCCTGTGAGGCACGTAATACCAGCGAAATCAAAAACGCGGCGGGCATCAAAGGCAGATGAATCGTCTCCAGCGCCTGGGCCAGCGCGTTACCGATTCCGGACGCCACCAGCACACCGCCGAACGCGCCCCCGGCTCCGGCAACCAGGATAACATCAGCCGAAGAAGGGATCGCGCTGCTGGTCACCTCACCCAGTTTTTTCAGGCTCATCCGGCGGCGGATACCCAGCGTCCAGCTGGCCAGGCCCAAAGAGATAAGCAGAGCAACTGGCGGAGTACCAATCACCGTCATCATCTGACGCAGCGAGCTTTCAGGAGCCATCAGCGCCTGGCATAACGTCCCCGAAACGATCAGCACGATTGGCACCAGAATCAGCCCGGCGATGGTCATGGCATGAGGCGGCGGTAAGCTGGCGTGCTGCGCGCCTACCGATAAATCAGGCGCCTCGGCGATTTGCTGCTTTTCGAGCACGTTAATGGATAAATGGTAATTGCGTTTATTCATCGCTCTGGCAACGAAATAACCCACTATCCCTACCAGCACGGATACGCCAATCCCGGCCAGCATCAGCCAGCCAATATCGCTGTGTAGTATTCCGGCCGCGGCCGCAGCACCGGGGTGGGTTGGCAAAGCAACGTGTACCGTGAGCATTACCCCGGCCATCGGCAGGCCGAATTTTAGCGGCGAAACGTGGGCAACTTTACTAAACCCATAAATTAGCGGAATGATGATAATAAAGCCGACCTCGAAAAATACCGGCATCCCGAGAATAAACGCCACAATAGTTAGCGCGGCAATCGTTCTTTTTGAGCCTAATACGCCGGTCAACGTTTTTGCCAAAGCTTCGGCACCGCCGGATATTTCAATCAGCACGCCCAGCATC
Organism: Salmonella enterica subsp. enterica serovar Choleraesuis; assembly: GCA_022846635.1. GTDB lineage: Bacteria > Pseudomonadota > Gammaproteobacteria > Enterobacterales > Enterobacteriaceae. The sequence continues at coordinate 3,680,023 of AP025685.1, forward strand.
GAACCGAGGATAATAATACTGGCGATATGGCCTAATAATCCCCCCATCCCTTTTTCAATGGTGGTGATTATTTTATCCGCCGGAATGCCGGTCGCAAATGCCACTAATAAGCTGACGATTAATAAAGCCACAAACGGATGGGCTTTAGCTTTAATAACCAAAAATAGCAGCAAAATTACGCTGGCGAGCGCAATCAGCAACAGCGCCGATGTAGACATACATTGACCTCCGCAGGGGTAGACGTACAGATTTTTTATATAATAATTATTGAATTTTTATTGACTGCGAAACTGGGAAAACCAGCCAAGCCCGGATAGCGTATCGGCTCTTGGAATATATTCACAACCAATCCATCCTTGATATCCGGTTTTATCCAGCAGGTCATAAATCCAGTCGTAATTAATTTCCCCTTCATCCGGCTCATGACGATCCGGCAAGGAGGCAATCTGAATATGCTGATATTTCCCAGCGAATTCGGTAATTAATCGGCTTAAGTTACCATCCACTTTCTGGGCGTGATAAAAATCTAACTGAGTAAATACATTTGGCCGGTCGATCCGCTTAATCATGTCCAGGGTCTGATACTGGCTATGGTACAGATAATTCGGCTTGGTATCGGGGTTAAGGGCCTCAATTAACAGGCGTTTATCTTTTTGGGCAAATAACTCTGCCGCATAACGCATGTTATCAATAAAAACGCGCTCGCAAAGTTCACGCGCCATGCCTGGCTGTACAACGCCCGCCATGACGTGCACCTGCGGGCAGTCCAGGGCACAGGCGTAGTCCAGCGCCTGGTGGATATGCTCCCGGGCCAAAGATTCTTTACCCGGTACCGCAGCCACCCCCCATTCTCCAGCATCGGCATCACCCGGTGCGGTATTAAACAGCACCAGCTGGAGATTGTTCTCATCCAGGCGTTCTTTTATCTGCCGGGCGTCATAAGCGTAAGGAAATAAAAACTCGACCCCATCAAACCCCGCCTCAGCCGCCGCGGCAAAGCGGTCTAAAAAGGGCAGTTCGGTAAACAGCATGGTTAAGTTAGCGGCAAATTTTGGCATGACTAATTATCCCAGTTCGTCAATTTCATCAGACGTCAGGTAACGGATCCTTCGGTCTCCCAGGGTGAAGATCAAGCGCGCAGTTTCTTCCAGCTCTTCGGTATTATTCGTGGCTTCCCGCAATGACGATCCGGTGACCACCGGGCCATGATTCGCCAGCAAAAATGCCCGATAATCTGGTGCCAGACGGGCCAGGTCATCGGCAATACGATTATCGCCAGGGCGGTAATAGGGCACCACCGGCACATCACCCACCCGCATCACCACATAAGGAGTAAATGGCCGGATGCAGTTACCGGTATCCAAATCCTCCAGGCACGATAGCGCCGTCAGATAATGGCTATGCAGGTGCACAATCGCCTTACAGTCCGGGTTATTCAGGTAGATAGCCCGGTGAAATGCCACCTCTTTGGACGGCTTACTCCCGGATATCCACTCACCTTCCGGCGTCACCACCGATAGTGTTTCCGCCTGTAGCTCTCCCAGGCACGAGCCGGTGGGCGTGGCCAGTACATTGCCGTCCGGCAAAAGTAACGAAAGATTACCTGCGGAACCGGTGGCATAGCCCCGGGAAAACAGCGATGCGCCAATATGCACCATTTCATCGCGCAGTTGTTGTTCAGTCATACCGGGAACTCCTGCTGGCTACGGGCAAAGAACTGCTCATCGCCAAAATTACCGGACTTCAGCGCCAGCGACAGCGGCTGACGGGTATCGCGCACCCACGGCACGCCGGGCGATATCACCGGGCCAATGTGGAAAGCTTCTACCCCTAATGTCTGGGACACGATGCTTGAGGTTTCTCCGCCCGCCACGATAAAACGCGTAAATCCCTGGGCCTGTAGCCCGGCGGCCAGGGCGGCAAACAGCTGCTCAACCCGCTCACTGCTGGCCTTATCGCCATACTGCTGCTGGCTGCGTTTTAACGCTTCCGGCTCCATCGTGGCATAAACCATGGGAGCCAGCGGGGCATCGGCATGAGAACATACCCAGTCGCTTAACTCTGCCGCATAACCGGCCAGATTTGCGAAGCAGGCGGCCACATCGACCGCCCGCGCCGGGGCCAGCTGTTTATAGGCAGCGACCTGGGCATTCGTCATCAGCGAACAGGAGCCGGACAACACCACGGCGCGCCCGGCCACCGGCATTCCCGCCAGCGAGCTCTCCTGAGACTGACCACCGCGCTGCGACCAGTCGCGCGCCAGACCAATCGCCAGCCCGGAGCCGCCGGACACCAGTTTCATATTGCGCAGCGCCTGGCCCTGAGTCAGCAGATGCTGCTCATTCAGCGCATCCAGCACGGCGTAACACACGCCCGACTGACGCAGCCTGTCCAGCTCATCGGCCACCGCCTGCGGCCCTTTCTCGATAATAGAAAAGGGAATCAGCCCGGCCTCACCATGAGCCTGCTGCTCAATTAATCGGCCAAGATGGGCATCTTTCATCGGAGTGACTGGATGATGACGCATCCCGGATTCATTGAGCAGTTGCTCACCGACAAACAGATAGCCCTGATACACGGTGCGCCCGTTAACCGGCAGAGCGGGCGAGATAACCGTCAGCTCCTCACCCAATGCCTCCAGCAGCGCATCCAGTACCGGGCCGATATTGCCTTCCGCGGTACTATCAAAGGTAGAGCAGTATTTAAAATAGAACTGCTGGCAGCCGCGCTCGCGCAGCCACTCCAGCGCGGCCAGCGCCTGACTCACAGCTAAATCCGCCGGGCAGGAGCGGCTTTTCAGGCTGATAACCACCGCCTCACTGTTGACCTCAAAGTGCTGCTCCGGGATGCCGTTTAGCTGCACCGTCGACATTCCATTCGTCACCAGAAAACTGGCGATATCGGTGGCACCGGTAAAGTCATCAGCAATAACGCCAAGTTGCATATTCCCGCTCCTTACTGATTTTTCGCCGGCAAATCGATGCCGTTAAAAATTTTAATCACCGCACTGTCATCTTCGCGCCCGAACCCGGCATTACTGGCTGACGTAAACATATTCAGCGCGGTACTGGCCAGCGGTAGCGGGAACTTCAGCGAGCGGGCGGTATCGCTCACCAGGCCCAGATCTTTCACAAAGATATCGACCGCAGACTTTGGTGAGTAATCGCCGTCCAGCACGTGCTGCATGCGGTTTTCAAACATCCACGAATTCCCGGCCGCATGGGTCACCACGTCATACATCGTATCCAGAGGAATACCGGCGCGGGCTGCCAGCGCCATCGCTTCGGCGGCCACGGCAATATGCACCCCGGCAAGCAGCTGATGAACTATTTTGACCGTCGATCCCTGACCAATTTCATGGCCGATGCGATAAACCTTTCCGGCGACCGCATCCAGCACCGGAGCCAGGCGCTCAAAGGCCTGTTCGCTTCCGGAGGCCATTACGGTCATTTCACCGGCGGCGGCTTTCACCGCGCCACCAGAAACCGGGGCATCCAGCATCAGCAGGTTATATTCCTCCAGCCGTGCCGCAATCTGGCAGGCATCAGCCGACGAAATGGTCGACGACACCATGACCGCCGTTCCCGGTTTCAGCGCGGGCGCCAGGGCATTTTCACCAAACAGAATGGCATTCACCTGGGCTGCATTGACCACCAGCAACACCACCGCGTCCAGCTCCGCCGCGTAAGAGCGCGCGCTATCTCCGGCCCCTTTAGCGCCGGACTCTGTTAAAGCGCGGCAAGCGGCGGGGTTAAGATCCACACCCCAGGTATTTAGCCCGGCCTGAATACAGGAGCGCGCCGCCCCCATCCCCATTGAGCCAAGACCGATGACACAGACGTTATAGGGTTGCGTAGTCATACCGCCTCCATGTGAATTTAAGTTAAATAATGTTATTTAATGGTAGACTAGCGCGCCGCGATGTTAAAATATGTGATTAACATCACGAGCGGGAGAAAGGATTATAAAAAATTCACATCGAAAACCTGCTGCATCAGGCATGATAACTCACTAAAATAGAGCGCTAACGGGCATTTCTTCTGGTAAATCAATCGCCAGGCTGCCGCGCTAGCAACAGCTATAACCACTCTTATGTGAAAAAATGGTAAGGAGTAACACTGTGATTCCAGTAGAACGACATCAGCGCATTCTGGCGCTGCTCGAACAGCGTGGAGCCATTAGTATTAACGAACTGACCGAGCTGTTGGGCGTATCGCACATGACCATCCGTCGCGATGTCGGCAAACTGGAAGAAGAAGGATTACTGGTTAGCGTATCCGGCGGCGTGCGCACCGTCAGCCGCCTGGCGAGCGAACCGAGCCACCAGGTAAAAAGCACCTTAAATAGCGATGAGAAACGCGCTATCGGCCAGCTGGCCGCAGAGAAGATCCCGGCTAATAGCTGTATCTACCTCGATGCCGGCACCACTACCCTGGAGCTGGCGAAAGAGCTTCTTGAGCGCGATGACCTGCTCATCGTCACCAATGATTTTGAAATTACCCAGCTGCTGATAACCTCCAGCCAATGTCAGGTCATCCACACCGGCGGCACGCTGTCGCGGGAAAACCGCTCCAGCGTTGGCGAGTCCGCTGCCCGCACCCTGCGCCATCTGGCCATCGATATCGCTTTCATCTCCGCCAGCGGCTGGGACGCGCGCGGCATCTTCACTCCGGATGAAAACAAAGTCACCGTTAAAGAAACCGCCAGCCGCGTCAGCGCCAAAAGCATCCTGCTGTGCGACAGCTCCAAGTTTAACCAGGTCGCCACCTACATGGCCCTGCCCCTCTCCCGCTTCACCACTATTATCTCCGACAGGCATCTGTCCGATGCGGTCTGCGCCAATATCAATAAACATAGCTGTGAAGTGCTGCGGGCTTAATTAACTGACGCCATAATAGATATTTACTGGATTTAGTGAGAGACAAAACAGTGACCGGGCCGCACCTGCTCATCAGGGGGGTCGCTTTAAGCCCCCATTTTTTATAAATAAAAGTAATGCTTAGGATGTCTGAAATCTCCATGCCTGCCGTTTAGGCAGTTCTGCCTTAAGCTTTAAGCAACCCACAGACAAAGAATTAATCATATCCTCCTTATCAGCACATATCTCCTTCAGCCCTTACTGCATGCGGTCTTATTCGTCCTGACGCTGGCAGAAATAGCCTATTTGGCTACCCTTAAACGTCTTTTCCCTGCCGCCGTTTATTCCTTCCAATGGGTTAGCCCTAACCACCCTCTTTTTACATACATGAAAAAAATTCAAGTGAAAGCACGATATGTCTATCTCGGTGAATGATTTTGATTATCATTCACAACCAAAATAATTAATGACGCTAACTAATGAATTTCTATCTATCCAGACGCAACGAGCGGTACCAAAAGGTGGGACTGTATTTAACGTTCCCACTCCTGGCCTGCGTGGCTACCTCGGCACAGGCTGCAAACCGGGCACGTGACGAAAGGCCAGAAGAGACGCTGGTCGTGACTGGAATTGCAGGGAATAACCGCGAAACCGCATTAGGCAATACCGGTACCTACGCCGCCAAACGGAGCGCCACCGCGACCAAAACCGACACTCCGCTGGCGAAAACGCCGCAGGCAATTTCGGTGATTACCAAGGAAGAGCTGGAGTTAAAGCGGCCATCCACCATTAAAAAGGCGCTGGCTTATACGCCGGGCGTGATGTCGGGATCAAACGGATCGTCCACGCTGTACGACAATGTGATGATGCGCGGTTTTAACAGCATGACCCAAAACATCTACCTCGATGGGATGAAGATTCAGGGGGATATGTACAACGAGGCGAAGATCGATCCTTATTTCCTGGATCGCCTTGAGGTCTTGCGCGGCCCGGCATCCGTGCTGTACGGAAAAAGCAGCCCCGGCGGAGTCATTGCCGGCGTTTCACGGCGGCCACAAACCACGCCGGTGCGTGAGATTCGGCTTCAGGCGGGTAATCATCATGAGTGGAATACCGGTTTCGACTTCGGCGACACGCTGGATGACGATGAAACATTCGCCTGGCGGCTGACCGGAATCTATCACTACAACCATTCACAGCAGGTCGGTGAGCGCGAACGCCGTTACGCTATCGCACCTGCGTTTAGCTGGCAACCGGACGAAAATACCCGCGTTCTGTTACTGATGAATTTTCAGAATGAGCCGCGCACCGGTTATTACGGATTCCTGCCCCGCACCGGTACTGTGGACAGGGGCGAGTTTGGTAAGTTTTCACCGTCGTTTAATGAGGGCGAGCCGGGATATAACCGTCTTTCGCGCCAGCAGCGTCTGGTCACGCTGCAATTTGACCATGACTTCAATGAAAACTGGTCATTCCGCCAGATTGCACGCTATCAACACCTGAGCATGGACTGGCACTCTATTTTTGGCCTCGGCATGTGTAACCCGATGAGCTGCCAGGGAATATCTCCGGGCAACTGGGGCCGCACGCTCGGGCGCGGTTTTATCCAGTCTCAGGAGAAGCTGGACTCATTTGGCAGCGACAGCCAGCTTATTGGCAAACTGCAATTTGGGCACTGGCATCACACCTTATTGATGGGGGTGGATTACTCCCGCCTGAATAACAATATGCACAATATTCGCGGCCTGGCCGCGCCGCTTGACGCCGCCAATCCGGTCTATGGAAATAGATGGCATCAGGCGATGAGTGACGACAATATTCAGGATAAACAGAACCAGAGCGGCATCTATTTGCAGGATCAAATCGGCTGGCAGCGCTGGATGTTAACGCTAGGTGGGCGCTTCGACCACAGCACGGTCGCGACCCACAGCCGCGGGACGACCAACAGCCACACCCATCAGGTGGCTCACGAATTTACCTCACGCGCCGGGCTTAACTATGCGTTTGAAAACGGAATTGCGCCCTACATCAGCTATAGCGAATCCTTCGAACCGAACAGTGGCGTGGACCGCAACGCTTCGTCTTTTAAACCTTCACGCGGAAGGCAGTATGAGGCGGGCATCAAATATCTGCCGGAAGACCGCCCCTATTCCGCCAGCCTGGCGGTTTACCAGCTGACCAAAGATAACAACCTGCGGCCCGACCCGCTTAGCCCAACCACCAATATTCAGAGCGGCAAGATCCGTTCGCGCGGCATTGAGCTGGAGGGGAAAGCGGCGCTCACTTATAACCTCAACCTGACCGCCAGTTACACCTATACCGATATCCATTTTCGTGACGACAGCCCTAACAATCACCACACACCGGCCGGGGTACCGCGCCAGATGGCATCAATGTGGCTGGATTACACCTTCAATAGCGGGCTGCTTCAGGGGCTGACCCTGGGCGGCGGCGGGCGTTATGTTTCTTCCAGCAATGGCGATGATGCCAACAGTTTTAAAGTGAATCACTACGCGCTGGCGGATACGGCGATTCGTTACCAGCTCGACAGGCTGGGCCTGCCGGACTCTGAGCTGGCGCTCAATGTGAATAATCTGTTCGACAAGCATTATGTCTCCAGCTGTTTTAGCGATGCCATGTGCGCATTAGGCGCAGAACGCCAGATACTCACCACGCTGACGCTACGCTTCTGATAATAGCCTGGCGGGTATGACTTAATTAAACCTAAGGGAGCTATAAAAAAACAACTACATCCTATTTGATATCCCGCCATGAAAAATGGCCAGCAAGCGTTAATGACAATAATTTTAAGCTAAATATTTATTATTTTGGCGGCAGCTACCGCACGCCAGACAATCATTAAAACATTAAAAACGAGCCATATAATGACTACTCGAAAACTCGTCCCCAGAGACTATATTGCTATCGGTCTGTATTCGGTATTGCTTTTTATCATTAACGCCATCGTCATGGTCGTTTTAACACCTGTCATCAATTACGCCATGGCCTTTGTGTTTGGGATATGCCTGTTTTTTACGGCTATCGTCTATTTATTAATGGCAATTCGGGTATCCAAACGCGGCACATTATTGATGATGGCGCTGACTATCGGGCTGTTTTATACCCTGCTCGGCGCACCGTTTATGCTGCTATTTTTCGCCCTTGCCGGGCTGGCGGGGGAAGCCACCCTCTGGCCGGGAGACCAGCAACGCAGCCAGTACTCAAGTATTAAACGCCAGGCGCTGGCTTATGCGGTTTATGGCGCTATTCAATGCAACGGAATATTTATCATGATCCGCCTGTTTGGTACCCAATATTTTGAGCAGGGGCATAAAAGCCCACAGGAAGTGGCTCAATTATTGTATTTTTCCCACTCTGCAAACTGGTTATTAATCAACGCCGCGTTTTCATTTGGCTGTGCCTTACTGGGCTGCATGTTTGCCCACACCCTGCTGAAAAAACACTTTTATAAGTCTGGATTCCTGACTATTAAGAATAAAGAAAAATAATGACGCCATTTGATCCCCGTCTGCAAATCATGACGCTGTTGCTATGCAGCATTCTAATCTTCTTTACCTCACTCTATGGGGGCGTGTTATTAATTATTGTTTTACTCGGTTATTTACTGCTTCAGGGCCAGATGGCGATAACGCTAAAGCTGGCCGTGGCGGCCGCCATTGTTCTTATTCTGTTCCTGCTACCGTTATATTGCACTTCGCTATCCGCGCTGGAAGCGTTAAACACTCCTTTGATGATCATCATAAAAATATTCCCCATGGTAATAGCCGCCGCATCGCTGAGCCAGGTACCGATGGGCAAACTCATGGCCGCCCTGCATCGGCTCAGGGTGCCGGGAAGCCTGTTACTGATACTAACGGTCATTCTGCGCTATCTGCCAATCATGATGGAAGAGACAAAAATAATTAACGAAAACGCCGCTATCCGCGGGCTTTCCTGGCGTCAGCCTGCCAACTGGCGGCATCCGGCGCGGCTATTCGAATATATGATTGTCCCGCTATTAATGCGGACTATCCGGCTGAGTGATGAGCTGGCCGCCGCCGGGGCAACGCGCGGTATTGATGCTCCCGGTAAAAAGACCAGTTTTTATCCCATTAAATTTCGCCCCTGGGATCTGTTTAACCTGCTGGCGCTGGCGGCGATGTTTGCCTGCCTGCTGGTTTAATTAAGGGGCTAAAGATGATTAGTTTAAAAAACATTCACTTTAATTACGCAGGAAGCGCGATCGGGTTAAGAGATATCAACCTGGAAATTGCCCGTGGTGAATTAGTGGTGGTAATTGGCCCTTCCGGATGCGGTAAAACCACGCTGGCCCGGCTGTGCAATGGCCTGATTCCACACATTTATCCAGGGGAACTGAGCGGCACGTTACAATTTGACGGGCGTGATGCCAGCGAGCTAGCCGGATGGGAAATCGGCCAGCAAACCGGCGTGATATTTCAGGACCCGCGCAGCCAGTTTTTTACCGACTGCGTACAGGACGAACTGGTTTTTGAGCTGGAAAACTATGGGACGCCACCGGCAAAGATGCATTCGCGCTTAGCCATTACGCTGCAAAATATGGCGCTCAATGACTATCAAATGGCACCGCTCAACACCCTGTCCAGCGGCCTGAAACAGAAGGTGGCCCTGGCAGCGGCAGTGATGGCAAAACCCGAGCGCTTTGTGATGGATGAACCCACCGCTAACCTCGACATCGCAGGCGTTCTCCAGCTACAGAAGGAGATCTCCCGCCTAAAACACCAGGGCAAAACCCTGCTCATTGTCGAACACCGTATCGCCTATTTGATGGATCTTGCCGACCGAATTATTTATATGAGCGACGGAGAGATTCGGCATATATTTACTCCGGCGCAGCTACGCGCCCTGCCCGTAGAACAGCGCCAGCGCCTGGGAATTGCCCCGCTCGACCTCTACGATGGCAAAATCACCGCAACCGCACCGCCCGCTTCGGCCCCGTTACTTGAGGTGCAGAATTTATCTGTCGCCTGGCGTCGCCGTAAGGTGCTCAATGATATCAATTTCACGCTGCACTCCGGCGAAGTGATAGGGCTGACGGGGGCTAACGGCTGCGGAAAAACCACCCTCGCCCGCAGCATCATGGGCCTGCAAAAACCAGCCTCAGGAACCTGCCGCATTCATCCAACCCCGGAGAGCGCCTGCCCCGCCTGGATGGTTATGCAAGACACGGTGTATCAACTGTTTAGCGACAGCGTTTACAACGAGATGCTGCTCAACGCCAAAGGAAAACAACCCCAGCACAAAGCCAAACGGCTATTGAAAGCCTTTGGCTTATGGGAACTCCGCGCACAACATCCGGCTACGCTATCCGGCGGCCAAAAACAGCGGCTCACCATCGCTCTTGGCCTGATGCAACGGGCATCGCTGATCATTTTGGATGAACCGACCTCTGGCCTGGACGGACAAAATGCACAGCGTATTGGCGAGGCCATAAACCACCTGGCCGACAGCGGCCACGGCGTATTGATAATCACCCACGATCCGCTGCTGATAGCACAAACCTGCCAACGGTTACTCACCCTATCCGACGGAAAATTGAGTTCCGACACTGAGCTAACTCAGCTTAATTACCGACAGTTGGTCGAGAGGGTGCAGGAAGTTTCGGCAGGTTATGCCAGCTGACTAAGCCCAGGAACGTGGACGCTGCGCCTGGACATGGGCCGGGCGCAGCCTCTAATAACCGGAAAGGCATAATAGAAGCTCCCGTTATTAAATAAACTCACAATTCACATAAGTAGCCGTAAGATAAATCAATGATTAATATTTAACAACTTCATTTCAATACATTGATTTTATTTAAAAATAAAAGTTTTACTGATAACTATCATAAGTACAGAAACCTGAATACCTAAATTTTTCTAACGATATCAATCAAATATTCTTTCTTAAAAGAAACAATTCCGACATAAGAAAGCGGTACAGTAGCGGTGAAATTAACCATGCTGCCGTTATGTATTTAGCGGCAGTTATTTCCGTTCTCAAGCGATGTACTCCCGGATTAACTGATGAGCACCCAAAATGGAATAACCCGCCGCGAGGCGGTCATAAAGGTTGCCGGAGGGCTAGTTGCGCTCAGCCTTCTTCCCTACACTCAAATCACTTTCGCCCAACGCCAACAAGCCGTCGATCAACCGGTTGCCTGGAGCCAATTTTACCAGGTTTCCCAGACGTTAACCGACCGCAGCGCGCTGGACCCGGCATTAAGCGCCCGCTACTTCCTGGCGCTGACCCACTGTTTTCCCGACTTTGCCACGCAACTGACCCAATTAAACCAACTGCGCTCAGAGCATCATGATGGGCAAAGCCTGTTTGATGCCGCACAGCTTGCCGGATTATCCGAGATAACAACCCATATTCTCAGCGCCTGGTATACCGGATCTGCCGGCCCCTCTGACAGCGCAGAATATGTGTTAGTCGCCTACCGGGATGCCTTGATGTATCAAACGGTTAGCGATGCATTAGTTATCCCGACCTGGTGCAGTAAAGGCCCATTGTGGTGGCTCGACTTACCGCCAGGGGTGACGCGTGAACCCTCTGTTCCAGCCCTCGATCCGCCTCAATCTCTTCTGCCGTAAAGGAATTGCATCATGAAACAACCTGTATTTACTCCCGTCGGCGACGCCGATGCGGATGTGGTGATTGTTGGCTCGGGCATTGTGGGAGGGCTGGTTGCTGACAAGCTGGTCAGCCTGGGTTATTCGGTGCTGGTGCTTGAAGCTGGCCCGCGTATAACCCGTGCCCAGGTGGTTGAAAACTGGAGAAACATGCCTATCGACCGGCGCGCCGGTTCAGACTTTCAGGGGCTATATCCTCAATCTCCGCTGGCGACCGCGCCGCTTTATTACCCGGAAAATAATTACGTCAAACTGAGTGGCCCCAGCGGCAGCAGTTTCAAACAAGGCTTTTTGAAAGTGGTCGGTGGCACCACCTGGCACTGGGCAGCCTCATGCTGGCGCCATCATCCCAATGATTTCAAAATGAAAAGCCTGTATGGCGTGGGGCGCGACTGGCCCATCTCTTATGATGAGATTGAACCCTGGTATTGCGAGGCGGAGCAAGCCATCGGGGTGGCTGGCCCCAGCAATCCCGAATGGCAATCACCCAGTGAACGCAGCCAACCCTACCCCATGGAGATGGTGCCATGGGGCTATGGAGATCGGCGCATTGCTGAAGTGGTAAACCCCCACGGTTTTCATTCGGTACCCATTCCACAAGGCCGCAGCACCCGGCCGTGGGAAGGCCGCCCAACCTGCTGTGGAAACAATAACTGCCAGCCAATCTGCCCGATTGGGGCCATGTATAGCGGCATTCATCATATCGAGCGCGCTGAAAACAAAGGCGCGAAAGTGCTGGCCGAAGCAGTGGTCTATAAAATTGATACCGATGCTGACAACCGGGTAACGGCAGTGCATTGGTATGACAACGAATATGTGTCACACCGGGCGACCGGCCGCGCTTTTGTACTGGCCTGTAACGGGATTGAGACCCCACGCCTGCTGCTGCTCGCCGCCAACGAACGCAACCCTAACGGCATCGCTAACAGCTCCGATCAGGTGGGCCGCAACATGATGGATCACTCCGGACTGCACTGCTCGTTTTTAGCCAACGAACCGCTATGGATTGGCCGTGGCCCGGCGCAGAGTAGCTGCCTGGTTGGCCCGCGCGATGGTGAGTTCCGCTCCCGCTATTCTGCCAACAAAATCATCGTCAACAATATTAACCGCGTCATCCCTTCGACCCTGCAATCCCTGAAGAAAGGACTGGCTGGCCACGCGCTGGAAGCGGAGATCCGCGATCGCGCCAGCCGCTCGGTGGATCTTTCCATCAGCCTTGAGCCATTGCCGGACCCGAACAACCGTCTGACCCTCAGCACCACCCGTCGCGATAAGCATGGCCTGGCTTGCCCGGATATCTATTACGACGTGGGTGATTACGTTCATCAAGGGGTGGAAGCAGTTAAAACCCAGCTGCGCCAGATTGGCGACCTGTTTGGGGCAACGGAATTTGTGATTAACGATACCCTGAATGCCAACAACCACATCATGGGCGGCACCATTATGGGCAGCTCGCCAAAAGATTCGGTGGTAGATGGCAACTGCCGTACTCACGACCACCCTAATTTATGGCTACCAGGCGGCGGTGCCATGCCTTCTGCCAGTGTGGTCAATACCACGCTCACCATGGCGGCACTGGGACTGAAAGCCGCAAACAACATTGTTAAAACGCTGGAGGGGAAATGAAACGCTCCCTGAATACATGGCTGGCCGCCGCGCTGCTGAGTACCGCGCTACCCGCCCTGGCCGCCAACGGCCAGGACAGTCGGCTCATCCAGCAAGGCCGCGACCTGGCGCTGGCCTCTGACTGCATGGCGTGCCACACCGATAGCGCCCACCGGGGAGCGCCCTATGCCGGAGGTTACGGCATTGCGTCTCCTATGGGCACCATCTATGCCACCAATATTACGCCCGCAAAAACCTGGGGGATCGGCAACTATAGCGAGGCGCAGTTTGCCAAAGCATTACGTGAGGGAATTCGGCGCGATGGCTCGCCGCTTTATCCGGCGATGCCTTACACGGCGTACACCAAACTGAGCGATAGCGACATCCACGCGCTTTATACCTACTTTATGCAAGGCGTTGCGCCGGTTGATGAGAAACCGACTCAGGTAACGGCGCTACCGTTCCCGTTCAACCTGCGTTTCTCCATGCATTTATGGAACCTGCTATTTCTGGACGATAGCCGGTTTGTTCCTTCCCCTAACCACAGTGCGCAATGGAACGAAGGCGCCTGGCTGGTAGAAGGCCCGGCGCATTGCGGAACCTGCCATACGCCCCGCAATATCATGATGGCCGAAGACAAAAATGCGCCCCTGGCCGGTGCTCAGTTAGGGCAATGGTATGCTCCTAACATCACCGCCGACGTAAACAGTGGAATCGGTGGCTGGAGCGAAGCACAACTGGTTGAGTACCTAAAAACCGGGCGCACCGTTGGCAAAAGCCAGGCCGCCGGGCCTATGGCAGAAGCCGTCGAACATAGCTTCCAGCACTTAACCGACAGCCAGCTACAGGCCATTGCCGTTTACCTGAAATCCACGACGCCTATCTCCACGCCAGGGGAAACCGCGCCTATTGATACCCAGGGCGGTACTTATAACCTGGAAACTCAACTGCGAGGGAAAAACCCACCGGGCGAATTAAATAGCGTGACCAGCGGCGAGGCGCTATACAGTGGCTACTGCGCCAGCTGCCACCAGCCCGATGGCCAGGGGAGCGAGAACCAGGCCTACCCGGCACTGGTACACAATACCGTCACCGGCATGTCCAACCCCTCTAACCTGATCGCCGCGATCCTCAACGGAGTCGACCGCCAGAGCGACGGCCAGCATGCATTTATGCCTGCTTTTGGCCAGGGCTCGTATGTGGGACAGCTTTCCGATGAAGACGTCGCGAAGATAGCGACCTTTGTCTACCACAAGTTTGGCAATGCCTCTGTTTCCGTAACGCCCGAACAGGTTGCCGAGATTCGCCGCGGTGGCCCGCAGCCGTTGCTGGCGCAACTTCAGCCCTATATGGTTCCGGCAATGGTCGCAGGCATTGTGGCACTTATCATCCTGGCAGGGGGCATAATCAGCTGGCGGCGACGCAAAAACCGCAACGCCGCGTAAATCATTGCAGGCCACCGAAGGGTGGCCAAACCCCGCCATAAAAATTGTCTTATCCGTCTTTGAACGTGACTATTTCTCAGGCCACCTAAGGGTGGCCTGAGCTTTTGTTTGCCTGGTAAAAATCCGGCCAGTGCTTATTAAGTATTGATGTTCTCAATACCCTCTTATTGTTTTATGATTCAACTAGTATTTTTATCATGGAATCAGATAGATGAATCAAAAGGCATGATCTTTTAAAGCAGTAGATCAAGATGATCTTCGGTACTTTGGGAATAATGGTTATCACGATGACTCCACAAGCTTTTACAGATATGACAACTTTGTGCCAAATCACAAGCAAGTTAAAAAAGGAGACATTGTCATAGTAACTGATAGAAAAAATGTTCTGGGTATATCAGTTATAGATAATTTATCTTCGACACCCTACATAAAAGTTCGTAACCGATGTCCAAATGAGAATTGCATACCGGCAAAGTTAATCCTTCGAAAAACTAAAAAACCAAAGTGGCGCTGCAGCAATGGACACGAATTTGAACAGCCTAAAGTAGAAGACGTACCAGCACTTGAGTTTAAAGCTGATTATAAGCAAAACTACAAACCCATTAATTCTATTTCCATAATGGACTTAATATCTCACACACCGCGATACAACGTTCAAAGTTCGATTCAAGAAATTGATTTCGAATGGGCTAATAACATATTTGATAGCATCATCCAATTGGATCCTACTGAAGCAGACATCGATGATACACCTCTCGATATGGATGATCGCCGAATCGCGGTTTTACGGCAAATTAAGCAAAGACGTGGGCAAAAATCTTTTCGCGATACTTTGATCTCTCAAACAGCCAAATGTGCAGTAAGTGGCTGTAAAATCGTTGATATCCTCGAAGCCGCACATATCTCCGCATATAAAAATGATACACATAACCATGTTAGCAATGGGCTACTGTTACGTTGTGACATGCATACCCTTTATGATTTGGATCTTTTTGCAATCAATCCAGATTCATTAATTATTTACTTTGCTCCACAGATTCAAGATAAAGAATATACAAAGTATCAGGGAAAACACCTGCATGTAACGCATAAGATTAATTATGGGGCCCTTGTTGAAAGATGGGAAAGGTTTACTGAAAAGTATGACTTGATTGAAGCCAATTAACTAAGTATTACCATTCATGCTTAGAAACCACTCTGAATAGAATTTATGCTTCAATAGGTGATTGTTATGTTTAGAGTCCTTCCTAATCAGTAGTAGTCTGGATTCAGTATCTTAAGTCCGCAGTGAACTACAAGCGGACATTATTCTTATAGGGTTGACCTGCTCCCCGTTGATTAATACACCGCGATGTTAGTAATGTCTTCATAATGACCCTGATCCGGAATATGCTCCAGCCATAATCAGGAATAACCGGCTTCATGTTGGTTGCATATTCTGGCAACCGGCAGACTTCTCAGCGAATTCGGATGGCGTCATCCAGTCCAGTGCCGAATGGGGACGCCTCTGATTATAGTGTATGCGCCACGCCTCGATTTTGCTCCGCGCATCCTCCAGCGACATGAACCAGTTCTCGTTCAGGCACTCCGGGCGTAACCTACCGTTGAATGACTCCACTGTGGCATTATCCGTTGGTGTTCCCGGCCGGGAAAAATCAATATGGATCCCCCGCTCATACACCCATTTATCCAGCATTTTTCCTGCAAATTCAGAGCCATTGTCCGTTTTCAACAACCGAGGAAGCGGGCGACTGAGCGCGATGCTATTCAGCATTTCCGCAACTTCCGTTGAGCGCAGATTCTGCCCGACACAGATCCCCAGACATTCGCGGATGTACAGATCAATCACCGTCAACAGACGCAACCGGCGGCCGTCAAACAGAGCATCAGAGACAAAATCCATGCCCCAGACATGATTCGGATAAAGCCCCTGAGGCTGTGGCTGGCGGCGTTGTGCTGATTTGTTGCGATGCGGTCTTTTGAGACGCAGGGACAGTCCCTGTTCACGGTAAAGACGGTAAATGCGTTTATGGTTATCCTGCCAGCCCTCCCGCCTGAGCAGAATGTGAACCCGCCGGTATCCGTAATGCACGCGGGTTTCCGTGATCTCACGGATACGCAGGCGCAGCGCACTGTCATCAGCCGCCACGGAGCGATAGCGAAACGAGCTGCGACTAACCCGCAGCGCAAAACAGACCTGCCTCTCGCTGGCCCCGTAGCGTACCTGCTGGCCCCGGACCCATTCGCGCAGGCGTGCTAGCGTCAGTTCTTTTTTGCCAGCACATCCTGCAGCATGGCTTTGTCGAGACTCAGATCGGCAACCAGCTTCTTCAGCCTGAGAGTCTCTTCCTCAAGCTGTCTGAAGGGGAAATTCCGCCGTATTTCTTGCGCCACGTATAGAACGTGGCATCGGAAATACCCAGCTTACGGCAGACCTCAGGCACCGACGTACCCAGTTCGGCCTGCTTCAGGGCAAAGACAATCTGCTCTTCGGTGAATCGTGATTTTTTCATCGGCACCACCTCTGTTCAGGGAGTGTAGATCATGCCGGAATTCTGTTTCTGAATGGCTTAGGATTTTGGGTCAGGGTCAAGACGCTTAACAAGGGCCTCTCTGCAAACCGAAAATGTAATACCTGCAATTTGCTTCGAAAGTTGCCCTGCCAAAACCTGGCGGCTAAGCGATGGTAGTGTAGTAACATTGACTCCATACGAAGCATTCTGAACTTGATGTTGCTCCAGACGACATTGAAAAAGGATGCAGTTTGAACTTTTGTTACCAAGTGGAAAGATGATGCGCTTGTTGGAATTGGCTGAGCAATACAGAAAAGAAGCGAATAAGTTACTAAACCCAAAGACTAAATCTGCATTGGGTCAGTTCATGACCCCGGCTCCGATTTGTTTGTTTATGGCGAGCTTGTTTGACGACGTCAAAGGTGATGTAAAACTGCTTGATCCTGGCTGTGGAGTAGGATCGCTCTCTGCTGCATTCATAGATAGAGCCTTGACGTCTAAAGTTAAGAGCATAGAGCTTGATGCCTTCGATATTGAGGATGTGATGCTTCCGTTCCTGAACAAGATGTTGAACGCTTGCAAAAAGATCAGGGATGGTTTTTTATCTTATAAAATCAATAAGATGGATTATATTATTGATACAAGTCTGTTGGTGAAAAATCTTGCATCCAGTGAAGAGATTGAAACTTACAGCCATGTGATTATGAATCCACCATATAAAAAAATACTCTCTTCAAGTCCACATAGAATCTCTCTAAGCAGTGCGGGTATAGAAACCGTCAATTTATATTCGGGTTTTGTAGCATTAGCCCTAAAACGGTTAAAGAAAGGGGGGGAGTTAGTTGCAATTATCCCACGCTCATTCTGTAATGGCCCTTACTACCAGCCTTTCCGCGAACAATTGCTTTCGGAAAGCGCCATCAAGCACATTCATATTTTTGACACACGAAATACTGCTTTTGCAGAAGATGAAGTTCTTCAAGAAAATATTATTATTCATTGTGTTAAAGGCGTGTCACAAGGCCAAGTTACTATCACATCAAGTCCAACTTCCGATTTCCAACTTGATAATGAGACAGGTCAAATTACAGCTACTGATATGACCCTACGGAAGGTTTCAATAGAAAAAATAGTTAATCCGGCTGACACGCAAAAATTTATACATATCGCTGCAAGTCCGAGAGAACAGGACATTATCGAAAGATTATCGCCGTTCACATCAACTTTAGAAGATCTAAATATTCAAGTCAGTACTGGACCTGTGGTTAACTTCCGACTCCGGGAGGACCTTCGAGAAAGCATTGATTCAGAGTCAGTACCACTTCTTTTTCCTCAGCATTTAAATGGGAAAGTTATTTGGCCTCTTGATGGAAAAAAACCCAATGCTATTAGGGTTTCAGCATCATCGCGCCCATGGCTTTGGAAAAATGAAGGTAATTTTCTAATTATAAAAAGGTTTAGTAGCAAAGAAGAAAAGCGTCGAATCGTCGCAACACTATATGACTCATCCCTTCCAGGGGATCTGATCGGCTTTGAGAATAAAACTAACGTTTTCCATATTAAGAAAGCTGGTATGGATGCAGATCTTGCCCGTGGGCTTTATGTTTACCTGAATTGCACTTTACTGGACAAATATTACCGTCAGTTTGGTGGGCATACTCAAGTAAATGCTTCTGATTTGAGATCCATTCATTACCCTTCATTGAAAGTATTACGAAAGATGGGCAGTGAGTTGGGTGAAGAGATTCCAAGCCAGAATCAAATTGATGAAATCATTAACAGGGAGTTAGATCTTATGACTGAAGGAAAGATGACGGATCCATTAAAAGCTCAGGGAAAAATTGAGCAAGCTATTGATGTATTACGCCAACTTGGAATGCCTCGAGCTCAAATAAATGAGCGTTCAGCTTTAACCTTACTGGCATTGCTTGATCTTCATCCCGATGGCGAATGGGACAAGATTCAACGTCCGATGATCGGTGTCACTCCAATAATGGATTGGTGCAGAGATATATATGGTAAAGAGTATGCCCCAAACACTCGCGAAACTTTCCGCCGACAAACTCTACATCAGTTCTGTGATGGCGGAATAGCATTATATAATCCAGATAAACCTGACCGCCCTGTTAACTCTCCCAAAGCCTGCTATCAGGTAGCGCCTGAGCTGCATACTGTTTTGCTAAACTATGGTTCAGCCGAATGGGAAAAAGCACTTGATGAGCATATGGGCAACGTATCGACCTTAGTTGAACAGTATGCCATGGCGAGAAAAATGGAAATGGTCCCATTAAAGCTGAATGATGGTACAGATTTAGAACTGAGCCCTGGCGCACATAGCCAGCTAATCAAGGATATCATTGTTGAGTTTGGTCCCCGCTTTGCACCTGATGCAGAAGTTATTTACATCGGTGACACGGGAGCAAAAGAAGATCATTTCAGAAAAGAAAGGCTGGCAGAGCTGGGGGTTACTGTTGATCGAAAAGGTAAACTGCCCGACGTTGTTCTCTATTGGCAAAAGCGTAACTGGTTATTGTTAATCGAATCAGTAACTTCACACGGCCCAGTAGATGGGAAGCGACACGGTGAGTTAGCAAAATTATTTGCTAGTGCTAAACCGGGATTGGTCTATGTTACAGCATTCCCTGACCGTAAGTTGATGGCAAAATATCTTATGGAGTTGTCTTGGGAAACCGAGGTTTGGGTGGCTGATGCCCCGACTCACATGATACACCTTAATGGTGATCGCTTCCTTGGACCGCACACTTAAGCAAAGGGTTTGATTCAACATTCAATGGAGCCGAACATATCCGGCTCCTCATCAGTACTATCGGATGAACTGATCACCACCGCTAAACAGCGAACTTCAAGGCGCTCAATCATTCTATACGCATAGGATTGTGAAACCATGACACACATTTCAATGTTTAAGGAACACAAGATGTAACGATAAGGGAGGGAATAGCTCACTAACATGTGTTAGTGTGCAAAAGTTACTAACAAATATATTGGCTTTTGTACGGGAAAGTATCCATGCAGTTTTCACATGCAACAAAGATAAAATATTTTTCTTATTTACTTGTTTTTTAATGAACAAAAGCATTAATGGTGCCGAAGGCCGGACTCGAACCGGCACGTATTTCTACGGTTGATTTTGAATCAACTGCGTCTACCGATTTCGCCACTTCGGCACTGAAGGGATACGGAAAACGTCTTGGATTATAACTGCTTCATGTCGCAGCGCAACAACTAACCCCGCAGTTTGTTATCGACTGGCGATAAAAGCAGCGCCTGGGTTGTGGCAACCTGTCGTGCCGGTACTTTTCTTTATTCCGAGCATGCTTATATAGCCACGATCGGGAATCTGGCAGCCCGATCCCGCCGTTTTCAGTGTTTTGCAGTTTCAGGCTGTGGTACAAAGTATCAATCTTCCCTAACCTGCTGATACCTCTATTATGTCCAGCTCTATCGATATCATCTCCTGCATCACCGATCGCTTTGTGAGCCTGACGGCCACTGAGAAGCGCATCGCCCAGTTTATTCTTGATGATGTGGCGGCTGCGGCGGAGCTGCCAATCGCCGAGCTGGCGCGGCTTACCGGTACCAGCCAGGCATCGGTCACACGCTTTGCGCGGGCGTTGGGTTGTAAAGATGTGCGGGAACTCAAGGTTAAGCTGGCCCAATCTTTGGCTATCGGCCAGCGCTTTATTCTGGACGTGCCGGATCTGGAAGGGGTTCAGGGGATCTACGAATCCATTATTGGCGTGCTGGAGATTAACCGCCGGGCTTTAGAACCAGCCGCCCTGCAAACGGCGGTGAGCTGGATTAGCGAGGCCCGTCAGGTTCTGGCGGTCGGGATGGGCGGCGGCTCGACAATCTGCGCCCAGGAGCTTCAGTTCCGGCTGTTTCGTCTGGGTCTGCCGGTGGTCAGCCAGTGCGATGGCCTGTTGGTGCGAATGATGTGCGCGGCCATTGCGCCAAAAGATGTGGTTATCGCCCTGTCTCTGGGCGGCTTTACCCAGGAGATAGTCGAAAGCGCCGCCATCGCCCGGCAGTATGGTGCGCGAGTGATAGCCATTACGCCAGCCGATACGCCGCTGGCTGAGCATGCCTCCCTGCTGCTGCCATTAGTAGTGCACGAGAACGATTACATCTTTAAGCCCAGCACCTCCCGCTATGCGATGCTGGCGATGGTCGATGTGCTGGCTACCGAAGTTGCGCTGGCTAATAAGTCGGAATCCCGCTCGCGGCTGCGGCGGATAAAACTAGCGCTGGATAGCCATCGCGGCGGAACCAACCGCCAGCCGCTGGGGGACTGATTCTCTAATAAGCCAGGCTGGCTTTTTCCCGCCAGTCTGGCGCTTTATTTTCTGGCCTGCAAAAGTTGCCAATAAAAATCTCTCAGTCCATCTATCCCCAATTTAATCTTCGTCCATATAGATTAGAAACCACGCTGCTATTTCTGTGAGTAAAAGGAAAAGATTATATGAATTCGCTGCCCTAATATTTCACACCACCCTCGCCGCGTTATCTAACCTGGATTATTTCCACTCATCAGGTAAAGGGAATATTTAACCCGAGCTAAAATATGCGAGCTGTCTTCCACTAATAATGGTAATGAGGCTCACCGGGTTATTTATTCCGGAAGGCAGCTTCACGCCATGGAATTCCTCTGCTGCAACCAAAAATAAATTGTTTTATGGTGGATTTCGCCAGCTCCCGAAAGCTTTATGAAGATGCGTTCCGCCATGCCGCCATAAATGCCTGAGCCTGTTGGATAGTTCGCTGTACCGGCTGCCCGGCCCGGTACAGGTCACTGCCCAGGCCAGCTCCATTGCATCCAGCTGCCAGATAGTCCTGCAGGGTATCTGGAGTAACGCCACCCACCGCCAGCAGTGGTTGCTCCGATGGCAGCACGGCCCGGATAGCGCGGATATAACCGGTGCCAAAAGTGGCGGCCGGAAACAGCTTCAGCCAGTCGGCTCCCGCCTCCAGCGCGCTGAAGGCTTCGCTTGGTGTGGCAAAACCGCTGCACACCAGCATACCGGCCTGCCGGGCGTGGCGAATCAGTGCCGGGTTGGTATTGGGAGTCACGATAAACCGCACGCCCAGCTCTGCCAGGGCATCAACCTGGTCGAGACGCAGCACGGTTCCGGCACCGATAACTGCGTTATCGCCATAGCTGACGAGCGATTCGCCAATTGA
Source organism: Salmonella enterica subsp. enterica serovar Choleraesuis (assembly GCA_022846635.1). Lineage (GTDB taxonomy): Bacteria > Pseudomonadota > Gammaproteobacteria > Enterobacterales > Enterobacteriaceae. Next base: position 3,702,299 of record AP025685.1, read on the forward strand.
CCGGTGCCAGTCCGGGGAGTTGAGCGGTATTTCGATGTACTGGAAGCCATGGTTGATAAGCGCCTCTACGTGCTCTGAAGCCTGCGATGGGGTGATGCCGCGCAAAATGGCGACCAGCTTATTGTTCATTTGGATGGCTCCTTGTCGGCAGCTGAAGAGTGGAAAGAAGTATAGGGGGGGCAGAGGCTGGTTTAACGGCCATAGTGAATGCTCCGGATGCCCTGCAAAAAGGCCTGTTCGGGGTCAATCAGGCAAACGGCTATGCCTGCACTCTCAAGCAGCTGGCGGTAACGACTGGCCAGAGGCCGATCGGCGACCAGCGTTACCTGGGCTAACTGATAATGCTGCCGCATGGCGTGGATTTCGTTGCCAATCAGCAAGCCAGATAAGTACTCACTTACGTCGCAGGCCGCAATTTTATTGAGTATGCGACCGGCTCGCACCCCGAATAGCTCGCTGATTAATGCCGGATGTTCCTGCGCGCGCCTGGCACCGGCTATAAATGCCTGAGGGGACTCCGCCTGTGGAGGCAGACCTGCCCCCAGTAGCGAGTGGCCAAGCAGCAGATGATGCAGTTCGCCGGTCAGCGCCGTGGTGAAGTTCTCAACGGTAGCCTGAGGGCCGTTGCATGTTCCGCTGGATGTAAGCACCCACTTACTATGGGTGCCAGGCAGCACGTAGCACGTATCGGGGTGGAGCTGATAAGCCCCGGCGAGCAGCGTTTCCTCGCCGCGCATAACGTTGCACTCGCCATCATCGCGCTGGAGCTTTAGGCCAGGCACGATCCAGGCGTTATCAGCCACCTGATGCAGGTGCTGGCTAAGGGCAGTGACCGGCTGCGGGCAAGTAAGATAATCAACCGGATGCCAGCCAATATCGCTGCCAACCATACCGGCGAGATAAAATGGTAGTGACTGCTCACTTCCTATTGGAAGCAGGTATTTACTGAATATAGATTCTGCACTCTGTCCATTCAGGCGGGTTACGCCATACGGCAGGCGCAGGCGATGACGGCACTGCCCATCGACAATATGCCAGGCGCGCAGATGGGTCGATCCCCAGTCAACGGCGATGTAGTTATCGTTCACTGTGCGCTCTCCTTCGCTGCCAGCGGTTTACCCAACGGCACCGTTGCAGGCTGGCTTTCGCGTTCGCGGGTGATAAGCTCCAGCGCTTCGGCCCGGCTCAGCCGGCTGGCGGGAGTCAGCAGCGTAATAACCACCGCCGCAGCCAGGCTTGTGAGCACCGACGGGATGCATGGATTGCCCCAAAAACTGAGCCAGCTGTCGTTTAGCAGCACGGCCAGGGAGGCTCCCGCACCGCCGACCAGGGCCGCCAGCGCGCCCTGCCAGTTAAAGCGCTCCCAGAAGCGGCCCAGCAGCGAGCATATGAACATGCCGGACATAATCATGGAGATCATCTTGGTGATGTAGCCAATGATGTCGTTAGAGGTCAGGGCAAACAGCAGTGCAAGGGCGATAACCAGCACCAGGAACATGCGCGACAGACGAATGGCTTTATCCGCCGGAGGCATATGGCCGGTGACCAGGGTGTAAAGGTCGCGCAGCATAATAGATACCGCCGCGATGGCATCCGAACTGCCGGAGGACATATTGGCCGACATCCCGGCAATCAGCACCGCCATCCCCAGTGCGGGCGGCAATACCTGGGTGGCAAACAGAAAGGCAAAGCCGCTGTTTTCAAGGTTTGGATTTAGCGTCCAGACCGCCATGCCGATAATCGCGGGCAGAAAGGAGAAGAACAGGTAAAGTACGCCGGTAATAGTGAATGACTGGCGCACCGAGCCGACGGTTTTGGCTGAATAGATGCGCTGGCGATAAGACGGGGTAGCCAGCACGCCGACCCCAATAACAAAGGCCAGCGACAGCGCGGGCAGCATGCCTAACTTATCAATGGCAAACAGGCTCTGCGCCGCCGGGTCCACCGCCTGCTGGATGTGGCTCCAGCCGCCGACGTGGTTCACCGCCAGGACTGCCATTAAAATAAATCCGGCAAATAATACCAGCGACTGAACGGTATCAATCCATACCACCGCGGAATAGCCGCCAATGCCGACATAAACAATAAACGCCAGAGCGATAATAACTTTAGCGACGTTAATATCTATTCCGCTGGCCCAGGCCAGATATAAACCGCCCCCTAAAATATGAGCACCGAGCCAGCCAATGGAGGCAATAAATATCAGCAATGCGACAACATTTTTTATTATTTTACTGCCGCCGGTGTAATAGCACATCTCCTCGCTCATGGTCATAAAGCGTAATTTACGCAGCGGTGCAAATAGCCAGGAAACTAATAATATGCCGCAGGCTCCACCCAGCCCGTATAACATTCCGGCCCAGCCGTTGGTATAGCCAAAACCGACTGCGCCCACGCTTGAGCCGGTCCCGACCATAGTTCCGACGGTAGAGCCGAGGGTTAATATCATGGGCAGCGAGCGGCCGCCCAGCAAAAAGTCGTCGCCATTCTTATGATGGCGGGAAACATACCAGCCCAGCACAATCATCGCGCAGGCATAGATTGAGAACCAAATCAGGAATGAGGGATTATTCATTGCACACGTCCAGAAAGTTTGCGCGGCAGGCCGCGGATTTATTACGGACGGGTCACCTGAAAAACGGCGCAGGAGCCCTAAGGACGCGGGCTAAAGCCCGCGCCATATCTTGCGTTCACTCTGGTATTTCGACGCCTGGGTTCAGCGCCGCCCTTTCAGGTTCGAAAGGAGTTTAAGACGACTGACGATGGGGGTTGTAGCAGGTCACATCGACCTCCACCTTACAGTCCACCACTAAGTCCGCCACGCAGCAGATACGCGCCGGAGGGTTAGCGCCAAAAATTTCGGCAAAAACCCGATTAAAAGACTGAAAATAGCGGGCATCAGTGAGGATCACTTTTACATGCACCACGTCCTCCATCCGGTAACCGGCTTCGGTCATGATGTCGATACAGTTTTGAATTGCCAGCCGCGACTGCTCAACAATGCCCCCTTCAACCACCTCGCCGTTTTTCATCGGCGTCTGGCCGGATACATAAAGCCAGCCCCCGGCTTCTACCGCGCGGGAAAATGGCAGATGCTGCCCGCCGGTGCCGGTAGCGCCTTCTGCGCCATAACGCTTAATGCTCATGGATTCTCCTTACTCTTCATCTGCTCGCGCTTAAGGAAGCGACCTGCGCGCCCGATAATTTTCCGCTCGCGGCCATAACTCATCACACCGTTAACCATCACCGCCTCAATACCGGCGGCCGGTTGCTGCGGTGAGCTGAAGCTCGCCACGTCACGTACCGTTAGCGGGTCAAACAGGACCAGATCGGCGAAATAGCCGGTTTTGATTAGCCCACGCTGCGCCAGGCGGAAGTTAGCCGCCGACAGCCCGGTCATTTTGTGAACCGCCGTGGCCAGCGGGAATAGCGCCTGCTCGCGGCTGTAATATCCCAGCACTCGCGGGAATGCGCCCCACAGGCGCGGATGCGGCATAGGATCGTTAGGTAATCCGTCGGATCCAACCATAGTGGCCGGATAGCTCAGTACCCGCTTCACATCCTGCTCGTCCATGTTGTAGTAGATGGCTCCAGCAGGCATCAGCCGTTCTGCGGCCTGATGCAGGCTCACAGACCAGGCTTCAGCTATCTGCGCTAGCGTTTTACCGGCCTGCTCCGGGTGCGGCTCCGACCAGGTAATCACAATATCGAACTCATCGGTCACCTGTTTCATATCCAGCGTGGAAGAGCTGGCCGAGTAGGGATAACAGTCACAGGCTATCTCCTGGCGCTGGCGCATCTGGTCAAAGAACGCCAGCGTCTCTTTGGTGCGACCCCAGTTTTTCGCTCCGGCACATTTGTGGTGTGAGACCACAACCGGTACCTGAGCATGGCGACCAATGCGGAATGCTTCGTCCAGCGCCTCAAGTATTGGCTCAAATTCAGACCGCAGATGGGTGGTGTAAACCCCCTGCCCGTCGGCCAGCTCTTCGGCCAGCGCCATGACTTCGGCGGTGGGCGCTTCAAATGCCGTGGCATAAGCCAGGCCGGTGCTCATTCCAAGCGCCCCCTGATTCAGCGCGTCACGCAGCTGAAGGCGCATTGCTTCAATCTCTTCATCGCGCGCCGGGCGCAGCAGCGCATCCATATGGTTATTACGCAGCGTGGTATGGCCAATAAGCGTCGCCACATTCACAGCGGGCTGCGCCTGGTTTACCGCCTCGGCATATGCGCCAACGGTGGGATAGACAAAATGTTCGGCCTCACCCAGCAGGTTCATCGGATCTGGCACCGCGTCGCGAATGGTCGCCGTGGCCGCGCTGATACCGCAGTTGCCGACAATAACCGTCGTCACGCCCTGGCTTATCTTGGGCAGATACTCCGGCATCCGGATAACGTTTGTGTCGTCATGGGTGTGTACATCAATAAACCCTGGAGCCAGCACTTTTCCTTCGCCATCCAGCTCCTGATGCGCCGCCAAATCCAGCGACGGTGCAATATGACTTATTCTGTCGCCGGTTACCGCCACATCCGCCCGATACGCCGGGCCGCCGCTACCGTCAATCACCGTGACATTCCGATATAGCCAGTCAGCTTTCATACATCCTCACTTCTTATTCTTTCGCTGGTGATGATTTAACCATTTACAGCGCTTAAAAACAGTGGAAAACTACGCAAAACATCCAAAAATAATTGGTACTTTTATTCATAATAATAACAATTAAACATTAAATTCGTTATTTTTCATAAGCATATTTTTGATACCAGCAGTGAAACCACAATCAAACACGAAAGGTATATGATATGAAATACCATCAATCTCTAACCGTTTCTTATAAGTCCGCCGTAATGTCGTCCCCTGCCCGGCTGCTGGCTGAAGATGCCTGCCTGCCCGCGGCAGTTATTCGTAAAAATGCCCTGGTTAATAACATTTCCTGGATGCAGCGATACGCCGAACAGCGCGGCGTGTCCCTGGCTCCTCACGGGAAAACCACCATGACGCCCTGGATTTTTCGCCAGCAACAACAGGCCGGGGCGTGGGCCATCGGCGTCGGCAGTGCCTGGCAGGCTAGCGTTGCTTTTGGCAGCGGGATTGAACGGGTTTTGATGGTTAATCAGCTGGTTGGAAAGGCCAATATGCAGCTTATCGCTCGGCTCAAAGCTGAATCACCGGCCACCGACTTTATCTGCCTGGTTGATGACGCCGCCAACGCGCAGGCACTGGCGAATTTTTTCCACGCCGAAGGACAAACACTGGATGTTTTGGTAGAGCTGGGGGTGGCGGGCGGTCGCTGCGGTTGTCGCACCGAGAGTCAGGCGCTGGAGCTGGCCCGATATATTGCCAGCCTGCCGGGTTTACGCCTGCGCGGGCTTGAATTGTACGAAGGCGTGCTGCACGGCGACGATCCACAGCCAGCAGTGGAGGATCTTTTACGCCGTGCCGCGCAGTTGGCCTGCCAGATGGCGGATTATGTGGAAGGCGAATTTATTCTGACCGGCGCGGGTTCCGTATGGTACGACGTGGTGTGCAATATGTGGCTGCAAGAGCCGCGCCCGGCAAACTGCCGCGTAGTTATCCGCCCCGGATGCTACATCACTCACGATATCGGTATCTATCAGCAGGCTCAGGAACAGCTGCTGGCCCGAGACCCAACGGCCAGACAGCTGGAAGGCGGGCTTAACCCGGCGCTGGAGCTGATAGCTATGGTGCAGTCGGTGCCCGAGCCGGGCCGCGCGGTGGTGAATATCGGCAAACGAGACAGCGCATTCGATGCCGGTTTGCCGCAGCCAATAGCTCATTATCGAGCGGGCGAACGGCGAGAGTTACCGCCACGAGCCATGAGTAGCCAGGCAATCATGGATCAGCACTGTATGCTGGAGGTTGCCCCTGATCACGACCTGCGGGTTGGCGATATTATTATCTTTGGCACCTCACACCCCTGCCTGACCTTTGATAAATGGCGCGTGCTGCTATTAGTGGACGATGACTATCGGGTTCTGGACGAGCTAGAAACCTGCTTTTGATGAGTGAATCAATTTAGCGAAATATGAAGCGATGATTAACTCATTTGAGTGAATGATTAATTGAGTTAAAACTCAAAGTGGTAACTGCCCGGCGCGATGACAGGCACTGCGTCAGGTGCGGCGGTTGCCGCTCTCCCTTACACATCCCCAATGGCGGACTGCCCGGAAAATCACGATTTTCTGTCGCTATAAATGAAAATGAATAAATAAGTTATGAGTAAATAAGTCTATGAACATATGAGTTAATGAAACTAAACTCATTGCCGCTATGACGGGTATTTATAGCACCGGCCGCGATAAACAGAGACCCGCAACCCACAACCCACAACCCACAACCCACAACCCACAACCCGATTGTGGGAGCTTTGCCCTATTTTGCCAACCTTCATCTTCAGGAAGTTCGTGGTTAAGCGTTTGCTTTGGTAAAAACAAATGAGTAAATAATTTTTTGAGTAAATGAGCTATTGAGTTACACGCCAATTAACAAGCAGGAACTTGCAGAGCGCGGAGATAACTCATTGTTTTATAGCTACTAACACCAAGAGAAGCAGTATCGCCTGGGTATAACAATAAATCTAAACCTTGCTCAAATATGTAAATGAGCATTTGAGTTAATGAGTATTGAAAACCTCTTTGCCCTTTAAGGCATCAACAAGGTTATCGCATCCTTTTCTTGGGGGTCCTATTGAACGCGAAACCCTGCCCACCCCTTCTGTATATTTCATCTATATCCGGGTTGGGAGCAGTATTCAGTACGCTTTTGAGTTTTAACTCAATTGAAATTATGTGTATTCACACCTATCAAATGACATGCACTCAAGACGATGGAGTTGACAAATTAATATTTAAATACAATTAGTTGCAGGTAAATTCAGAAGAGAGGGATGGAATAGCCTGCCCGCCGCTAGCGATAACAGTCAGGCAGGTATAACGCATTTGAGTTAATGAGTTTTTGTGTAAAAGCGTAGCGCTGATTATTCGTTTTCTGCCAGCCACCGATCGGCCAGACCATTCATTACGTCAGAAATAGAAACGCCACGCCGGGCGCAGGCCGCTTTAAAGCGCATATGTTTCTCTTCATCCATATTGAAGTTTACCCGCTTCTGAGCCGCTGCAGGGGCAGTGGACGCCACAACCTTATTCAAATCGCGGTGATCGCCAAAGGTCATTTTCTTTGCTGTATGCTGCTGTTTTAAAGCCATAATTTTATTCTCACGCTAAAACTCAAATGAAACATTGAGTATTAGAGTAACAGTACAGTTACTCAAATACTTCCAGCACTTCGCGGGTGAGGATCTCTATCTCCCCTTTTGCCGCGCCGTCTTTGGTATCGAATACGCTCTCTCCATCAAGAATAGAGCGAACATAGCTCTGGCGCTGGGTTATGGTGGTACGCAGCGGCTTGATGCCGGTCTCGCCTATGCTTTCCCGCAGCACAGCCAGCATCGCTGCTTGCTCAATTTTGCGGGTAATCAGAAAGCGGGCTTCTACCGGGCGGCTATAGGCCTGGGCCTCCAGCACGGTGACCACGGCCCCGGCGGCGGAAAAGTCCAGCGGCGACGGTGTCACCGGGATAAGAATCAGGTCGCTGACCATGACGGCGCTTGAGGTAATGACGGAAAGCGTACCGGCACCGTCGATAATCACGTAGTCGTAGTCTGAAAGCTCTTTACGCACCTGGTAGACATCTTTCTCTGACGCGGCGGTAAATACGTCAAATGACGCTTTACCTTCAATATTCCAATTGGTGAGGCTCATTTGCGGGTCAGTATCCACTACCGCAACTTTATGCCCCATCCGGGCCAGGCAGGAGCTAACGTTAATCGTTGCAGTGGTTTTGCCGCTGCCGCCCTTGGGATTCAGAAACGCAATAACTTTCATGCTCATTGGCTCTTTTGTGTGTTTACTCATATGAGTAGTGACTTAACGCAGTCAGTATACTGATTGGAGGAAGTGAGTAAATCCATTTTAGTGCGGTTACTCAATTGAGTAATTTAACCAAACTCAATCTTCTGTTTTATATCAGATAAATCTTCAACCTGGTTGAATTACTCAAAAACTCAATTGATGAAATACACATAAACGGCGGCTAATGGGTTAATCACTTTCGTCCCCCTCTCCCCCAGACATTTCATCCAGCTCTCCCGCTCGCGGTTACCCGGATAACCGACGACCGATGCCAGGCGCTAAAATAGCGCAAAAAAATGGCAACGCTACGTGAAATCTGAGAGAGATTACCGGAGGTTGGGCGTATTTTTTTAAATTATGGAAATGGGTCGCAAAAAAGCCCGCCAGGCCTGAGCTGGCGGGCTTTTTATCCTGATGACACTGCTGAGTCCTGAGTCTTCAGCAAAATATCCCACACTGTTTCTGGCAAAGCTAACGGAGGGCCACTTTGCTGGCCCGTTATGCCATTGAACCGATAGTCTTACGAAAACGACTCAGGGCAATCGCAAAGAACACAGCACCGATAACCAGCAAAACCAGAAACTGCGGCCAGACGATAGCAAAGTCGGCACCCCGATAAAGTATCGCCTGCGCTAGGCTAACGAAGTGTGTCGTCGGCATGGTCAGCATAATGTCCTGCACCAGTTGCGGCATACTTTCACGCGGCGTCGAGCCACCGGAGAGCATTTGCAGCGGCAGCAGCACCAGAATCATCAGCAGCCCCAACTGGGGCATCGAGCGGGCAACGGTGCCCATAAAAATCCCAATCGAAGTGGTCGCAAACAGGCTCAGCGCTACTCCCAGCATAAACAGTGTGACCGAACCTTCTATTGGCACGCTTAATACCCCCTGCACCATCATCACCAGCGACAGACCGGATGCGACCAGCACCACCAGGCCCATCGACCAAATCTTAGCCAGCATGATTTCAAACGGGGTTATCGGCATGACCAACAGGTGCTCAACGGTGCCGTGTTCCCGTTCGCGGATCAGGGCCGAGCCGGTAAGGATAATCGCCAGCATGGTGATGTTGTTGATAATAGCCATCACCGCGCCAAACCATGATTGATCCAGATTGGGGTTAAAACGGGTGCGTACTTCCAGATCCACGGGTTGCGAAGCCGCGCTGCGCGCTCTGGAAGCAAAGTCACTCACCTCGCCGCTGGCAATATTCTGGATATAGCTATTGCCGAGGAATGCCTGGCTCATGCGCGTCGCATCCACGTTGAGCTGAATTTCCGGCTGGCGCCCGGCCAGCAAGTCCTGCTGGAAGTTGGGCGGGATATTCAGTGCAAAGGTGAACTGGCCACGATCGAGCAGCGGATCCATTTCGCTGGGATCAATCATCACCGGCGTTTTAAAGTACGGTGGATAGAACGCATTCACGATCCGGTTAGAAAGCTGGGACTGATCCTGATCGGCAATGGCTATCGGCGCCATATGCAGCGAGCCGGGCGTCACCGTTGCCGATGAGTAAATCGAAATGGTAAAAGAGAAGACGATCAGCAGCAGCATCGCCTTATCACCCAGCAAAGTGCGCAGTTCTTTAATGCCGAGGTTGAAGATATTTCTCAGGCTCGCCACCTTATACCTCCTGCTTTTTCAGCAATAACACGCACAGTCCCATAATCACCGGGATGGTTATCAGCAGCGGGATAAACGACGCCTGGAGATCGAACAGATTCAGCGCCTTGGAGAAAGTCCCGCGCACAATGGTTAAGAAGTGAGTGGTCGGATAAATATTACCAACCCAGCGACCGATCCCCTCAAGCGAGGAGACCGGATCGATCATGCCGGAGAACTGGGTGGCCGGAATTAAGGTAATGATCGCAGTGCCAAAGATGGCGGCGATCTGGCTTTTCATAAAGGTTGAGATCAAAAGTCCAAAACCGGTGGCGATGACGATATAGAGAAATGCCGCCAGGGTTAGGGTCAGGAAGCTGCCTTTATGTTCCACGCCAAATAGAAACACCGATAGCGCACACAGCAGCAGGAAGTTGAGCATCCCCAGCAAGATGTAAGGCAGCTGCTTACCTATCAGAAATTCACTACGGGTCACCGGCGTGACGTACAGGTTGATTATCGAGCCCAGCTCTTTTTCACGCACCACGCTTAACGCGCTGAGCATCGCCGGGATCATCATCAGCAGCAGCGGAATCACCGCCGGTACAATCGCAGGCAGGCTCTTCACATCCGGGTTATAGCGGTAGCGGGTTTCAATCTGTATCAGCGCCTGGCCTGCCTTCTGCCCCGCCTGGCGCGTGGCGACATCCGCCAGCCAGCTCTGGTGCATGGCCTGCACGTATCCCCGCAAGGTTTCAGCCCGGTTAGGCATCGCGCCGTCTATCCACACCCCGATTGAAACCGGACGGCCGCGGGCGATGTCACGGCCAAAGTTGGGCGGCAGCTCCACCGCTACCGCCAGCTCGCCATTGCGCAGGCGGTACTCCATCTCGTCGTAATCACTCAGCGCAGGCTGCTCGATAAAGTAGCGCGAGCCGGAAAGGTTGAGCGCATAGGCCTGGCTGGTGCCGGTCTGGTCGCGATCGAGTACGGCGAAGCGCAGGTTCTCCACGTCCATACTGATCCCGTAACCCATGATGAACATCAGGATCACCGTTCCCAACAGCGCCAGTGTCGATCGAACCGGATCGCGTTTTAGCTCCAGCGCCTCGCGCCGGCTATAGCTGAACATACGGGTCAGACTAAAGCTGCGGGCATTACCCGCCTGGGTATGATGCTCAGAGGGCGGTGCGGCAGGCGCGGGCTCCTGCTCTGCCTGAGGCTGGGCCGATGCCTCTTGTAAAAAGGCGATAAAAGTTTGTTCCAAAGTGTCCAGGCCGCGCTGTTCTACCAGGGCCTGCGGGGTATCACTGGCCAGCACTTTACCAGCATGCATCAGCGAAATACGGTCACAGCGCTCGGCCTCATTCATAAAGTGGGTCGAGATAAAAATTGTCACCTTATCGCGCCGCGACAGATCAACCATCAGGTTCCAGAACATATCGCGGGCAACCGGATCGACCCCGGAAGTTGGCTCATCGAGAATTAACATTTCCGGGCGATGAATCACCGCCACGGCCAGCGAGAGCCGCTGGCGGATCCCCAGAGGCAGCGCCTCCGGTAACGTATCCTCGACGCCATTCAACGCGAAGCGTTGGGTTATCTCAGCCACCCGCGCCGGTATCTCCTGCTCCGGCAGATGAAACAGCCGGGCGTGCAGCTCCAGGTTCTGGCGCACCGTCAGCTCGCCGTAGAGCGAAAAGGCCTGCGACATATAGCCCACGCGGCGACGGGTATCGATATCCTTTGGATCGACCGGCTGACCAAACAGCCACGCCTTCCCTTCGCTGGCCGGCAGCAGCCCGGTCAGCATTTTCATGGTAGTGGATTTACCGCAGCCGTTAGAGCCAAGAAACCCAAAGATTTCACCGCGCGGGATGCGGAAATTAACGCTATCCACCGCGACAAAATCGCCAAAGCGCATGGTCAGGCCCTGGGCTTCAATCGCCGTTTGCTCATCATCATCCACCGCCCGCGGTGGAATCACCACCGGCTGGTGATTCTGGCGTTTTTCTTCCGGTAACAGCGCGATAAAGGCTTGTTCTAGGGTCTGACTATCGGTCTGATGGCGCAGCTGTTCGGCACTGCCGGTCGCCAGCACTTTGCCGCCGTCCATGGCTACCAGCCAGTCGAACCGTTCGGCTTCCTCCATATACGCGGTAGCCACCAGCACGCTCATATTGCGCTGTTTATCTCTGATCCTGTCGATAAGATCCCAGAACTGGGCCCGAGACAAAGGATCGACCCCGGTAGTCGGTTCGTCGAGGATCAATAGCTCAGGATCGTGGATCAGCGCGCAGCACAGCCCAAGTTTTTGCTTCATCCCGCCGGAGAGTTTCCCCGCCGGGCGATCGCGGAATGGAGCCAGGCCGGTGCTTTGCAGCAGTTCATTGATTCGTAGCTGGCGCTCGCTCTGGCTGTGACCAAACAGCCGGGCAAAAAAGTCGACATTCTCGTATACCGACAGGGTGTGATAGAGGTTTTTACCCAACCCCTGCGGCATATAGGCGATGCGCGGGCAAATCTGCCGCCGATGGTCGGCATCCGCCATATCGCCGCCCAGCACGATGACTTTACCGTCCTGTACCGCACGCGCGCCGGAAATTAGCGCCAGCAGGCTGGACTTACCGACTCCATCCGGGCCAATCAGACCGACCATCCGGCGCGCCGGAATAGTAAGGCTGATATCTTGTAATGCCCGGGTGGTGCCGAAATGCTGGCTCAGGCTCTCGACGCTGACAATCGCGCCATGTTCCATATCAGGCTGGTTCATTCAGGCAGCCTCACGTCGAGGTTCTCCGGCCACTCCTTACTGGCATCCACCCTTACATAGGCCATTCCCGGCAGACCGGTTTTTACATATTCCAGATGCTGTTTCAGCAGCTCCGGCAGGATGCGCGCTTTAACCCGGAACATCAGCTTCAGGCGCTCATTTTCGGTTTCCACGGTTTTAGGGGTGAACTGAGCGACGCTGGCCACAAAGGTGACTTTTGCCGGGATGCGCAGCGTGGGGGCGGCATCCAGCACCAGATGCACGTCGCTGCCAATAGCCAGCCTCCCGGCCTGCTCGGTCGGCAGGAAGAAGGTCATATAGACATCGCTGAGGTCGACCATATTCAGTACCCGACCACCGGCTGCCAGCACTTCACCCGGCTCCGCCACCCGATACTGTACCCGGCCATCCACCGGCGCTTTCAGCTCGCTGTCTTCAATATCCGCCACGATGCGCCGCTCGGTAGCCATGGCGGCTTCTACCCGAGTATTGGCCTGGATTATTCCGGCTCGGGCCGATTCGATTGCGGCCTGAGCCGCAGAAACCTGGGCTTTAGCCGACTCCAGAGCGGCCCTTGCGCTTTGCGCGGCAGCCCGGTCATCATCCAGCTGCTGGGCCGAGACCGCCCCGCGTTTTGATAATGACTGAGAACGGCCGTGACGCCGCTGGGCCGAATCCAGTTCTGCTTCACGCTGACGCACCACGGCTTCCGCCGCCAGCTTTTCGCTCTGGCGCTGAGACAGCAGCGACTTCGCGGTAGCCACCGCGCTTTGCGTCTCCTGAATCTGAGCCTTCGCCTCGGTGCGCTGTTCGTCCAGCACCCGGGTATCCATACGGGCCAACACTTCTCCCTTACGGACAAACGCCCCTTCGCGGGCAGAGATATGCTCAATGCGCCCGGCCACCTTGGCGGCGATATCTACCTCTGTTGCCTCAATACGCCCATTACTGGCGGCAAAGCCTTCAGGCAGCCCCGGGTCGCGCAATCCCCACCAGGCGACCAGCGCAACGACGACGATAATTAGCGCGCCGACGGTGAGCGCCCCTTTCTTCCTGTTGTTATCCATACCTGACTCGCTGTTATCCATGTTCAAAAAACGATGCGCGTCATCCCACCTGTAGTTTCAGGCGGGGATTTATCCATTCATAGAGGAGTTAAAAAGCTGATGAGCGGCCGCAGCAGACGAGCCAGATAAGACAGTGGATTAACCCAAAGAGCAGAGAGGCCAAAATGTGATGTTGTCATCGTCTGATATCCTATCCTGATGAATGAAACAAACGCACTTATAGCTGTGACTGATTTTATAGTACCACGTGACAAAATAGTTAATATCTTTATAACGTGATAAAAGCAGCTTTCCGCAATAAGAGATATTTACCCCTCTCCGAGCCAATTAATGATGAAACAACTTGCCGCGATTTCCTCAATTTGCTGACAGGCTTCACTTTTCCGATTATTCATCCCCGTGATTAACCACATTCTGTGCGAAAATGCCCTTTCGGGTCTGGCTGCGGTTATTTGTCATCTACTGACCTTCTTTGCTAACAAATTTATTACCCACCTCTTTTAATTTCTGGCAGTGCAGGGAGCATTAGTTTTCATCTTATGGAGCGTAGTTATCTCTTTTTCTATCTCGCTATAGGTTGCTGGCTGCTGACGCTGGTTGCCTGGTTTGCTTATGCTCCGTACTGGGCGCTGGCCGCAGGGGGGATGACGCTTGGCTCTTTTCTCATTCACGGTTTTCAACAACAGGTCTTTGCTATGTTTGGTAAAAATAAAAACGCACCGGAAGCGACACCGGTAAATGCGGTCACTCCTCCAGTCGTGGCGGAAAAACCTATGGCGGTAGAAAAGCCGCGCCCGGTTGAAGAAAAGCTGAACAACACCGTTATCGCCAGCGGCGTCCGCTTTACCGGCGACCTTAAAGGCAGCGGCCAGGTTTATATTTACGGTGAGGTAGATGGTAACGTCGATGCCGAAGATGGCCTGGTAAAAGTGATGCGCAATGGCCGGGTGAAAGGCAATATCAGCTGCCGCGAACTGATTATTGATGGTGGCGTAAACGGCGAGTGCAAAGCAGAATCTATTGAGATTGAAGAGCACGGTAATGTTAACGGCGCGCTGGCCTATGTGTCGCTGTCAGTCAAAAAAGGCGGCGTCTTCGTCGGCCAGGTGAGCCTGCTGGCCCGCCCAAAAGAGAAAACCAACGTTATTGGCTTTGTCGCTGAAAATACCGCCAGCGTTGCTCCAGCCGCGATTGAAGAGCCTCAGGAAAAAGAAGCAATTGTCACCAATAAAAAGCGCGGCTAAATAGAGTATGCGGTTAATAAAGAGAGGGGCTACCCTCTCTTTAAATTATTAGAAACACAACTATTAGAATGTCACTTATTTATCCGGTGCAATACTATATATCGTTGCTGCCGCCGCCAATCGATAATTAAAATTAAACTATTTAGTTCCTGGCAGAATATATTCAGCCCCCGTAACTTACGTCCTAAATTTAGTCGCGATGATTCAAACAACAAATAACGATTAGGCGTAATATTATTAATATCTATAAATAATTCCTGCGGCGCTGCATATCGCTATCCAACGGCACCTGAAGGTTATCTGGATTTATCAGCCTGTTCGCCACGCGCCCGTAGTATGGCAGTACATCCAGGAGAGCTGTTAGCACCCCTTCCTGTTAATCCCTATCTCTCCACTTACGTAATAGCATAATCGGCCATTGATTTATCTCGCCAAAGATCAATGCTTAACGCCATTTCCCGCCGCTGGGCGATCGGGTGAGAGCCAGATGCTCTACACTTGCACTCAGGGCAAAATCAAAGGTAAGCGACATGTCGAAGATTAAGAGTTATGCGGCGCAGCAAGCGGGCGCGGAACTGGAGCTGTACGAATACGACGCGGGCGAGCTTCAGCCTGACGACGTAGAAGTGAAGGTGGAATACTGCGGGATCTGTCATTCCGACCTGTCGATGATCGATAACGAATGGGGCTTCTCTTCCTATCCACTGATTGCCGGACACGAAGTGGTTGGCCATATCCATGCGCTCGGCGAAGCGGCAAAAAACAAAGGCCTGAAAGTGGGCCAGCGGGTTGGTGTGGGCTGGACAGCCAGCAGCTGCCAGCACTGCGACGCCTGCATCAGCGGCAACCAGATTAACTGTCAGAACGGCAGCGTTGCCACCATCCTGAACAAAGGCGGCTTCGCCGATAAGCTGCGCTGCAACTGGCAGTGGGCAATTCCACTACCAGACAGCATTGATATGGCCACCGCCGGGCCGCTGTTGTGCGGTGGTATTACGGTGTTTAAACCGCTGCTGTCTCATCACATCACGGCGACCAGCCGGGTGGGCGTGATTGGTATCGGTGGTCTGGGCCATATCGCCATTAAGCTGCTGCGCGCTATGGGCTGCGAAGTAACGGCATTTAGCTCAAATCCGGCTAAAGAGCAGGAAGTGCTGGCAATGGGTGCTGATAATGTGGTGAATAGCCGCGATCCGCAAGCATTGAAAGCGCTGGCCGGTCAGTTTGATCTGATTATCAATACCGTTAACGTCTCCCTGGACTGGCTGCCATACTTCGAAGCGCTGACCTACGGCGGTAACTTCCATACCGTGGGCGCGGTCATGAAGCCTTTTGAGATCCCGGCCTTCACACTGATTGCCGGTGACCGCAGTATCTCTGGCTCTGCTACAGGCTCGCCAGCTGAGCTGCGTACACTAATGAAGTTCGCGGCACGCACTAAAGTGGCTCCGACCACCGAGCTGTATCCTATGTCGAAAATCAACGAAGCCATTCAGCATGTGCGCGACGGTAAAGCGCGCTACCGCGTGGTGCTAAAAGCTGATTTCTAAGGCTGAGCGCCTGCAAGAGTAAAACCATCTTTTAAGGAGATGGCTTTATGTGAAAGGTGAAAGCGGCGGTGCGCTCCGCCGCTTTTTTATTGGACTACCGCTAAGTCTAGCGCTGAATCAGTGCCGACAGCCACGGGCTTAACCAGCCAGCTCCCAGCGTCACCAGATAGAGCAGCAAACCTATCGCACCGCCAACCAGGGTGCCATTAATGCGGATGTATTGCAGATCTTTGCCGATATTCAGCTCCACCTGCTGCGACATATCTTTCGCATCCCAGCTTTTTACCGTATCGCTAATATGACGCGCCATAAACGCGGAGAAGTCTGGTGCCAGCGTGCTGGCTGCCTGCTCCAGATGCTGATTAAGCGACTCGCGTAACGCATCGTCCTGAGCCAGGGTCTGCCCAAGCCAGGCACCGGCTGCGGCGATTTTCGCCTGAATCTGAGAATTGTCGGCGTTGAGATCCTGTTTCAGCCAGCCGCGTAAATCGCCCCACAGCTCGCCAATGTAGAGATTAAATGCCGCATCGTCCTTAAGCATGGTTTTAATGCTGTCGGTACGGGCCGCCATCTGCGGATCGTTTTGCAGCCGCTCGATCAGGCGCTGAACCGCCCGATTAAAGCTCAGACGCAGGGCATGGCTTTCATCCTGGCTCACTTCATCCAGCAGAATATTGACCGCATTAGTTACGACCTCGGCACTCTGCTCGCCAAGCCAGGTACGCGGCAGCAGCTTACCGGCGCGCGGATGCTCGCGCTTAAACCACTGAACCACTTCGCGGGCGATAAAAGCGCGGGTCGAAGGCCGGTCCATAAAAATGACTAACTGCCGCAGTATCGCATCCAGCAGCGCCTGATGCCGGCCGTCGCGGGTCATTCCCTCCAGAATAACGGCACTGGCCCGGGAAAGATCGACGTTATCAATAGCCCGGTTTACCGCCTTACGCAGCAGTTTCTGAATGCGCGTATCGTCAGTAACATCCAGAAAGCCACGTATCACCTGGAGCAGATGGCCGCCAATCCGGGCCGCATTACCCGGCTGGTTCAGCCAGGTTGCCACCATCTGCGCCGGGTCGTGGCGACGAATAAGCGCCAGCAGCGACGCTTTATCCAGAAACTGCTCCTGAACAAAAGCCGCCAGGTTCTCGGCAATACGGTCTTTATTACGAGGAATAATGGCGGTATGGCGGGCAATGAAAGGTACCGGAACTCGCCGGAACAGCGCGCTGACCGCAAACCAGTCGGCCAGCGCCCCGACCATCGCCGCTTCGGCGACAGCCTTAACGCCGTTTACCCAGACGTTATCCGGCAGCGCCAGCGTCACGATAAAAGCGCATGCCGCTGCCAGCAGCAGCAGCATGGGAACGCGCCGGGTACGACGCAGCGCGGTTAACTTATCCATCGGCTCTTAGCGACCGCGGCCACCCAGCAGGCTGCCCAGTACGCCACGAATAACCTGGTTGGTAATCTGGCGGGCGGCGCTTTTAGCCATGGTTTGCACCACGCCATCATGCTTGCCACCGCGCGGCCCGGTAGTTCCGAACAGAATATCTTTCAGGCCACCCAGAATACCGTCGTCTACTTCTACCGCTTTGCCTTTGGCATCGGGAGCGCCTGCTTTATCGGTCGCCGCCTGCACGCCTTTTTGCAGCATTTCATAGGCCGACTCGCGGTCTACCGCATCTTCATATTTGCCGTACAGGGATGAGTTGTTAATCAGCGCATTGCGCTCATCGGCACTCACCGGCCCCATCTGTGAGCAAGGTGCTATGACCATGGCTCGTTCAATCATGGTCGGGCTACCCTTTTCATCAAGGAAGGACACCAGCGCTTCACCGGTACCCAGCGCTTTAATCGCTTCTTCGGTATCAAATGCCGGGTTGGCGCGCATAGTTTGCGCCGCGCTTTTCACCGCTTTCTGATCTTTTGGCGTGAAGGCGCGCAGCGCGTGCTGCACGCGATTCCCCAGCTGACCCAGCACGTTATCCGGGATATCAGATGGGTTCTGAGTAACGAAGAATACGCCTACGCCTTTAGAACGGATAAGGCGAATCACCTGCTCGATTTTATCCAGCAGTACCTGCGGCGCATCGTTAAATAGCAGGTGCGCTTCGTCGAAGAAAAAGACCAGCTTAGGCTTATCCAGATCGCCAGCTTCCGGCAGTTGCTCGTACAGCTCGGACAGCATCCACAGCAGGCTGGCGGCATACAGGCGCGGCATCTGGTAGAGTTTCTCCGCCGCCAGAATATTAATAACGCCCTTGCCGTTAGCATCGGTGCGCATCCAGTCATGAATATCCAGCATCGGCTCACCGAAGAAGTACTCCGCCCCCTGCTGCTCCAGCGCCAGCAGGCCGCGCTGAATAGCGCCAACCGATGCGCTGCTGATGTTGCCATACTGGTTCTGGAACGATTTGGCGTTGTCGCCAATGTACTGGGTGATAGAGCGCAGGTCTTTAAAGTCCAGCAGCAGCAGCCCCTGGTCATCGGCAATACGGAAAATGATTTGCAGCACGCCGCTCTGCACTTCATTGAGGTTCAAAAGACGCGCCAGCAGCAACGGGCCAAGGTCCGAAACCGTAGCCCGAACCGGATGGCCTTTTTCACCGAAAATATCCCACACGGTGACTGGATTAGCGTGCGGCTGCCAGTCGGTAACGCCAATGCTTTCCAGCCGTTTTTGCAGCTTATCAGAGGCAGTTCCCGCCACCGCCACACCGGACAAATCGCCTTTTACGTCAGCCATAAATACAGGCACGCCGATCTCCGACAGGGATTCGGCAATTTTTTGCAGGGTGACGGTTTTCCCGGTACCCGTCGCTCCGGTGATAAGCCCGTGGCGGTTAGCCATCTGCGGTAGCAGGGCGCAGGAGATCTCGGTGGTTTTAGCAATGAGTAACGGTGTGGTCATGATAAGTCTTCCAGTGTTAACGATTTGCCGCGTTAGGCATACTGTTTACAGCATAGCGCGAGCGGCCAGAGTCCTCTATCAGATCCTGCCCATAAGCCGCTGAACTGGCGATGTTTCACGCAAGAAAGCTGCAAATTCACAAGGTTTACTTAACAATTGCGAGCACTGTTCACAGTTCTGTCGCACTCTTAAATTGTCGCTCATAAGGTTAAGCAGCCCTCTAAATACGGGGAGAGGCTGAAGGCCTGTAAGGGCAATTTCCCCGTAACTGCGTACCAGCAGCTACCCTTAACCCATGGCCTGAATAGCGAAAAATAACTATGTCCAGATTCTTCTATAACGATCGCGACTCACTGGTCGATGATGCCATCGCTGGAATTATCGCCTCCACTCCCCACCATAATCTCGCCCGCCTGGATGTTGACCCATCGATTCGGGTGGTCTTACGTAGCGACTGGGATAAGGGCCGGGTGGCGGTTATTTCCGGCGGTGGATCCGGTCATGAGCCAGCCCACGCAGGATTTGTGGGGCGCGGTATGCTGACCGCCGCAGTGTGCGGCAACCTGTTCGCTTCGCCAAGCGTAGAAGCCATCCTTCACGCCATCATGGCGCTATCTGGCGACCGTGGCTGCCTGCTGATTGTGAAAAACTACACCGGCGACCGGCTTAACTTTGGCCTGGCGGCCGAGCGCGCCCGGCGTTACGGCCTGAAGATAAAAATGGTCATCGTCGCCGACGATATCGCGCTGCCCGATAACCCGCAGCCGCGCGGGCTGGCCGGTACGGTACTGGTACATAAGATAGCCGGATACGCCGCCGAGCAGGGCAAGTCGCTGGATGAAGTGCACGCCATTGCACAAAGCGTTTGCGACAACCTGTTTAGCATCGGTGCCGCTATTCGCAGCGCCAGCCTGCCCGGCAGCCATGAGCCAGAGCGAATAGCCAGCGGAGAAACAGAATTGGGGTTGGGTATCCACGGTGAACCCGGTGCCACGACGCTGCGCTGCGAAAGCGCCCGGGAACTTATCGATACCATGGTTGAACGGCTCGAAGCCGCCTGCGGAGACGAGGGACGTCTGGCGGTGCTGCTAAATAATCTGGGCGGCACCTCGGAATTAGAGATGGGAGTGCTGGCCCATGCCCTGGCCGAATCACGGCTGGCCGGGCGTATCGACCTGCAAATTGGTCCTGCAACCCTGGTCAGCTCGCTGGATATGAAAGGGTTCTCGATAACCGCTCTGCGGATGAAGAAAACGTATTGTGAAGCCCTGCTGGCTCCGGTAGAAACCAGCGGCTGGCGCGCTGCGATTGTTCCTGCTCCGGTAGCCGCTATCCCCCATACCCGGTTGAGCATGGCTTTGGACTACACGCCATCCGACTCTCCGGCTATTGCCGGCGTAGTTGATAGCATTACCCGGGCTCTAATCGCCAGCGAAAAGAGCCTGAATACCCTGGATGCCAAAACGGGCGATGGTGATACCGGCAGCACCTTTGCCGCCGGCGCACGCGATATTGCAAAGTTACTGCAACAGCAGCAGCTACCGCTGGCTGAGCCTGCGCTATTGCTGATGCTAACCGGCGAGCGGCTGGCGGTAGTTATGGGAGGTTCCAGCGGGGTGCTGATGTCAATATTCTTCACGACGGCAGGCCAGGCCGTGAGCGAAGGGGCCACTCTGCCCGATGCACTACTCCAGGGGCTAGCCCAGATGCAGCATTACGGCGGCGCGCAGCCAGGCGACCGTACGCTTATCGATGCGCTGCTTCCAGCACTGGAGTCAATGAAACGCGGCGAGCCGATAACTCAGGCCGCACAGGCAGCCCGTGACGGCGCTCAGGCGACCGCCGCCATGACGCGCGCCGGAGCCGGGCGCTCTTCTTACGTCAATGCTGCCAATTTAAAAGGAGTGGAAGATCCGGGAGCGGCGGCTATTGCCGCGGTGTTTGATTCGCTAGCGCACGGTCAAAAAAGTTAGCGGGCGCTAACTTATAGGCAAAAAAAAATCCCCTGCCATTACGGGAGGGGATTTTTGTCTCAGCGTCAGGCTAGCTCTTACGAAGCATCAGCCACACGCTTATCAAGGCAAACGAGGCGCTCGGTATTAATGCGCCCAACAGAGGCGGTACGTTGTACACGAGGCTTAGCGGCCCGAAGATTTGGTCAAGTACGTAGAACACAAAACCAAAGCTGATACCGGTGATAACCCTCACCCCCATCGGCACGCTACGCAGTGGCCCGAAGATAAATGACAGCGCCATCAGCATCATCACCGCTACCGAAACCGGCTGGAAGATTTTGCTCCACATATTGAGTTGGTAACGGCTTGGGTCCTGGCCACTCGACTTCAGGTATTTCACGTAATCGCGCAGGCCAGTAATCGGCAGCGCATCCGGGTCCAGCGCTACAACGCCAAGTTTGTCAGGCGTCAGCGTCGTTTTCCAGGTGCCGGAAACCGTCTGAGTACCGGTGATTTTCGTTGGGTCAGTAAGTACTGACTCATCGATCTGTGACAGGTTCCAGACCTTGGCTTTAGCGTCAAACGTCGCGGAAGCAGCGTGGCGTACCGACTCCAGGCGGCGCTGGTCGTTAAAGCGATAGATGCTTATTCCGGCCAGCGAGTTGTCTTTGCGCACGCGTTCGATGTAAACAAAGTTCTGACCATCTTTCGCCCACAAACCCTGCTGGGTAGAAAGCAGCGAACCGCCATACATTGCCTGAGCACGGTAGTTACGCGCCATCTGTTCACCCTGCGGCGCCACCCATTCACCGATTGCCATGGTCAGCAACACCAGCGGAATCGCGGTTTTCATAACTGCCGCCGCAACCTGCATACGGGTAAAACCAGAGGCCTGCATAACCACCAGCTCACTGCGCTGTGCCAGCATCCCCAGCCCTAACAGGGCGCCAAGCAGCGCCGCCATAGGGAAGAAGATTTGAATATCTTTTGGCACGCTGAGGATGGTGTACATCCCGGCGCCCAGCGCGGTATACCCGCCCTGACCCGCCTTACGCAGCTGATCGACAAACTTGATGATGCCCGAAAGCGACACCAGCATGAACAGGGTCATCATGATGGTGTTAAAGATGGTCTTACCGATGTAACGATCGAGTACGCCAAATTTCAGCATCATGCCACCCCTTTAGCCGCAAAGCGCGAACGAATCCGCCGCATCGGGACGGTGTCCCACAGGTTGAGCGCTACGGCCAGAGCCAGATACAGGAAGTTGACTATCCACATCCACATCATCGGGTCGACCTTACCTTTGGCACCGTTAGATTTCAGCGAGCTTTGCAGCAAGAAGAACAGCAGGTAAAGCAACATTGCCGGCAACATCGAAAGCACGCGTCCCTGACGCGGGTTAACCACGCTCAGCGGGACGACCATCAGCGCCATCACCACCACCGAGAAAATCAGCGTGATACGCCAGTTCAGTTCGGCTACTGCTGCCGGACGTTTAGAGTTGTTCATCAGCTGAGACATGTTCATCTGCTCTGTGTCATCCGGATCAAGCAGCACGTCCTGATGGCCGATTATCGCTTTGTAGTCCTGGAAGTCGGTGATACGGAAGTCACGCAACAACGCAGTACCTTCAAAACGGGTCCCGGAATTCAGGCTTACCACCTGGCTACCATCACGCCGCTGGGTCAGATGGCCGGAATCAGCCACAACTACCGACGGACGCGCGCTACCTTTAGGCCGCAGCTGCGCCAGGAACACGTCTTTAAAGTTCAGACCGTTCACGCTTTCGATAAACAGCACCGAGCTACCATCGCTGGACTGCTGGAACTGCCCCTGTGCCAGCGCCGCCAGACCCGGGTTGGCTTTAGCATCTGCCAGCACCTGATCCTGATGGCGGGCGGAAACCGGGCCTGCCCACATAACGTTGAAAGTCGCCGCAACGCCAGTCAACAGCGCCAGTATCATCGCCGCTTTAACCAGCACGCTTTTGCCGAGGCCACAGGCGTGCATAACGGTGATTTCACTGTCGGTATAGAGTTTACCGAACGTCATTAACAGCCCAAGGAACAGGCTTAACGGAAGGATAAGCTGCGCCATAGCAGGCACACCCAATCCCAGAAGAGAGAGTACAAGGTTGGTCGGGATCTCGCCGTCAACCGCCGCTCCTAAAATCCTGACTAACTTCTGACAGAAGAAGATGAGAAACAGGATGAACAGAATCGCCAGCTGGCTTTTGAGCGTCTCCCGGACAAGATATTTGATGATTATCACATTAAATACGCCTGTGAAAACGAGTCTTTTTGCAGGAAAATCGCTTGTTTCATCGCTTAAACGTCATTTATTCTCTTGGGCTATCGAAAACATCGCTAAGATAAACCTTAGACAACGGTTTCGTTCCAATAGCTTCACTGACGTAGCGAAACCGTTAAAAACATTCGTTAAGATTATCACGAAGTCATCGCAACAGCGGTCGTGAGTTACGAAAGATAGCAATTCTATACCGCACTCGCCGCTGTTGTCTTTAAGATTCAGGAGCATGAAGCATGGAGTTCAGTGTAAAAAGCGGTAGCCCCGAGAAACAGCGTAGCGCATGTATCGTGGTCGGTGTCTTTGAACCGCGTCGTCTGTCGCCAATTGCCGAACAACTCGACAAGATAAGTGACGGTTATATCAGCGCTCTTCTGCGTCGGGGCGAACTGGAGGGCAAGGCCGGCCAGACCCTGCTGCTGCATCATGTGCCAAATATTCTTTCAGAGCGCATCCTGCTTATCGGCTGTGGTAAAGAACGCGAGCTTGATGAGCGTCAGTATAAGCAGGTGGTACAAAAAACCATCAACACCCTGAATGATACTGGTTCAATGGAGGCTGTCTGCTTCCTGACCGAGCTGCACGTGAAAGGGCGTAATACTTACTGGAAAGTGCGTCAGGCGGTCGAAACAGCAAAAGAAACCCTGTACAGCTTCGACCAGCTAAAAACCAACAAAACCGAGCCACGTCGTCCGCTGCGTAAAATGGTATTTAACGTGCCAACCCGCCGCGAGCTGACCCTGGGTGAGCGCGCCATCCAGCACGGCCTGGCCATTGCTGCCGGTGTTAAAGCCGCTAAAGACCTCGGCAATATGCCGCCGAACATCTGTAACGCCGCTTATCTGGCCTCTCAGGCCCGTCAGCTGGCCGACTCTTTCAGTAAAAACGTCACTACCCGCGTTATCGGCGAGCAGCAGATGAAAGATCTGGGCATGCATTCGTATCTCGCGGTAGGTGCAGGTTCAACCAATGAATCTCTGATGTCGGTTATTGAGTACAAAGGGAATAAAGACGAAAACGCGCGTCCGATTGTTCTGGTGGGTAAAGGGCTGACTTTCGATGCTGGCGGTATTTCACTGAAACCTGCCGAAGGCATGGATGAGATGAAATATGACATGTGCGGCGCGGCAACGGTTTATGGCGTTATGCGCATGGTCGCCGAGCTGCAACTACCGGTGAATGTGGTTGGCGTACTGGCGGGCTGTGAAAACATGCCGGGGGGTCAGGCTTATCGTCCTGGCGATGTACTGACAACGATGTCCGGCCAGACTGTAGAAGTGCTGAACACCGATGCCGAAGGCCGACTGGTTCTGTGCGACGTGCTGACATATGTCGAACGCTATGAACCAGAAGTGGTTATTGATGTAGCCACTCTGACCGGTGCCTGCGTTATTGCCCTGGGCCACCACCTGACCGGGCTGATGTCCAACCACAATCCGCTGGCTCACGAGCTTATCGGCGCTTCAGAGCAATCCGGAGACCGTGCGTGGCGCCTGCCTCTGGCCGATGAGTTCCAGGAGCAGCTGGAGTCTAACTTTGCGGATATGGCTAACATTGGTGGCCGTCCGGGTGGCGCCATCACCGCAGGCTGCTTCCTGGCGCGCTTTACCCGTAAATACAACTGGGCACACCTTGATATCGCAGGTACCGCCTGGCGTTCTGGTAAAGCTAAAGGCGCGACCGGCCGTCCGGTTCCGCTGCTGGCTCAGTTCCTGCTGAACCGTTCGGGTCTTGGCAACGACGAGTAAGGTTGTTAAGCATTCGCTTTATGAAGCCCTCCAGATGG
This sequence comes from Salmonella enterica subsp. enterica serovar Choleraesuis, assembly GCA_022846635.1. Lineage (GTDB taxonomy): Bacteria > Pseudomonadota > Gammaproteobacteria > Enterobacterales > Enterobacteriaceae. Next base: position 3,727,429 of record AP025685.1, read on the forward strand.
AGGGCTTTTTTGTTTATATGGAGTGTTTCGGGTATGGGTTTAGGGGGCGGGTTGTATGCGGTGAATACGCAAGTGAACGGAACCTTCACTTAATTTCAGATGAACTCCCGCAGGCAGATATCCATATGTAATGCCGGTGCTGATTGCGCTCTTACATGTACACAATATCCATGCCGCTTACGGCACTCAGAGCGCGCAAAGGGCGGCTCTGTCGCCGCCGCCCTCTGCACTCCCGGGCGACCGGCAAAAAAATCGCTGCTGCGCAGTTCCCTCCTGCTTCTTGCGGCTGCCTGCTCGGGCACGGGCGGTATGCTGCGGCCATGCAGCTCCCGCCCTGCGCTCACATCCCTGTGAGCGCTCCCGGTCAGCCGCAAACGCGTCGGCGATTTTCAGCCGGGGAAATGCCGCTTCAGTTTTGGGTTTTTACAGCGACAATATCGCTGCTGTTCGTCTCTCAACGGGCAGCAAGATCCTCCCCCCATCCGGCCCGGCGAACCGGAGCGCTGACGCAGACGGTCAGCCCGACAGGACGTCGGGCTGAGGCGGAACAAGACAGGATGTCGCGTACCGCCGACCGCCGGAGACAGCACGGGAGGCGAGCGCAGTGCGAAGCACCGGGACGAACAGGGGGCCGCTGGGATTGTAAAGGGGCTGTCGGCACAGCCCCTTTACCCGTTCACGTGTGGTGTGCAGGTTATATTCTGCGAAACGGGCGTGAACGGAACCTTCGCCCGATTTTCAGAGCTACCTCCTCAGGCAGATTCCATATGTAATGCCAGTGCTGGTTGCGCTCTTTTATGTGCGCAATGTCCATGCCACCCATGGCACCCAGAGCGCGCAAAGGGCGGCTCTGTCGCCGCCGCCCTCTGCACTCCCGGGCGACCGGCAAAAAAATCGCCGCTTTGCGGTACCCTCCGCTTCCTGCGGCTGCCTTTCGGGCACGGGCGGTATGCTGCGGCCATGCAGCTCCCGCCCTGCGCTCACATCCCTGTGAGCGCTCCCGGTCAGCCTTAAACGCGTCGGCGATTTTCAGCCGGGAATATGCCGCTTCAAGTTTTGATTTTTACAGCGGCAATATCGCTGCTGTTCGTTACCTGAATACCAGCGCAGGCCCGCTCCCCCATGTGAACCGAAGTCCGACTGACCAGGCCAGGCCGCCAGGGATGGCGGACTGAAACGCGTAGAGACAGGGATGTCAAGTCGCGACGCCGCAGTCAGCGCGGAACGCAGTGCGAAGCACCGGTTTCTTCTGGGGCCGCTGGGATTGTAAAGGGGCTGTCGGCACAGCCCCTTTACCCGTTCACGTGTGGTGTGCGGGTTATATTCTGCGAAACGAAAGTGAACGGAACCTTCGCCCGATTTTCAGAGCTACCACCTCAGGCAGATTCCATATGTAATGCCAGTGCTGGTTGCGCTCTTTCATGTTCATTATTTTTATATGGATACAAGCACCCAGAGCGCGTTGGGGGGATGAGTCGCCATCCCCCCAACACCCCCGGCGACCGGCCACAAAATCGCTGCTACGCAGTTCCCTCCGCTTCCTGCGGCTGCCTGCTCGGGCACGGGCGGTATGCTGCGGCCATGCAGCTCCCGCCCTGCGGCCACGTCCTTGTGGCCGCTCCCGGTCAGCCGCAAACGCGTCGGCGATTTTCAGCCGGGAGAATGTCGCTTCAGATTATGACTTTTTACAGCCACAGAATTGCTGCTGTTCGTTACCTGAATACCAGCGCAGGCCCGCTCCCCCATGGAAACCGATGAACCGAAGTCCGACTGACAAGGCCAGGCCGCCAGGGATGGCGGACTGAAACGCGTAGAGACAGGGATGTCGAGTCGCGATGCCGCAGTCAGCGCGGAACGCAGGTGAACGCAGTGCGAAGCACCGGTTTCTTCTGGGGCCGCTGGGATTGTAAAGGGGCTGTCGGCACAGCCCCTTTACCCGTTCACGTGTGGTGTGCGGGTTATATTCTGCGAAACGCTAGTGAACGGCACATTGCCATATCCCAGACAGGCAGCTGCTGGCAGATATCTATATTTCACTCAGCTGTTTCAGCAATTCCCCTGCCGCTGTACTGAAAAATAATTACAGCAATATTCTCCCCCATCCGGCCCGGCGAACCGAAGCGCTGACGCAGACGGTCAGCCCGACAGGACGTCGGGCTGAGGCGGAACAAGACAGGAGGTCGCGTACCGCCGACCGTCGGAGACAGTGCGGGAGGTGAGCGAAGTGCGAAGCACCGGGACGACCAGGGGGCCGCTGGGATTGTAAAGGGGCTGTCGGCACAGCCCCTTTACCCGTTCACGTGTGGTGTGCAGGTTATATTCTGCGAAACGTAAGTGAACGGAATCAGGCCCAATACCAGACATGCCTTACTGGCAAATATCTACCTCTACCCCCAATGCTGATTGCACCCTATCCCCCCCACCACAAAAAAATCCCCCTACCCTCACTTGATCTTTTATATCTTAAGATATACATTTCTAACTATCGTAAGATACAGTCTTAAGATACAAAGCACCTATGCGTGCCCTAACAAACAATAAAAGGAATACCCCATGTTTAATAAACACTGTGAACACCAGTGCCACCACGACCACGAACGCTCCCACTTCGGCCATCGTGGACGTCACCACCATCATCATGGCCGCCACGCAATGTTCCACGCGCTGGCAGAACGCGCCGACTTCGTCTTCCATATGGCAGGCCGCCATGGCGGTGAAGGCCCATTCGGCGGACGCGGCGGCAGAGGTGGTCCATTCGGCCCAGGCGGACGCCCACCGTTTTTACGCGGTCGTAAATTTGGTGCCGACGAGCTGCAACTGCTGCTGTTAGTGCTGTTAAAAGAGAACGCCAGCTACGGCTACGAGCTGATTAAACGTCTGGAAGAGAAAAGCGGCGGGTTCTATAAGCCAAGCCCTGGTGTTATCTATCCGGCTCTCACCTGGCTTGAAGACGTCAGCTACGTCACCGTCCAGCAGGAAGGCACCCGCAAACGCTACGCGCTGGCTCCAGAAGGCGAAAACTGGCTAAACGAAAACCAGGCACAGGCCGATGCAATGATGGAACGACTGGCTCAGTTTGCCCGTCAGATGGATTCTATGGCTGAAGCCATGCGCGAAGAGCCTGCGGATTTTGCGCCGGAGCTGCGGGAAGCGGTACATACTTTACGCCACCAGATCCATGCTCATCACCACAGCACATTAGAGGTTCAGCGCCAGGTTGCCGCCATCCTGGAAACGGCAATTGAAGAACTGAAAAAAATCGGCCGCTAAGCCCGCTTAGCACGTACCGATAACCTCCCCCAAAAGGCCGCACATCTGTTATTATTTCCCATCGGCGCCGTGCGGCTCCTTTATCTTACCGGCCCTCGGCGCGTAGAAATACCGCGCCTGATGTCGGAAAAAACCAACTCCGTTTTACACCACCCGGATCTTGAGATGAAAAACGCCACCTTTTATCTGCTGGATAATGATACGCCCGTCGGCGAACTCAGCGCCGTCGAAGCACTGGTGTGCGACCTGGCCTGTGAACGCTGGCGCGCCGGGAAACGCATCCTGGTGGCCTGCAGCGATGAAGCCCAGGCAATTCGTCTGGATGAAGCGTTATGGCAGCGCGATGCCCATCAGTTTGTCCCGCATAATCTGGCGGGCGAAGGGCCGCGAGCCGGCGCACCGGTAGAACTGAGCTGGCCGTCACGGCGCGGCAGCGCACCGCGCGATCTGCTGATAAACCTGACACCGGGTTTTGCAGATTTTGCCACCGCTTTCTATGAAGTGATAGACTTCGTCCCTTACGAAGAATCCCAGAAACAACTGGCGCGTGAACGCTACAAGGCGTATCGCGTGGCTGGTTTCCACTTGACCACAGCCACCTACGGCGCCTGAAAGACATAGCAGACATGGAAAAGACATATAACCCGCAAGATATCGAACAGCCGCTTTACGAGCACTGGGAAGAGCAAGGCTACTTCAAGCCATCTGGTGACGAAAGTCAGGAAAGCTTCTGCATCATGATCCCGCCGCCGAACGTAACCGGCAGCTTGCATATGGGTCACGCCTTCCAGCAGACCATTATGGATACCATGATCCGCTACCAGCGCATGCAGGGTAAAAATACCCTGTGGCAGGCAGGTACTGACCACGCCGGTATCGCCACCCAGATGGTTGTTGAGCGCAAGATTGCCGCAGAAGAAGGCAAAACTCGCCACGATTATGGCCGTGACGCGTTTATCGACAAAATCTGGCAGTGGAAAGCGGAGTCCGGCGGCACCATCACCCGCCAGATGCGTCGCCTGGGTAACTCTGTGGATTGGGAGCGCGAGCGCTTCACCATGGATGAAGGCCTGTCCAATGCGGTGAAAGAAGTTTTCGTTCGCCTGTACAAAGAAGACCTGATTTACCGCGGCAAACGCCTGGTGAACTGGGACCCGAAACTGCGTACCGCCATCTCTGACCTGGAAGTGGAAAACCGTGAGTCTAAAGGCTCCATGTGGCATATCCGCTATCCGCTGGCCGATGGCGCGAAAACCGCAGACGGTAAAGATTATCTGGTCGTTGCCACTACCCGTCCGGAAACCATTCTCGGCGATACCGGCGTGGCCGTTAACCCAGAAGATCCGCGTTACAAAGATCTGATTGGTAAATTCGTGACCCTGCCGCTGGTTGATCGCCGTATTCCAATCGTGGGCGATGAACATGCCGACATGGAAAAAGGTACCGGCTGCGTGAAAATCACCCCAGCCCACGACTTTAACGACTACGAAGTTGGCCGTCGCCATGCGCTTCCGATGATCAATATCCTGACCTTTGACGGTGATATTCGTGAAAGCGCCGAAGTGTACGACACTAAAGGCGAAGAGTCTGACGTTTACTCCAACGCTATCCCGGCTGAGTTCCAGAACCTGGAACGCTTTGCCGCGCGTAAAGCCATCGTTGCCGCAGTCGATGCGCTGGGCCTGCTGGAAGAAATTAAACCGCACGACCTGACCGTCCCTTACGGCGACCGTGGCGGCGTAGTTATCGAGCCAATGTTGACCGACCAGTGGTACGTCCGCGCCGATGTGCTGGCGAAACCGGCGGTTGAAGCGGTTGAAAATGGTGATATCCAGTTCGTACCAAAACAGTACGAAAACATGTACTTCTCCTGGATGCGCGATATTCAGGACTGGTGTATCTCCCGTCAGCTGTGGTGGGGTCACCGCATCCCGGCATGGTACGACGAAGCGGGCAACGTTTACGTAGGCCGCACCGAAGAAGAAGTGCGTAGCGAAAATAACCTCGGCGCTGACGTAGCGCTTCGCCAGGACGAAGACGTTCTCGATACCTGGTTCTCCTCCGCACTGTGGACTTTCTCCACCCTCGGCTGGCCGGAAAATACCGACGCGCTGCGTCAGTTCCACCCAACCAGCGTGATGGTTTCCGGCTTCGACATCATCTTCTTCTGGATTGCCCGCATGATCATGATGACCATGCACTTCATCAAAGATGAAAACGGCAAACCGCAGGTTCCGTTCCATACCGTCTACATGACCGGTCTGATTCGTGACGATGAAGGTCAGAAGATGTCCAAATCCAAGGGTAACGTTATTGACCCGCTGGATATGGTTGACGGTATCTCTCTGGCCGATCTGCTGGAAAAACGTACCGGCAATATGATGCAGCCGCAGCTGGCTGAGAAAATCCGTAAACGCACCGAGAAACAGTTCCCGGACGGCATCGAACCACACGGTACCGACGCCCTGCGCTTCACCCTGGCGGCGCTGGCCTCCACCGGTCGCGATATCAACTGGGATATGAAACGCCTGGAAGGTTATCGCAACTTCTGTAACAAGCTGTGGAACGCCAGCCGCTTCGTACTGATGAACACCGAAGATCAGGATTGCGGCTTTAACGGCGGCGAGATGCAGTTCTCCCTGGCCGACCGCTGGATCCGCGCTGAATTCAATCAGACCGTAAAAGCGTATCGCGAAGCGCTGGATAACTTCCGCTTCGATATCGCGGCCGGTATTCTGTATGAGTTCACCTGGAATCAGTTCTGCGACTGGTACCTGGAACTGACCAAACCGGTCATGAACGGCGGAAGCGAAGCCGAACTGCGCGGTACCCGCAATACGTTGGTTACCGTGCTGGAAGCGCTGCTGCGTCTGGCACACCCAATCATTCCATTCATCACGGAAACCATCTGGCAGCGCGTTAAAGCCATTAAAGGAATTGAAGCAGATACCATCATGCTGCAACCGTTCCCGGCTTACGATTCTGCCGCCGCAGACCAGGCCGCGCTGACGGATACCGAGTGGCTGAAGCAGGCCATCATTGCGGTGCGTAACATTCGTGCCGAAATGAATATCGCCCCGGGTAAACCGCTGGAACTGTTGCTGCGTGGTTGCAGCGATGAAGTAATTCGCCGCGTTAATGACAACCGCAGCTTCCTGCAAACTCTGGCGCGTCTGGAAAGCATTACCGTGCTGCCAGCCAACGATAAAGGCCCGGTATCGGTCACTAAAATTGTTGACGGTGCCGAGCTGCTGATCCCAATGGCGGGTCTTATCAACAAAGAAGATGAGCTGGCGCGTCTGTCTAAAGAAGTGGCGAAAATCGAAGGTGAGATTGGCCGCATCGAAAGCAAACTTGCCAACGAAGGTTTTGTTGCCCGTGCACCGGAAGCGGTAATCGCCAAAGAGCGTGAGAAGCTGCAAGGCTATCACGATGCTAAGGCTAAGCTGATTGAGCAGCAGGCGGTTATCAGCGCCCTGTAATTAATCTGCGTAAAATAAAACGCCGGGCTGTTAATAACAGTCCGGCGTTTTTTATTGGCTCGAATCTAGCACTCGAATCAATCAAAATAGCCCGCGAAGAATTTTAGCTATTCGTCAATAATCATAGTTTTTTTATTACGAGAGCATTATTCCCTACCGATGTGCCGAATCTCACCAGCCCATTTTCTGATGAATAACCTGCGCCAGCCGTTTCGCATCGGCAAAATCAGCACCCACCGGATAAGTCAGTAACTGAGTATTATATTTGCGGGTAATCTGCGGCAGGCAGGCATCATGAAAATATTTAAGATCCTGGAAATAATCCAGCGTGTAATTCTCTTCACCGTTTCTGGCGCGCTGGCGACAAGATGCCAGGCATGCCTCCGGGTCGCGATCAACATAAACCACTAAGTCGATAGGCGGATAATCTTTCAGGTACTCTTTTATTTTATAAAAGTAGTTCATGTATTCCGCGCCTGGCCGCTCGGTAGTCAGAAAGTTGGTCTGGCAAAATACAATATCGCTAAATAACGAGCGCTCAATCAGATAATTACCATCGCCGATATTTTTCAGCAGCTGCTGGCGCGTGGTGGTGATATACATCTGAAACTTAATTCGCACATCGGCATCATCCGGCGAGCGTACAAAAGCCGCCAACAGCTCAAGAAATATAGGGTCCCGGTCTACCGGTTCCACAATCACCGACCAGGATTTACCGGTCATCACTTCCAGTTCGGAACACAATGGCGTCAACAGCGCACTTTTCCCGGCGGCAATATTCGCCTCAATCGCAATAATTTTCATAAAACCTGATACCCGCTGACCGGTAGCCACACAACAAAAGATGCATTTATAATGCATCTTTTGTTGATGTAGATCAATTCTGTTTTTATGCGGATATTGCTGCCAGTTAGCACGGTACCAGCTTCCAGACCAACAGATAAGAAAGCAGGCTGGCCAACGACCCAATGATTACAGCATAGATGCCAAATGGCTGCCCGGCAGCCTGCCAGGCGATTCCGCACACCGTCCCGGTCGCGATAGAGATAAACCCGGCCCGACGAGGAGGCGCTGACGCCAGCAAGCCAAACAGATAAGCGGCGAATGGCCCGGTCGCGCGGATCGTGAAGGCAAAAACCAGCAGCTCAATAATCTGCTGGCTAGCCAGCGCGATAATGATGCCCAACGCACCCACCACTAATACCATAATGCGGCTGTTGCGCAGCGCCTGACCATTATCCTCTTCTCCGGGCCGAATGTAGCCGTAATAGATATCCTTAATACTAATGCTGGCCGCACCCAGTAAGTCCCCAGAGCCGCTTGAGATAGTGGCGAACAGCACCGCCGATAGCACCAGCCCGGCAAAAACCGGCGGCAGCTGTCCGGCGGCCAGCGTGGTCAGCGCTTCGTTAGGGTTAATATCCGGATATATTGAAACGGCCACCAGGCCAAACAGCGCAGGCACAAAAGCGTATAACACCATAACGATGCCACATACCAATGCCCCGGTTATCGCCACCCGCTCATTTTTGGCCGAGCACAGGCGTTGCACCGCCTCTTGCCCGGTACAAAATGTCATAAAGTACATCACGATAAGCCCGACAATCGCCCCCCACCCCAGTTTTGTCGTTTGCATTTTTTCAGCGGGTAACCGGGCGAATAGCGCATGCGCCCCTTCCGGCTGCTGCCACAGGATGTAGATAATCGCCAGGCTGAAGCCAAAAACAATGATGAAAAACTGAATGAAGTCGGTCATGGTCAGGCTCCACATACCGCCCACCCAGGTGTAAAACACCAGCAGTACGCCAGACAATATGACCGCGACCGCAAAAGGGATCTCCAGCAGCCCACTGACTACGGTAGCGCAGGCCGTCATCTGAGCGGCAGATAGAGCAATCAGCGAAACCACGGATAATACGCTGGTTATCAGATGGCTCGGCTTGCCGTAGATTTTACCGATTATCTCCGGCACCGTAGTTGCCAGTGAGCGCCGCATATAAGGGGCGATAAACGCCGCCAGAAAGATACCAATGCCGGTGGCGATAACATACCAGGCCGCCGATAGCCCCCACTCGCCGTAGGCTTTGGCAGTAACGCCGATAGTGCTGCCGCCGCCTATTTCAGTCGCAGCCAGAGTACCCGCCAGCATCAAAACGCCTAACCGCCTCCCGGCCAGATGGTAGTCGTCAGAATTCCTGATTCGCTTTTTGGCATAGAGCGCGACGCCAATCATAAACAGGACATATAGCAAAATGGTGGTGAGGATAATTCCATGAGTCGTCATCAGCCTGCTCCCTGTGATTATAGAAAGCATGCCGATGCAATATCCGTGCTTAGCATCAACTCACGGCTGGCGGGGGCTTTACCCACCCTGTGTACGGTGTTCATGTTACTGCAAAGCGGCGGCAAGGCGCATTTTGATAAGGAATGATAAAACTGATAATTTGCCGCAAAGAAGCATACCGCTATCCGTTTTTAATCCCTCTCCCGATGCGGTTATCAAGCGCAGTGCGCATATCCCGCTTGCGCCGCGCCCCGTTCCAGTGCTATTACCTTTGATTACCGTTTGTTACTTCATGAGAATTGCTATGAGCGTTGCTGCGCCGGTTGCATTAACCCTGCGCCCGATTACTCCCGATGATGACGCTGCTATCGCCAGCGTTATTCGACAGGTTTCACACGAATGTGGCCTCAGTGCCGATAAAGGCTTTACCGTTGCCGACCCGACCCTGGACGAATTGTCCCGGCTGTATAGCGCTCCGCGCAGCGCCTATTGGGTAGTAGAGCACGAAGGCCAGGTAATTGGCGGTGGTGGTATCGCGCCACTTGTCGGCGCGAAAGACGACTTCTGCGAACTGCAAAAAATGTATTTCCTGCCTATTGCCCGTGGCCAGGGGTTAGCCGCCCGTCTGGCGCTTCAGGCCATGGCTTTTGCCCGGGTCCAGGGGTTTAGCTATTGTTACCTGGAAACCACGGGGACCCTGACCCGCGCTATCGCGCTATACCGTAAACTGGGTTTTGAACCGCTTAGCGGCCCGCTGGGTAATACCGGGCACGTCGACTGCGAAGTCCGCATGCTGAAAACGCTGTAAGGCTACCGCGCGCTAATACCGGATGCTTTAAGTTGCTCCATTGCGGCATCCAACTAAAACAGCCCATTTCTATGAATGTCACACAGCAGCGCCATGCTCCTGGCACCTTTCTTAAGGAGTCGCGCTGCTGATTTCAGCTAATTATTGCGCAACGGATTACCATGATCACCCGGCACCTGCGATGCTGTCGGGCTAGTATATTTTCTACTCAGCTAAGTCAATGGCACAATCGTCTAAAGGAAAAAAACAATCCTGAGGCAAACGTGGATGATATATCTGGCAAAGATCATCGCCGAAAAAAAGCGGCATCAATCGTTTATATAAATATAGGATTAGCTACATCAAGCCTGGCGTTGCCATTCCCTGATGCATATATCTATATGCAATTAATTTAGATAACAAAAGTTAACTGGAAACGGCCCATAGTTGAATCGATAGCCTCCCCCCATCGCATAAGCGTAGATCTTTTGTTCGCTATCTTTCTTCCAATACACCGCGGGAAATAATTTTTTTAACACCTCCGCTGACACTGTGTTTTCAGTAGATATATTCGTATATTTGTTCTTAAGCGTCAGCATTCCTGAGTCTAAGGTGTAGGAAAAATACAGCTGAATACCTACATTATCGACCGCGCCATGTTCATTTTTTAGCCACCCGCTTACTGAACTAACGCCATTACCATCGGGAGAAAAATGATATGAGTTAACATAATGCAATATCATTTTATTCACTGATATCTGGCCCTTGGCGCTACAATCCAACTGGAAATCATCCTGCTTATTCAGTAGATATAATGCCAACCCTGAAACCAGGACGGCCATAAATAGCCACGGTGCAATATTTATAATATTTCTACGCATCATCATCTACTCATTATCAAATCTGGCAACAGAGCTGCATATCGTTCTTGTGTTATCCTGGGTAATCTTACTATTACAAGAGAATAATGAATAATTACTGGATGATTCAAAGTAAGTGATGTAAACAAACGGCTTTCTTTTACAACCAGCTCCAACATCCGACAGTATACTTTGCTTAATTTTAGAATTAGATGTAACAGAATCTCTGTCTACATAAAAAGTACATCCTCCGGCGGTAAAATCATACCGGTAACGTACCTCGGAAAATTTATTTTTTTGAATAAATGCAATACATATAGCCGCTATCATCACAATGACAGCAATCAACCACTTTAAACCGCAAAGTGAACGTATTTCCCGTGCACATCCGACGCTATTATCAAAAACAGGGCGCTGACCTGATGCCCCCAGACTGTTGGTTATCACATCATCAGTCGAATTTAATTTAGTGACATCTAAAACACTCTCGCATTCATCTTCAATAAAATCATCACTCGGGCTACTCGAGAGAAAGTCTTCGGATATATTAGATATAGGAATATCAATAGCTATATGGTAACCGCCACCCTTTATCGTGGTGATGATTTCATTGCTAAAATCAAACGTACGAAAAATCTTCCTCAATCTACTAATATATTGAATGATTGACGTTTTATTTAACAATATACCACTTTGGGATAAAGCAGAGCCAATCCCATCCAGGGTCATTGGTTCACCCTGATTTTTTATCAAAAAGAGTAATAATGCCGAGGGCTTAGCACCGATATAGGACTTTTCACCCGTATCCATTGCAGAAATATAGCACTCTTTATGATTAAAAATCATAGTTTTATTGATTGAGAAAATTAAATTTTTCATTTTGGAATAATACACTAGAAAAAAGTTCAAGTAAAACCGTTAAGAATAATAGCATTGTATGATTTATTTTATATCTATTTACATATAATGTTTTTATGGGCCATGTCATAAAAAAACATAATTCACATTGAAAGGAAGTTATGTAAATTTATATAAACCTTATATGAAAGTAGCGACCACCCACCCATCTATTTGAAATATATGTATTTTTTAATCCACCAAGTATATAACTAAAAATATGTAAAAATATCCCTTCAAACTGTGGAATTATTAAAAAACCAATGCTAGATTTCACGAAAATTCACGGCAGGTGAAATTTTCCTTCACTATCTTCAAGGCTAGAAGTTTTATTACCTAAGGGATCAGGGCATGAAAGATTCAGATATGGATGTCAGCAATACATTCTCTGGTAACACCCCCTACAATACAGATAAGAATGAACAACGGACGCGTATTATTGGAAGGCAAATCCTTATTGCCAGCGAATGCGCTTATTTCAAAATGGGATTAAGAGCGCTTTTAGTTGAAAAATTACTGCAACACAATTATGAAGTCGTGTTTAGTGACTTTTCAATAAATGCCTACAGTGTAAAAATGCTGGTTTCCAGCAATGTATTTAGGTCCACACTTATAATTAGCGACCCTAAAAGTACATATCATAAATACATTATGAATTTTTATAACTATCAGGTAATGGAAGCGCCAGAAACGAGAAACGTAAACAAACTCCTTAAGCATTTCTTCTGGCCTGAGATAAGCGAACCAGAAAACAAAAAAATATCATACCTGGATAATAACGAAAATACAGTTATAACCATGTTAATGAAAGCATTAACCCCTAGAGAAATTTGTAAGATTGCAAATATTGATGAGAAAAAAGTAAGTTATTACAAACGAAGAGCCATGAAAAAATTAGGGGTTAACACAACTCAGGATCTTTATCGTAAGTATTCCGGAGTCTATTAATAATTTTATATTTTATAAATTTTCCATTTCTCACTTTGGATAATGGAATGGGTAGCAATGCAGTAAAAAAAGTAAGCCATAAAAGTTAGTAACAATTCAATATCAACAAGGAGCAGTAATGAAAAAGGTAATTTTAGCATCCGTCATTTTTTCCGCATTGGCAATGAACGCAGCACATGCGGCCTCCAATGCCCAGATGACGATCACCGCTGATATTGTAGCGGCGACCTGTGATGTTTCTTTATCTACCGCATCCATGGATCTGGGGAACTACGCGCAAAAAGATTTCACCGCCGTAGCCACACCCGTTGCCGCCAGCACCAAACAGTTTACCGTGGGTGTGAGTAACTGTGACGCGCCATTGGCCTCCGGTGATACCGCTAACGTAGTTATTTCTGGCCAGACCCTGGGGGGTAACCCAAACATCTTTAACGCCTCCGGCACCAACTCCGGGATTATGCTGAACCAGAAAGGTTCTACTACCTATCTGAAAAACGGCGACAAACTCAAAATTGCCGACGCTACTACCCCATCTGCGGATGATTTCAATAGCAAGGTTATTACCCTGGAAGCAGGCGTAGCCTCTACCGGCACCGCCAGCGCGATTGAATTCGGCCATATCAGCGCACCGGTTCTGTTTAGCTTTGCCTACAACTAATACCTCCCGCTTATAAACGATTCTTCAGGCACACCCTGGGTGTGCCTGTTCTAAGGAAAGATATGAATAAACGTTTAGCCGCATTTGGATTAATGCTCATGCTGACAGCCAATATCTCTCTGGCTGACGGCTTTGGTATTAATGCCACCCGGGTAATATTAAAACAGGGTAATGACAGCACTACCGTGACATTAAGAAATACCTCGGCACAACAGAGTTATATCGTGCAGTCACGTATGAGCCAGACGGTAGACGGTTTTGAACAAACGCCGTTTATTATTACGCCGCCTATTTTTAGGCTCGACCCGGAAAGCACGAATAATCTGCGTATTCGTCTGAACGGCAGCTCTTCCCTGGCCCAGGACAGGGAATCGGTTTTTTATCTCAACACTCGGGCTATTCCTGCCAGTACACAGCAGGGGCCAACTGGAAACGACAAATCCATTAGCGGCACCGCGCAATTTGGCGTGGGTACCATTATTAAACTGTTTTACCGCCCTAAAGGACTGACCGGCAGCGCTGAAGACGCTCAGGAAAAATTAAGTTTTATGGCAAGCCCCAGGGGTATACGGGTAATTAATAACGCCCCTTATTACGTAAGTTTCGCCAACCTGACTGTCGACGGGGAATCATTACTACAGCGAAATGCCCCGGCGATGCTGGCCCCCTTTTCTGAGTACGTTTATCCAACCAGCCATAAACGCGGCAAAGTTGCCTGGTCCACGATAAACGATTTTGGTGGGATTAATGCGCATACAACGACTCTTTAAAACTCTCCTGGTTGTCCTGGCAGGCGCATATTTCTGCGCGCCGGTCAGTCAGGCGGCCAATATAAACATCAACTTTACCGGATTTATTACTCCCGGCAGCTGTGATGTAGATTTGGATCGCCCGGCGCTCAATTTAGGAAATGTCGATTTCCTTTCCCTAAAAGCCGGGGCGCAACTCGCCAATATCGCGTCGTTTAACGCCAGCATTCACAACTGCTATCTGTCGCTGGCCACGACCTACCGCCCGGCTATCCAGATTACCGGCGAAGGGTTTGACGCCGACGGTAAATTTCTATTCCGCAGCGCGGATTCAGCCTCAAGCGGTATCGGCGTGTTGCTTTATCACAGCGCTGGAGCGCCGCAATATGCCGACGCTTCACTCAAATCGGGCGACTATATTGACCTCGGCGGCGCGGGCAGCACGCCTTCGGATACTTCGCTGCCTTTTTTTGTGGGCGTTTCCTGCGGTTCTGTGGCCGACTGCGCGGCTAACGCTATCTCTCCGGGTTCGCTGGTTTCCCGCATCATGATTAATTTCAGGTACTACTGATGCGCGCCCCTCTGCTCATACTGCTAGCGATATTTACATGGTCCACGCACGCGCTGGCGGGAATGGTGGTCACACCCACCAGACTGGTTTACACCCAGGGTGTAACCTCACAAACCATTACCGTAAAAAACAGCGGCCCGAAAGCATTTCTGGCCAGCGCCAGTATGGAAGGTGAAGGGCAAAACTATTTTGCCGTAACGCCCCCGTTATTCCGGCTGGAGCCGGGGGAGAAAGCGTTACTGCGGGTGAGACGCACGGGAAGCGAACGAGTTTCGGACTCTCGGGAACAGTTATTTAACTACTCCATTACGGTAATTAGCAGCAGCACCCAGCCAGAACCAGAAGCTAACCGCATTGCGGTTGCCAGCAAATATTGGTTCCGGCTGTTTTACCGGCCATCTGCTATTGGCAAACCAGAACCCAATAAGTGTGACCTGAAATTTAAGCTCAATCGGGATGGGCTAACGGCGGTTAATGACAGCGAATTTTATTCCACCCTGATACACCTGGCGTTAGATGGCGAGATTATCCGGTTATCTCCCGAACAGGCGATTATCGCACCGCAAAGTTCGCGCTTAATCAGCCGCAAAAATAATATCAAACGGGTGGATTGGGCACGAATAAATGATTTTGGTGGCGCTGATACTCAGTGCACATTCACTACAGTGGATAAAAAATGAAAAAAATTATTTTCCTGGTGCTGCTGATCATGAATGTATCCGCTTTCGCTCAGCCAGCCACCTCCTCTGAAATAAAATTTAGCTTTACCCGCATTGTTTATTCTGAAAAAGAGAGTAAAGGGACAACGTTCAAGGCGACTAATAGCTCCGATAGACCCCTGCTGATTCAGGCATGGGGCGATCATATTAATATCGAGACCGGAGCCGTGGACAGTAATAAACTAAGGGACTCGGTACCGTTTATTGTATTGCCGCCGTTGCAACGAGTAGAGCCAGGAGAGGATTTCACACTGCAACTGCGCCCTAACGGGCAGCCATTGCCCGAGGGGCGGGAATCGGTTTTTTTGCTATCGTTCAAAGCCATTCCCGTTGAGGAGCAAAAGAAAGTAAATCGCCTTGCGGTAACGATAGTGACCAGCCTAAAGGTATTTATTCGCAATCATTTATCTGATGAGAATAAAGGTATTGAAACGGCGATTAAAAAGGTAAGCGCAGGGTGGGATACACAGGGTGTTTTTATTAATAACCCCACTCCCTATTGGCTAACTCTTTCTTCAATGAAGGTTGATAACCATCTCATTGATAAAGCTGCCCTGCTTAAAATGGTCGCGCCGATGCAGACCACTTATTACCCCTATACCAAAAAAGATCCACATCAGGTCACGCTGCAATTTATTGATGAATATAGTATGGACACGCCGCCGGTGAGTTTAAAAATAAAATAACATTTTTTTATGGAAGAAAAATGACAACCCGACACAAATCAGGACGTTTTATATTTCCGCTATCGCTTATTGCGCTATGTATTAATACTGCCCGCGCCGGAGACTATTTTGATCCGGGGCTGCTGGCAATCGGCCACGGTAATACAACTGCGGTCGATCTTTCCCGTTTTGAAAAATCAGGGGCAATTGCGCCAGGCGTCTATAACCTGAATATCATTATTAATGGTGAGGAGTATGGTTATCGCGATATAGAAGTAGCCGCTCTGCCTGAAGGCGGCGTTGCTCCGGTACTGACACCGGAGTTGTTAAATCAGCTCCATGTCAATGTGAAGGGTATTCCGGCGTTAAAAGATAAAGCGCCGCAGGAGAAAATCACTCATCTGGCTGAGTTAATTCCCCACGCCTCCGCACGAGTCGAGTTAAAGACGCTGTCATTGAATCTTCGTATCCCTCAGGCGGATATGAGCCTGAGCGCTGCCGGTGCGGTTAATCCTGAGTTACTGGATTTCGGTATCCCTGGATTAGTGCTGAACTACAACACTAACGCCAGCCGGATGTGGTCGCAGACTAATCAGCCCAACTCCAACCTTTTTACCGGTCTTAACGGCGGTATTAATTTTGGCCCCTGGCGGCTGCGCAGTAATTATACCTATAGCGCCTCTGAAACCGGGAAGCACCGCTACCGCGATTCGGACTTTAATAACACCCGGATCAGCCGCACCATTGTGCCGCTAAAATCTGAGCTGGAAATCGGCGAGATAAATACATCCGCCGATGTGTTTGACTCGTTCCCCGCCAAAGCGATAGTGCTCAGTTCATTAGATCAGATGAAGCCCTATAGCCTGCGCGGCTTCGCTCCGGTGATAAGCGGTAACGCGGAAACCAACGCGCGGGTTACGGTGCTGCAAAACAACAATATCGTTTATCAGACCTATGTATCCCCTGGGCCTTTTGTGATTAACGATCTGTACCAGACGGCGATTGGTTCGGACCTGACGGTCATGATTCGCGAGGCCGATGGCCGGGTGCGTACCCAGCAAATCGCCTATTCGTCATTGCCCAATATGCAGCGCCAGGGGGGGTGGAAATATCAGGTTGCGGCGGGCAAGTACAACAGCCATAACGCTTCATACAGTGATGATGCGCGTTTTGTTCAGGGGACGCTGACTTACGGCCTGCCGTGGGATATTACGCTCTACGGCGGGCTGCAAATTGCCGAGAAATATTATTCCGGGGTACTAGGTTCCGGCGTGTCAATGGGGCATTTTGGGGCATTATCTGCCGATGTCACTCAGTCCACCATTACCCGCGGCCAGGATGGCGATCGGCTCTCCGGGCAGTCTTATCGGCTGCGTTACTCAAAAAGTATCACCGAGGTCGGCACCTCGGTGGATTTAACCGCTTACCGCTACTCCACCAAAAATTACTACAGCTTTGCCGACTATAACCGCCGCGAATACCGCCCCGGTCCCGATGACTATCCGTGGGCGGCCCAGCGTCGGCGCAGCAGTTTTCAAACCCGTGTTACCCAGGACTTCAGTGAGTACGGTATGTTCTCGCTCTCCGCCAGCCGCGATGACTACTGGGGCAGCGAAACGGTGAATAAAAACCTTTCCGCCAGCTATAACATCTCGGTGCGCCGGGTCAATCTTGGAATTGGCTACAGCATCGATCGGGTTAAGCGCAACGGTAGCTGGCCTGAAAATCGCAGCCTGTATGCCAACATTCAGGTACCGTTCAGCATTTTCGATCGCGATAGCACCAATAACGCCTATGCCAACTACATGATGAGTAAGGATAATCATGGACGAGTTCAGCAGCAGGCTAGCTATAGCGGGACTATGCTGGACAGTCGCCTGTCTTATAGCGCTCAGCAAAGCTGGAGTAACGGTAAAAGCGACCCGGCAACCAGCGGGCTAAATCTGAGTTACCAGGGCAGCCAGGGGCTGGCCAGCCTCGGCTACAGCCACAATAAGCAGTGGCAATCGCTGAATGTCGGTTTAAACGGCGGCCTGGTGGCACACTCCGGCGGCGTTACGCTCTCCCAGACTCTGGGCAGTTCGGTGGCACTGGTGCAGGCGCCAGGAGCGGTGAATACCAAAGTGGTCAATGGCAATGTTGAAACCAATAGCGCGGGTTATGCCATAGTGCCTTATCTCTCCGACTTCCAGAAAAACACCGTGGTGCTGGACCCATCCACACTGCCGGACAACGTGGAGCTGCAAAAAAATACCCTTAATGTTTACCCAATTAAAGATGCCATCGTGCGTGCCAGCTTTAATACCCGCTCTGGCGCTCAGGGGATATTCAGCCTCAAGGATAATAATGGTCATTATCTGCCGTTTGGCGCGTCGGTAATCCTGGATGGAGATACGGGCAGCGGCGATAACGTATTTATCGTTGGCGATAAAGGGCAGGTTTATGTCACCGGACTGCCGCCCAAAGGGGCCCTGAATGCAAAATGGGGTGATAACAGCGCCCAGAAATGCCGGGCAAATTATGCGATAGCCAACACTCAAACCCAACAGTCGGTATTAAGCCAGACATTAACCTGCCAATAAAATGAGATTATTTATGTTAAAAAAAATTAAAATCTTGATGGCCTGCTTATTATTTATCACCTTTTTCGCTAAGGCTGAGAATATTATTATTGGTCCGGGGAGTGGAATTATCTGGTCTGGAAGCCCATATAGCATTAACCCTAGTTATATTTATACAGTAAGTGGTACAGTACCTCGCCACGCTGTAGGATTTGGCTTTACATCTGGTATGGCTGATAGCTGTGGAGCAAACTCAAATATACTCACTACATTACAGGGACTGGTTGGCTATCAAATTACTAAAGGTATCTATTTGATGCCACGCGCCGTAATCTCTGGAACAGCATGGAACCTTCAAGGTAAGTATGGCCCCATGGGATTAAGGCGCTTCTCAGGAACGATTGGCTATCCAAATACACAACTGCTGGATACCGATACTAATGAAGCCTGGGAGCTTTTAGCTAATTCATGGTGTTTTCGTAAATACCTTGCTAATAGTAGCACTCAACCTTTTCAGGCCAATATATCGGGAGACTGGATAGTGTATGCAGATGGTACACAAGTTCCCTCAAACACAATATATACCTCACCAGATATCAAAGCTTTTTTAACGGTAGGGTTTGGAGGCAACAATTTTAGTTTGCTGACAAATTTAACTTTCAAGGTTGTTGGTATTGAGTGTTTAGTTAATACTCAAACCAATGTTAATTTTGGCGATGCCGTTTATGATGTCACGCCGGATGCTGAATTATCCTCAGTATCATCTCCATTCTCCGTCAATTGTAAGCAGGGCTCGTTGCCTGCAAACGTAAATATCAATGCCTCATTTAAAGCTAATACCGGAATATTTAATGCCAATAATACCCAGCTGGCGCTAACCCAGGGCGGCGGCTATATTACCGGCGAAATTGGCAACGGTATAACCGGGAGCGGTGCCTGCGCAGCCCATCCCACCGCGGTTAATTTCGCCCAGGTACCGGTGAAGCTCACCACCATGCTGGCCACCGACCCCAGCGCGGACTTCAACAGCACCATCACCTGGAGACTGTGCTCCGGCGGCGCGGCGCTGCCGGTGGGTAATATCAACGCCAGTGCCGAGTTAAGTATTGTATTTAGTTAGCGCTAAAATACTTCGATGCCAGTGGCGTAATAGTCAAACGCCACTGGCACAATTCATCGGCTCAGCCAGCCCAAATATATTCAGATTCAGCTTGCGGCCTCCCCGACAGGGTAAAATTGTTTTGCGCTACTCCGGCGTTGGTTTGAACTTAAACCGTAGGTTGCCCTTCCCTGTAACGATTACTCCGCGCTAATACCGGATGCTTTAAGCAGCTCCAGCAGCGTGATAACTTCAGCATCCATAGGCACCTGCTCATCACGCACTATCATATGCAGTGGCGTCGCACGCCGGGCACCATGGCCCAGCGCCAGCGGGCGCAGCGCGCCGCTTCCCAGCAACGAACTGATATGGGGCTCCGGCAGCCAGCCGTAGCCTACCTGGCGGTGCACCGCCTCAATGGCCGCATCTACGGTTGAAAACAGCCAGCGCGGTCGAGACTCCCCGCCGCGAGCCGCCTCCTCCTTATTACGCCCGCCGAGGCAGATTTGCGGGTAGTCCGCCAGCTGCACATCGGTTAACGGCCCGGCCAGTTTATGCAGCGGGTGATCCCCATGCGCCACGGCGATAAAGTCCACATTCATTAACCACTCGCCACGCCCGGCTAATCCTTCGCGCTGAGTTAAAACCATGACGTCAGCGTGCGGGTAGTTATCCGCAGCCTGCGGATCGTTTTCCAGTACCTCGGTGAGATGGAGCTGTGTTTTTGGGTGGCGGGCCTGAAAATCTCTTAGCAAAGTGAACAGCCTGTCGCGGGGGAATACGGTATCTATCACAACATCCAGGCTTACCCTGGCGCCGTCGCGCATTTGTATGGCGCGGGATTCCAGTGCCTCAAATGCGCCAAGCAGCGGCCGCACCTGGGCCAGAAGCGTCTTTCCGGCCGGGGTGAGCACCGCCTTTCGCCCCGATATTTCCAGCAGCGTCACCCCAAGATTTTCCTGAAGCTGCGCCAGGTTATAGCTCACCGAAGACTGGCTACGATAGGTGGCCTCTGCGGTGCGGGCAAAGCTGCCCAACTCCACGACTAGAGCCAGCAGCGACCACTGTTCCAGGGTAGTTTTATGCATAACAAACCAATCTAATTTTTGAATTAATTTGCGTAAAAATTAGCGTTATTAATTCAAAAAGTGAAGACTTAGACTGGGTTCATTCAAGCAAAAGAGGAAAAAATAATGAGCCAGTTTGATAAACACGACCTCAGCGGTTTCATCGGCAAACATCTGGTATATACCTACGATAATGGCTGGAATTACGAGATTTACGTTAAAAACGGCACAACTTTAGACTACCGAATTCATAGCGGCATGGTTGGCAATCGCTGGGTGAAAGACCAGCAGGCGTGGATTGTGCGGGTAGGGCAGGATGTTTATAAAATTTCGTGGACGGAGCCTACCGGCACCGACGTTAGCCTGATTGTGAACCTGGCCGATAAGCTGTTTCACGGCACCATTTTCTTCCCGCGATGGGTCATCAACCATCCGGAAAAAACCGTCTGCTTCCAGAACCAGCACCTGGATGAAATGGCCGCACTGCGCGAAGCCGGCCCGGCATATCCTACAGAAGTGATTGATGAATTCGCCACCATCACCCTGATCCGCGACTGCGGCCCGGATGATGACAGCGTGATTAATTGCCCGGCCAGCGAACTACCGGCTAATTTTCCCGACAACCTGCGTTAATCAGGCGCATTTAACTCATCCAGGTGGCGGTCAGTATCCACTGACATGCGGATAACCCCCGCCGCCCGCGCAACCGGCAGCATCACAACCTGACGCCATAAGTACTGAGTGATATCACACAGCACGGCTTCATCGGCATCGGAAGTCGCCAGCTGCGGGTTAGCCAGCAGCTCTACTTTGTCGCCATAGCGCTGTTTAAGCGAGGCAACTATCGGGCGAATATCCTGCTGGGCCTGGGCCCGCTCCTCATCGCTGACCTGGTGTTTATCCGGCCCACGCGCCGCGCGCATCATCGCGGCATCGACCTCCATGCGCCGGCTAACCACCTCTGGCGGCAGAAGATGCACCGGGTTTACGCCACCTCTCACGCCGGGGAACAAGAAGCGAAAGCAGGCATCATTGCTCTGTTTTTGAATCAGCGCCGTTTGTTGCAGGCTGGCCTGCATATAGGCCACCACATCATCATCTGGCGCCTGTTGCAGGCGCGTCACCTGCACGGCGAGCAATTCGGGTTGCAGAGCATCGATAATGTCCTGCTGGCTGCGCCCGGCTTTTTCCATCTCCAGCGCCTGCTGGCGCAACGCTGCCCAGCGGACTGGCTCCTGTTCTTTTAACACCTGCCAGACCGGCAGCGCCTGCATCGCGCCTTCAATGCTGTCGTTACCCGCAGGCACGCTTTGCGTGCTGCTATCAGGTGGGGTGTAAAGCGCGTTGTGCTTAATCAGATAAGCACCTGGAATAGCCAGCAGAATCACGGCCACGCCCACCACTTTCCCCCATACTCCGCGAATACGCAGGCACGCCAGCGCGATGGCAATCACGATAAATACATAGCCTGCCAGCAGCAGGGGCGTCCAGTTCATAGCGACTCCTTGTAGTAGCTGATATATACCCGCAGAGGTACACCCATCTGCTAAGTGTAGGATCAGACGACAGGAATACCGCTATGAAAGCGAAACTCAGGGTCGGGCGACTGAATTAATCGGGCCTCCGCTGCCCCCAGCGCCGCAATGCGCGGGGTAATATCTTCGCCCGCAATTTCTTCAGCCAGCGCCAGGTAATCCTGGTAGTGGCGCGCTTCGGAGCGCAGCAGCGACAGATAGAATTTTTGCAGTTCAGGATCGAGGAACGGGGCCAGGGCGGCAAAACGCTCGCAGGAACGGGCCTCAATAAACGCGCCGCAGATTAGCTTATCCACCAGCATGACCGGTTCATGAGTGCGGATCTCACTCAGCAGCCCTTTGGCATAGCGGCTGGCGGTAATTTTTATATAGGGAATATCGCGCGCCATCATCACTTCGCGCACCTGCCAGAAGTGATGTAACTCTTCTTTAATAAGCAGCACCATGCGGGAAATGAGTGATTGTCCCCACGGATCATCGGTTTGCGGCAGTGCGCTTTTACTGACCTGACGTTGCAGCGCGCTAAAATCCGGCTCCGGGCCGCCGCGAAAGGCGAATGCCTCATACGGTTGCAGCCAGGCGAGCAACGCGTCTGCCCCCTGTTTATCGGCGACATATTTGCGAATCAGCAGCATCGCGGTCTGAGCGGCTTTTAATTCGCAAACCAGGTGATCGGTGAGAAGTAGTGGCAGATTTTCCGGGGCTTTAGCTTTATCGAGCCAGGCGGGAGGGGTTGGGCAATGCAGAAACCGGTGTACCGGCGCGAGCAGCGTTTGGTAGTCCATAGCAAATCCCTGCGCGGGCGGCGGCCTTAATGCCGCCGCCCGGAAAATCTTAGTGGCGAACGCCGTCGTCGTCTTCGTCTTCTTCGCCGTCTTCTTCACCTTCTTCGTCATCGTCGCCTTCGAAGTAGGTGCCCCAGCCGTCATACTCAACGTCGAATTTTTCAGCCAGATTCATCAGTTGCTCAACCTGAGCATCAATCAGTTCAGCGTTCAGGCCACACTCGCTAAGAATATCGCAGCAGATGACAGTATCGCCCTCTTCGACTTCCAGCTCTTCCGGCTCGGTGACTTCGTAGCCCATCTTGAAAGCCTCAACGGCCATTTTCTCCAGCGACTCGAAATCGTCCGCCGACAGATGATGCTCGATGGTGTACAGCGCGTCCGGATCGCTGCCATCATCAAGTAGTTCTTCAATGATCAGGCGGGTCTCTTCGCGCTGCTCTTCCAGTAATTCCGGGTTTGCCATGACGGTATCCTCAATATGTCGGCCGATACTGTTATTTTCACACAGCACTGGCATTGCCTCCACCTTTCTGACAAAGATTTATTTAAGGGTTGAAAGTGCATAGTAATCCATATAAGTTGAATTTAAATTCACTTTGAGTGCAGGAGTACGCCGTGACATCCCTCTATCAAAAACACTTTCTCAAGCTTCTGGACTGCACCCCAGCCCAGATTGACAGCCTGCTGGCGCTGGGCGCCACGCTGAAAGCCGCGAAAAAACAGGGCACCGAAACTCCGCGTCTGGCGGGAAAAAATATTGCACTAATATTCGAAAAAGACTCCACACGCACCCGCTGTTCATTTGAAGTCGCCGCTTTTGATCAGGGGGCACGCGTGACTTATCTCGGTGCCAGCGGCAGCCAAATCGGCCATAAAGAATCAATTAAAGACACCGCCCGGGTGCTGGGCCGCATGTATGACGGTATTCAATATCGCGGCTGGGGGCAGGATGTGGTTGAAACCCTGGCCGAATATGCGGGCATACCGGTATGGAACGGCCTGACCGATGAATTCCACCCGACTCAGCTACTGGCCGACATGCTTACCATGCGTGAGCACCTGCCTGGCGTACCGTTCAGAGAGATGACGCTGGCTTATCTGGGCGATGCGCGCAATAACATGGGCAATTCCCTGCTGGAAGCCGCGGCGCTGATGGGCTTCAACCTGCGCCTTGTGGCACCAAAATCTTGCTGGCCGGACGAAGCGCTGGTGACGAAATGCCGTGAACTGGCGGCCCAAAATGGCAACCAGATCCTGCTAACCGAAGACACCTCCGCCGGTGTTCACGGCGCTGACTTTATCTATACCGATGTGTGGGTATCGATGGGCGAGCCTAAAGAGAAATGGGCTGAACGTATTGCGATTATGCGCCCGTATCAGGTCAATACTGCCCTGCTGGCGAAAACCGGCAACCCAGAGGTGAAATTCCTGCACTGCCTGCCAGCGTTCCACGATGATCAGACGGTAATGGGTAAAGCAATGGCTAAAGAGTTTGGTCTGACAGGCGGTATGGAAGTAACCGATGAGGTGTTCGAGTCCGAGCACAGCATCGTATTCGACCAGGCGGAAAACCGTATGCACACAATTAAAGCCGTCATGGTCGCGACCTTAAGCCAGGTATAACCCACGCTCCCCTGGCCGCCGGGCAACCGGTTGCTATGGGTAAAAAAAACGCACCTCAGGGTCTTGATGTCCCAGGATGCGGCGGTATAATGCCCGACAATTTGCCGGGAGGAAGCATGGATTTGTTTACCCAATATAGCGCTCTGACAGCGCGCCCACACTGCGGCGCTGCGGCTGGCGTTTTCCTCTTGCAGCAACCCCTATTCACAGCCCCTCATATGAGGGGCTTTTTTTTGCCTAAAGCCTGGACAAATACCCCGACAGGAGAGCGCAATGGCTAATCCGCTGTTCAACAAGCACATCATCTCAATCAACGACCTCAGCCGCGAAGAGCTGGAACTGGTGCTGGCAACCGCCGCCAGCCTGAAAGCCAGCCCGCGCCCGGAGCTGCTTAAACATAAAGTGGTCGCCAGCTGCTTCTTTGAAGCATCAACCCGTACCCGCCTCTCCTTTGAAACCTCTATTCACCGCCTCGGCGCTTCAGTTGTCGGTTTCTCCGACAGCAGCAATACATCGCTCGGCAAAAAAGGCGAAACCCTGGCCGACACCATTTCAGTTATCAGCACTTATGTGGATGCCATCGTAATGCGCCATCCGCAGGAAGGTGCGGCGCGGCTCGCCACTGAGTTCTCCGGCAATATTCCGGTGCTCAATGCCGGAGATGGTGCGAACCAGCACCCAACCCAGACGCTGCTCGACCTGTTTACTATCCAGGAAACTCAGGGCCGCCTCGACAATCTCAATATCGCCATGGTCGGCGACCTGAAGTATGGCCGCACCGTGCACTCACTGGCGCAGGCGCTGGCGAAGTTCAACGGCAACCGCTTCTTCTTCATCGCCCCGGATGCGCTGGCAATGCCGCGCTATATCCTCGATATGCTGGAGTCGCGCGGTATTGCCTACAGCCTGCATACCAGCATGGAGGAAGTGATGCCGGAGCTGGATATTCTGTATATGACCCGGGTACAGAAAGAACGCCTCGACCCATCGGAATACGCCAACGTAAAGGCACAGTTTGTTCTGCGCGCCGCCGATCTGCACGGCGCACGCGCCCATATGAAAGTGCTGCACCCGCTGCCGCGTATCGATGAAATCGACACCGATGTGGACGCTACGCCTCATGCCTGGTACTTCCAGCAGGCTGGTAATGGAATTTTCGCCCGCCAGGCGCTGCTGGCGCTGGTATTAAACGAATCACAGGATCTGTAAGGGGAAACGCTATGACGCACGATAATAAGTTACAGGTAGAAGCCATCAAAAACGGCACCGTTATCGACCATATCCCGGCCCAGGTGGGTTTTCGCCTGCTGTCGCTGTTTAAACTTACAGAAACCGACCAGCGCATCACCATCGGTCTGAATCTGCCGAGCGGCGAGCTGGGCCGCAAAGACCTGATTAAAATTGAAAACACCTTTCTGACGGAAGAGCAGGTTAATCAGCTGGCGTTATATGCCCCACAGGCCACCGTTAACCGCATCGAAGAGTATGAAGTGGTGGGCAAAAGCCGCCCGAGCCTGCCGGAACGTATCGACAGAGTACTGGTATGCCCTAACAGCAACTGCATCAGCCGCAGCGAGCCGGTGGCCTCCAGCTTTAGCGTGCGCACCCGTCAGGACCATATCGAGCTCACCTGCAAATATTGCGAAAAAGCCTTCGCGCATAACGTGGTGCTGGCACATTAATTCCCACGCCGGGTAGCGGCCAGCTACTGGTATTGCCCGGCGTACTCCCTATAATGAGAAACGCCTTACAAGCTACTTATAAACAGGAGTCAACATGTCTCGCATAATCAATACGGATAAAGCACCAGCCGCCATCGGCCCTTACGTTCAGGCCGTCAACCTCGGTCAGATGGTTATTACCTCAGGTCAGATCCCGGTAAACCCGGCTACCGGCGAAGTTCCAGCCGATATCGCAGCCCAGGCGCGTCAGTCTCTGGATAACGTTAAAGCGATTATTGAAGCCGCTGGCCTGAAAGTTGGCGATATCGTGAAAACCACGGTATTCGTTAAAGATTTGAATGATTTCGCTACCGTGAACGCAACCTATGAAGCGTTTTTCACCGAGCACAATGCGCCGTTCCCGGCCCGCTCCTGTGTGGAAGTAGCCCGTCTGCCTAAAGACGTGAAGATTGAAATCGAAGCCATTGCCGTACCGCGCTAAGCGCAGAAAAAAAGAAGCCGCGGGGATCAACGCGGCTTAAAAGTCAGTTCAGGATATATTGACGCACCTCCCCAATGAGGAAGGGAGATGCTTCAAACTTTAGCAAAGCACCGTGGCTCCGCTGGCCCTTTCGTGCGGTGTAACTCTAGGATTTTTCATACATTTCCCTTCTGAGTCATTGATTCACTGCCAGCCATAACGGCGGGCAAAGAGTCCTTTCACTCCCTGCGTGAGCGCCATATAACCTGCCAGAATTGCCACCAGCCACGGGAAATAGCTCAATGGCAGCGGCTGCATTTGCAGGTATTCGGCCAGCGGGGAAAACGGCAACGCAATTCCTGCCACCATAATTAGCAGCGTCATCACTAGCAGGCCGGCCGCCGGACGGCTCTGAATAAACGGCAGCTTGCGGGTACGAATCATATGGACAATAAGCGTTTGCGACAAAAGCCCTTCCACGAACCAGCCCGACTGAAATAGCGTCTGCGCCTCTGGGGTATTTGCCTTAAACACCCACCACAATACGGCAAAAGTAACGATATCGAATATGGAGCTGAGCGGCCCGAAAAACACCATAAAGCGCCCAAGATCCGCGGGGTTCCAGCGCTGCGGCTTCTTTAACTGCTCAGGATCGACATTATCAAACGGAATCGCCACCTGAGAGACATCGTACAGCAGGTTCTGGATCAGCAAATGCAGCGGCAGCATTGGCAGGAACGGTAAAAAGGCGCTGGCCACCAGTACGCTAAATACGTTGCCGAAGTTAGAACTGGCGGTCATCCGAATGTATTTGAGCATGTTGGCAAAAGTACGGCGCCCCTCAATAATTCCCTGCTCCAGTACCATCAGGCTTTTTTCCAGCAAAATGATATCCGCCGCCTCGCGGGCGATATCGACTGCGCTATCCACAGAGATACCAATATCTGCCGATCTAAGGGCCGGAGCATCGTTAATACCGTCGCCCATAAAGCCCACCACGTGGCCGCGATCCCTCAGCAGCCGGACGATCCGCGCCTTATGCAGCGGCGTCAGCCGGGCAAACAACAGCGAATGCTCGGCCAGATCCGCCAGTTCGGCATCATCCATAACATCTATCTGGCTGCCGCACACCGGCTGACCAGGATCCAGCCCCACTTCACGACAGACTTTGCAAGCGACGAGTTCGCTGTCACCGGTCAGGATTTTCAC
The DNA here is from genome assembly GCA_022846635.1 of Salmonella enterica subsp. enterica serovar Choleraesuis. GTDB lineage: Bacteria > Pseudomonadota > Gammaproteobacteria > Enterobacterales > Enterobacteriaceae. The sequence continues at coordinate 3,755,343 of AP025685.1, forward strand.
CTGAACACCATTCTCCTTCAGAGCCAGCAGAGCCGGTGCGGTCGTCTCCTTCGGTGGATCGAAAAACGCAATGTATCCTTCAAGGATCAGGCTGGATTCATCAACGCGGGTATAATCCTGATCCCTTCCTTTAAAACTACGGGTCGCCACCGCCACCACCCGCAGCCCCATGCGGTTGAGCTTGTCGGTTTCCCGATGGATCCGGGCCAGTATCCCGGCATCAAGCGGGCAGACTTCCCCATCCAGCCGCACCTGATTACAGGCGGCCAGCATTTCCATCAGCGCTCCTTTGCAAATAAGCAGGTGCGAACCGGTGCCATCCGCCACGATGACCGACATTCTGCGGCGTTCAAAATCAAACGGCAGCTCATCCACTTTGAGCCAGCGAGCGGCTAGAGAGCGAGAAGCTTCGGCATCTACCGCATCGAGAATCGCCTTATCCAGCAGGTTTTTTAAGCCGGTCTGATAGTGGCTATTGAGCCAGGCTGTCTCCAGCACATGGCGGCTCTCCCTGCCCAACGCATCAATATGTGATGCCATGGCAATTCGGTCCTGAGTCAGGGTGCCGGTTTTATCCGTACACAGAATATTCATTGCCCCGAAGTTCTGAATGGCATCCAGATGCTTAACAATGACTTTCTGTTTTGATAGCCGGATAGCGCCGCGCGCCAGGGTCGAAGTGACTATCATCGGCAGCATTTCTGGCGTCAAGCCCACCGCTACCGACAGAGCAAACAGCGCCGCTTCCCACCAGTCGCCTTTGGTATAACCGTTAATCAGCAGCACCACAGGCGTCATCACCAGCATAAAGCGGATTAACAACATGCTGACGCGGCTTATCCCCTGCTGAAACGCATTTTGCTGTTTTAGATTTTCAGTCACCCGGCCCGCGAGCTGACCAAACCAGGTCCCGGCACCGGTTGCGACCACGATTGCCTCGCCACTGCCGCTGATAACGCTGGTTCCCATAAAGCAGAGATTAGGGCAGGCCAGCGGATCGCCTGCGATCTCCGTTTCCGGCCCAGCCTGTTTCTCCACCGGCAATGATTCGCCGGTTAATGAGGCCTGGCCGATAAAGAGATCGCGCGCAGTTAACAGACGCAGATCCGCCGGGATCATATCCCCCGCCGCCAGCCGTACCCGATCGCCGGGCACCAGCTGATCCACCGGCAGTTCCTGCCAGCGGCTCTCGCCCTGTTCATTGATAACCCGCAAGACCATCGCCTTATTGCTGACCATCGCTTTCAGGCTGTCGGCGGCCTTGCCGGAGTTTGCCTCCTGAATAAAATTCAGAAGCGTAGAAATGACCACCATCAGCCCGATAACCCCGGCGGCAAACAGATCCTCGGTGGAGTAGGAAATCACGCCGAGCACGGTCAGTAATAGATTGAAGGGATTGCGATAGCAGCCCCAAAGATGCAGCCACCAGGCCTGAGGACGCGCGGCAGGCAGTTGGTTGTCGCCAACCCGCTGACGGATTTGCTCCACTTCGCGCTCATTCAGCCCTTCTGGATAGCTGGAAAACTCCGCCCATAACTGCTGCTCGGTCATTTGCGCCAGCTCCAGGCTGCGCTGGCTTAATGCGTAATCGGCAGGACTGCGGCGAGCGCGGTCTTCGGCCAGCGGTGCTCTGTGCACCAGTCTTTCTGGCAGGCGGCGGCTCAGCGCCGCCACCAGGCGGGTAAAAGATTTGATAAACATAAAATTCCCTCCGCGCCTGGCTTACTACCAGGCGCGCCGGCTTCTGCCGGGCAGCCAAAAGCCCCGCGGCATTAGCGGATAAATCTTTCAGGAGGGGCGCAGATACGCCACCGCCTTACATATCCCGGTAAGGCAGTGACCAAAAAAATGGATAGCTTACCGGACGAGTATTACCCAACTCGGGGGAGGGTTCGGGTCGTTGTCCATAAGGCCTCCGGTCGCTATAAAGGGCGCAAAGCGCCCAGGGAAAGTATGGCGAATAATAACGGTAGTAAACTAAACAGGCCGTCAATATTTGAGCGCTCAATAACTAAAAATCAGGCTCTGGCCTGAGGCCCACCTAAGACTCAATTCCTGCCGATCGCTCTGGCTTCGGCACCTATGTGGATTAAATATCCGCCGCACGGACGGGCTCCCCGTGTACGCGTTGTGGGCGATTTTCAGAGGGAAAAATTTAATTCCTGACTCTCCGATTTTGGCGGGCCGCATAAGACGCGCCATGGCCGATTTACTTTGTTCTACATCAAAAAAACTGCAAACATCTTTGGTGTACATCACTACATATAGTCATTAAAATGCGCCCCGACCCAACATATTGGGTTTTTCAGACTATAATTCCAACACTCCCCTGTGACTAAACAAGGGGATGAGCTGTGGATAATTAGCGGTGGCCAGCGCAAAGTTTTTGAAAGTGCGTCCTAAGTTTCCCGTCGCTATGCATCCAGAGACTGTGGATAACCAGCATTTCAAATGGAGAGATCATGACACCGCATGTGATGAAACGAGACGGGTGCAAAGTACCTTTCAGTTCGGCGCGAATTCAGGAGGCAATCCTGCGTGCAGCCAAAGCTGCGGAAGTTGATGATGTTGACTATTGTGCTTCGGTGGCCGACGCCGTCAGTAAACAAATGCAAGAACGCAGCCAGGTGGATATCAACGATATCCAGACTGCGGTAGAAAACCAGCTTATGGCCGGCCAGTACAAGCAACTGGCGCGTGCTTATATTGAATATCGCCATGACCGCGATATCGCCCGCGAGAAGCGCGGCCGTCTGAACCAGGAAATTCGTGGCCTGGTAGAGCAGACTAACTCCTCACTGTTAAATGAAAACGCCAATAAAGACAGCAAGGTAATCCCGACTCAGCGCGACCTGCTGGCCGGTATCGTGGCTAAGCATTATGCGCGTCAGCACCTGCTGCCGCGCGATGTGGTCCTGGCGCACGAACGCGGCGAGATCCACTATCACGATCTCGATTACTCGCCATTCTTCCCAATGTTTAACTGCATGCTTATCGACCTGAAAGGCATGCTGACGCTGGGCTTTAAAATGGGTAACGCCGAGATAGAGCCACCTAAGTCTATCTCTACCGCGACCGCGGTAACCGCGCAGATAATTGCCCAGGTAGCGAGCCATATCTATGGCGGCACCACGATTAACCGTATTGATGAAGTTCTGGCGCCGTTTGTTACCGCCAGCTTCGAAAAACACCGTAAAACCGCGAAAGAGTGGGATATTCCGGATGCCGAAGGCTATGCCCATTCGCGCACCGAGAAAGAGTGTTACGACGCCTTCCAGTCTCTGGAATATGAAGTAAACACCCTGCACACCGCGAACGGCCAGACCCCATTTGTCACCTTTGGTTTTGGTCTGGGCACCAGCTGGGAATCGCGTCTGATTCAGCAGTCCATTCTGCGTAACCGCATCGCCGGTCTGGGTAAAAACCGCAAAACCGCGGTGTTCCCAAAACTGGTATTTGCTATCCGCAATGGCCTGAACCACAAGTTTGGCGATCCAAACTACGACATTAAACAACTGGCTCTGGAGTGCGCCAGCAAGCGCATGTATCCGGACATTCTGAACTATGACCAGGTAGTCAAAGTTACCGGTTCGTTTAAAACCCCAATGGGTTGCCGCAGCTTCCTCGGCGTGTACGAAGAAAACGGCGAGCAGATCCACGATGGCCGCAACAACCTGGGCGTTATCAGCCTCAACCTACCGCGTATTGCTCTGGAAGCCCAGGGCGACGAAGCGGCGTTTAATGCCCTGCTGGATGAGCGCCTGGCGCTGGCCCGTAAAGCATTGATGACCCGTATCGCCCGCCTGGAAGGGGTGAAAGCCCGCGTAGCGCCAATCCTTTATATGGAAGGTGCCTGCGGCGTGCGTCTGAAAGCCGACGATGATGTATCGCAGATCTTTAAAAATGGTCGCGCTTCTATTTCGCTGGGTTATATCGGTATCCACGAAACTATTAACGCCCTGTATGGCAACAAACACGTTTATGACGATGCGGCTCTGCGTGCTAAAGCCATTGCTATCGTTGAGCGTCTGCGCCAGGCAGTAGATACCTGGAAAGAAGAAACCGGCTACGGCTTCAGCCTGTACAGTACGCCAAGTGAAAACCTTTGCGACCGCTTCTGCCGCCTTGATACCGCTGATTTCGGGATTGTTCCGGGCGTAACCGATAAAGGCTACTACACCAACAGCTTCCATCTCGACGTGGAGAAAAAGGTGAACCCATATGACAAACTCGACTTTGAAGCGCCATATCCGCCGCTGGCGAGCGGTGGCTTCATCTGTTACGGGGAATATCCAAACCTGCAGCACAACCTGAAGGCGCTGGAAGATGTATGGGATTACAGCTACCAGCACGTGCCGTACTACGGTACCAACACGCCGATTGATGAGTGCTACGAGTGCGGTTTCACCGGTGAGTTTGAGTGCACCAGCAAAGGCTTTACCTGCCCGAAATGCGGCAACCACGACGCGGCGCGCGTGTCAGTGACTCGCCGCGTGTGCGGATATCTCGGCAGCCCGGATGCTCGTCCGTTTAACGCCGGTAAGCAGGAGGAAGTTAAGCGCCGGGTTAAGCATTTGAATAATGGTCAGCTTGGGTGATGAATGGCGTTTCTGGAGCCGTTTAGGGTTCCAGATCCCCCCAGTTAGCAGGCCAGAATTCATATATGGCAGGAGTGGACAGTTCCGTTCACTCGCAATCGTCAGAATATAATCCGGTTGTCGCCGGTGAACGTGTTAAGGGGCTGTTCCGACAGCCCCTTAACAATCCAGCGGATCCTAAAGAAACCGGTGCTACGCACTGCGTTCGCCCTCCGCTCTCGCGCCCGACGGCACGACTCGACGCGCCATCCATGGCTTGTTTCGCCTCTGATGGCCTCCCTGCTATCAGGCTTGTGCGCAGGCATCGTTCAAAAATGCTCCCGGCATTTTTGTCGCTTCGGCTCACCAGTTTTCGCAGGGGAAAAAACCTGCGCTGTAATCTCTTCACTCAAAGCAACGCTACTGCCGCTTTAGGGTAGAGAACCAGGAGCCACGGCACTCCGGCTTTAAGCCGCCGAGACACGACGGCTGACTGCCCGCCAACGAGAGTTTCCGCAGCACGCGACCGGCAGGCCAGGCAGGCAGACATGGAGTAAGCGAGGGCACCGCGCAGCGGCGGCGTTCGCCGGGCGCCCGGGATTAACTTCGGCTCACCAGTTTTCGCAGGGGAAAAAACCTGCGCTGTAATCTCTTCACTCAAAGCAACGCTACTGCCGCTTTAGGGTAGAGGACCAGGAGCCACGGCACTCCGGCTTTAAGCCGCCGAGACACGACGGCTGACTGCCCGCCAACGTGAGTTTCCGCAGCACGCGACTGGCAGGCCAGGCAGGCAGACATGGAGTAAGCGAGGGCACCGCGCAGCGGCGGCGTTCGCCGGGCGCCTGGGAGTGCAGAGGGTGGCGGCGCAGGCCACCCTTTGCAAGCGCTCGGCACCAGCGGTAGAAAGAAAGATGCGCAACCCATAGAGCGCAACCTGGCAACAGGGCCAGCAAATCATAGAATATGACGCTGCCACAGTAACTGTTAGTGCTGTGGCAAGGTGGCAAACGAGTGTAGCCAACGCCGCCACAGTGACAAATGGGAAGAAGAATGAATTATCACCAATACTACCAAACCGACGTCATCAACGGTCCAGGCACCCGCTGCACCCTCTTCGTGGCTGGGTGCGTCCATGAATGTCCGGGATGCTATAACAAGAGCACCTGGCGGGTTAATTCGGGGATGCCTTTTACGGATGAGATGGAAGACCGGATTATTGCTGATCTGAATGATACGCGCATTAAGCGCCAGGGGCTGTCGCTGTCGGGCGGCGATCCGCTTCACCCGCAGAATGTGGCGTCTATTTTACGGCTGGTTCAGCGGGTACGCCGCGAATGTCCAGATAAGGATATCTGGGTGTGGACTGGTTATAAGATTGATGAACTGAGCGCTGAGCAGCGTGAGGTGGTTGATCTGATTAACGTTCTGGTCGACGGCAAATTCGTGATGGATCTTAAAGACCCGGCGCTTATTTGGCGCGGTAGCAGTAATCAGGTCGTTCATCATCTGCGTTAATTATAACTTTCTGTGTTTTCTGCCGCTTCTGCCATAAAATAAAACTGGCGTTATTACCGTTTTAAGTAATGATATCAATAACTCCGGGTCTTGCTTCTGGCCCGGAAATCACTAACCTGATTATCACTCTGCCGTCACCAAACACAGGAATACACCGTGATTAAAAAAATTTTTAGCCCGGCTGCCGCCATCATCGGCATACTGTTTTCCTCTCACGCTTTTGCCGCCGTTAATGCTATCCCGCTGCCCGGGAAAGGAAGTATTACGGTAGAGAGCTTTAGCTATCGCTGCCAGGGCGTATCTCAGCCCCTCAAGGTGACTTACTACACCAAAGGTGACAACTATCTGGCGATGGTGCCTGTTCAGTATTTTGAAAAAGAAGAGAGCGCGGCGCTGCTATTCGCCGGAATGGTATCGGCAAGCGGTACCAGCTACGGCGCTCACCAGTACACCTGGTCCGGCAAAGATAAAGACTGGACGCTGGAAAACGACTTCACTAACAAGTCAGTTAACTGTAAACAGCTTTAAGCGGTAACGCCTGAGGAGGTTGTCAGAACCTCGTCAGGCACTCCATTGCCACCTGGTGAAAGCTGGCAAAATCCCCACAGTCACGCAGCCTGGTCACCGCCCTCTCGCGCAGGAAAGTGACAAACAGCTCGTAAATCGCCATTGCCTCTTCATATTCCTGTTTACTGATTGCCAGCAGAAATATGACGTGCGCGGTTTCCGCTCCCCAGGTAATACCTTCTGGAGCCAGCACGGTATACACCACGGTTTTATCCGCCATCAGCCCCAGCGAGTGCGGCAGCGCAATACCGTCGCCAAACATAGTGCTGACGATAGCTTCACGCTCAGTCACCGAATGGAGGAAAGTCTCACCGACATAACCTTCACGCTGCAACTGCTCGCACAGACGCTCGAACAGAGTTTGCTGATCAATAGGCTCCCGCACCACCATGAAATGCTGGGCATCAAAGTATTTGTTGAGAATATAAGGCCGGGTACGGTCAACTAACACCAGCTTGCCAATCTGCTCTAACTGATAGTCGGTCGGGAACGGTGACATCACCACCACCGGCTTACCTATTTCAGGGATTCGCGCGGTGGAAATAACAAAATCTTCTTCCACGACGGTGAGCTGCTCATAGTCACGCAGGGTGATGATCCGCGTCACTTCCAGCTGCGGATATTTGCGCAGCAACATTGCCTGGATCATACGTACCGTCGAATTCCCAGTATCGCACACCAGCAGCACGTGCGGTTGGCGCTGATAACCAATGTTGTAATGGCGCTCCAGCCCTACCCCAATGTGTAAGACCAGAAAACCGATTTCGTTCTCGCTGATGGAGTAAGGCGTGTATTTTCCCCAGCTGGATACCGCCGCCAGGGTCATATCGTAGGCCATCGGATAGTGCTGTTTGATGTTATCCAGCAGCGGATTTGGGATATGAATCTGATAACGCACGCGGGTTATCATGGTGCGAATATGGGTCAGCAGATCCGCATGCAGCTGCTCGTCGTTAAGCAGGTTGTAGTTATAGTGCTGATTGATATAGCGCAGGATGTAATTAACCAGCGCGTCTTCATCGTCGGCATTGATGGCGCTGGGAGCCACATCCTGAATACGTCGCGCGGAAATGTGCACCTGCAACCACTGTTCCTCGGCGCTGGACAGGGGTTTACCCGCCAGAATCTCCACCTCACGCGCTATCTCATGAGCCGCCAGACGTACCGCCTCATCGCTATCATCGGCACGAAACTCCGGCAGCGGGAAACCTTCACCGATGCGCCGCACCGCCACCGCGCAGTACAGGCAGATAAAGCGCGCGCCCTCGTCCGTAATACGAATCTGATGGCGGCTGAAGCTATCATTAAGGCGGGGAGCCAGACGATCCATGACTTCGCCGCTTATCGCCTCGGAGAATAAATTCGAACTCTCGCCGTCGGCCAGGCTTAATTCCCACAGCAAATCGGTAAGGCAGGCACGCAGCGCCATCTCACTGCCAAACAGCTTCATGCCGTGGCGCGGACGGGTTTCGATGGTGAGGTTATAGCGATTGAAATGTTCGCGCACTTCGGCCATATCGTTTTGCAGCGTGGCGCGGCTGACAAACCACTCCTCACTAAGATCTTCGAGCTTTAACGACCAGGCGGAGGTCAGAAAGCGCACCAGCAGATAGTTGACCCGCTCCGGGCCGGTGCGCGGAACTTTAAGCTGCGGAGTCTGGGATTCACACAGCAGGGCGTAACGCTTAGGGTCTTCAACGCTGAGCTGATAGCCCTCACCCCGGTTAAGAACAAAGCGCGCGCCGTTCTGCTCCAGCAGCGCATTTAACGCCGTGATATCTGCACGAACGGTACGAGTGGACACGCCCAGACGATTGGCCAGCTCATCCTGAGGCAGGGTTTCGTTTTGCAGCAACAGGAAAAGCTGAGCCAGCCTCTGATTGGGGAATCGCACGTCAATGTCCTCTCGTTTACGAATACCTGCCGGTCGGCGGGTGTTTCAGAATGCCCGGATTATCTCATCTACATTATCGAAAAATGGCAATCTGACATTGCCACTTTCAGCCGTTATAAACCGCCGCATAACCTTATAGAGATGGCGACTATTCTTGCTGAATACAAGGTTCGTCGCAAAACGGATGTCATTATCCGTGACCGGTAAGGCAGAATAACGCCAGCCCGTCTGATAGTCAGCAAGCTTCCGGTATTGGCAGACACAGCAGAATAACCAAACCGTGAATAAAATTACTGAATGAAAGCGCGGTTTAAACCTGATTGCGGGGAACGCCCGACCTCGTGGCCGGGCGCAGATATTGGATACGGCAGCGGCCTCCTGACCCGGAGGCCGAAAGCCTTAGCCCAGCAGCTTTTTGGTCATCGCCAGCAGCGTTGCCACATCCTGAGGACGGGTGTCACCGCTGTCTTTATCAATGATGGAGCTGTAGATATGCGGAATAATTTTGCTAACGCCAGCATCCAGCGCTATCTGCATAATTTCTTCGAAGTTTTCCAGATCGATACCGCCGGTTGGCTCCAGCCAGAAATCGTGCTCGGCACAGGCTTTTGCTACCGCAGCAAACTCATCGCGGCATTTCAGGCCACCCATCGGGAAGTATTTCACCGAGCTGCCGCCCATGTCTTTGAGCAGGGCAATAGCGGTTTCAATCGGCACAATGCCGTCTGGTGCGTTGGAGCTCAGTGGACCGGTAGAGATTTTCACCATACCGACGGTACCGGTTGGTGATACCAGGCCGTTAACTACGCTTTCGTTCTGGCCCAGCAGCGCGCGGCTGGTCGCCACGCCGGTAAATACCTGGTTAACGTGCTGCGGCTGAACCTGACGGGAGATTTCACTCACCATCGCCGACTGGTTAGGATCGCCAGCACCCAGACCTACTGACAGGGCGTTATCAATCAGCGCCGCATAGTCACGCATATCCGCAACCGCGCTTTCGATATCCGGATAGTTTTTGGACAGCACGCCGACCAGCACATGGCCTTCCGCCGCTTCGTAGATATCGCGGGCATTCTGTTTGGAGCCTGCAAGTACGTTCAGGCAAACCCGGTTCTGATAGAAATTCGGAGTCAGTTTCATGCGCGGTGTTCCTTAAGTAATTCATTGATACGTGAAGAAATAATAGCCAGCTGCGCCTGGTTAACGCTGCGCACATCGGCTTCAATAATGCCTTCATTGGCCTTGTAGCCGCGGAAATAGATAGCGTATTGCCCCTGTTTCAGGGCCTGTACCAGGTCACCGGTTGGCAGTCCGGTAACTTTTTCATCAAATTTGATTTCGGTACGGGCGATATCACGACCGGCACCATCCCATACTACGCGGGCGGTTACACCGTTGATATCATTCAGCTCGTTGATAAATGGCGTCATTTTCTCAACCATCTGGGCACCGGTCTCTTTTTCAGCGCTCAGGTAGTGCTCGATGGCGCAGGTCAGGCCAAGAATGCCCTCTTTGCCCACCTTCATGGCACGGCCAATGCCGTAAGACTGGCGTTTAACCCATTCGATATGCTGGCGTTTGCCGATAACCAGGCCGCTGGTTGGGCCTTCGATAGCCTTAGCGCCGCTGTAGATGACCAGGTCGGCACCCATCTGGTAGTAAGCCTGCAAATCTTCTTCCGCCGCCGCATCGACGATAAGCGGCAGCCCGTGAGAGCGTGCAACCTCTGCCGCCTGCGCCACGTTGAGCATGCTTTTCTGCACGCAATGGTGCGATTTGATATAGAGAATAGCCGCGGTGCGCGGAGTGATTGCCGCTGCCAGCTGGGCCGCAGAACATTCGTTGGCATAGCCCGCTTCCACCAGCTTGCCACCGCCCAGAGCTACCATGGTGCCTACCGGCGCGCCAAAGTTAACGTTGTGGCCTTTTGGCAGCACAATCTCGTTATTTTCCACCGGCGTAACGTGCAGATTTTCCAGCAACCATTCGCTGTCTTTTACCAGCATGGCCGCGACCGACTGCGCGATACCCGCTGAAGCACAAGAGACCACGGTCGCAGCTTCCACCTTGAGCAGCCCGGCGATGTAGTCCCCGGTTTTATCAACCAGGTCTTTCATTTCAAAGTAGTGATTCATCCCGGTCATTGCCGCTTCAACCACTTCCGGACGCGGCGTCGATACGCCGAGAATCGTCATGCGCCCGGAGGCGTTAATCACCTGTTTGAGACCATACTTTTCATAGATCGAAGACATGTTCGGATTTTCCTTGTTCGGTGGTGAACCACTTACCGGCGCGCACTGCGGCCAGCGCAACCAGCTGGCTGTCGGCCTGCAGGCTGTCGTTTTCAGAATCGGTGAACAGCACCGGCTGCTCGCTCAGGGTAAAGATAGTCAGGTCGCCGTCGGCACCCACTTCCAGACGCCCTTTAGCGCTCAGGCGCAGCCCCTGCGCCGCATGCAGCGTGACGCAGTCGATAACCTGCGGCAGCGTCATGCCGATGGCTAAGAATTTGGACATGACCGCCGCCAGGCTTTTTACCGGGCCATTGATGCGGTTTTTGCAGTAAATATCAGAGCTGATGGTATGCGGCAAAATGCCCATCGCAATGGCCGCACGCCCCACCTCAAAACTGAAGCTGGCGGTACCGTGGCCCACATCCAGGCGCACGCCGCGATCCAGCGCATTTTTAACCGATGCGCGCAGCTCGCCTGATGGCGTCAGAATGCGGTTAGGTTTGCCGTTGTAGCAGTGGGTAATAATGTCACCCGCGGTAAGCAGTTCGGCGATTTCGTCCAGGTCTGGCGGGTTATTGCCCACGTGGACCATCAGCGGTAAGTCGCCATTCGCCTTTTGAATCGCCTTGGCACGGGCCAGCGGCGTGATGCCGTTTTTACCGACCACGCTGCTGCTCATGCGCGCTTTAATACCCACGATAAAATCCGGGTAGCGCTTGATAGCGGCTCCGGCGGCGGCTTCGTCAATGTCCTGCATATCGGCCAGTTCGTTCTGGCGCAGCAGGCCAATGCGGGAAATATTGAGCAGCGCGCGCACGTCAGTACCTGCACTGCGGGTTAATTCATAAAAGCTGTCGATATCATCAACGCCGGTACTTCCGGCATCGACTACGGTAGTGACGCCGCTCGCCACGCCGACGCTGTCGGGTTCGTCATGATAAATCGGCGAGCTCGGATAGCAGTGAACGTGGGAGTCAATCCAGCCTGCGCTGACGTAATACTGGCCTTTAAGGTCGCGCTCGCTATGTGCCTGGCCACTGACCTGGCCGATGGCGGCGATTTTACCGTCCTGAATGGCGATATCGAACAGCGTACCGTCGGGGCGTTTCGCCTGACGCAGAATTAAATCAAACATGGTTTCCTCCTGAAATAACAGGCGCCGAAGCGCCTGTTGTCGTTAACCAATCGCTACCGGGAACAGCGAACCGAAAATCATGGCACCGAGGATGGCACCGCCGGTAATCGGTTTCTGCCACAGGTAGAACGCCAGAGCGCCGAGCAGTGAGCCGAGGCCGATTGGAATCGACGCAGTCATCGCGCTCAGGATAATCAAAGGCCCCAGGAAACGACCGGAAGCGTTACCTGCGCCCATCATCACGTCCGCCCCGTAGGTGGAGTTACTCTGGCCGATGGTGAATTTACGCGCCAGGATGATGATGTAGCCGATAGCCAGGCCAATCACCAGGCCAGTCACCAGCGAAGCGGCAAAGTTAGCGACCGGGAACACGAAGCCTGCGCCCAGCAGCAGCGCCGGAACGCCGAGGCCAACACCGGTCTGAATAGCACCGCCGATATCCAGGATCCCGACCAGAGAACCTTCGATGATACGGGCAAACAGGAAGCTGGCACCGAACGCCGCTACCGCGCCGTAAACACCGGTATCGATACCGGCACGCAGCATGGAGACGAATGCCACTTCGTTAAATGCGCCGATGCCGTACAGGTAGTACATGTGGGTACCGGCAAACACGCCTGAGGAGAGCAGCCCGACAAAAATCGGGAACGACCAGTCGGCGAACCAAAAACCTTTATTCTCTTCCATTTGTCCGTTCCTTATTTACCGCTCAGGGAGTTATGCAGCAGATCCAGCCAGTTCGGTACGCCCAGGTGGAAGGACTCCAGCATCTTCATATCGAAGCCGCGGAAGAAGCCGCTTAAGACAAACAGCACCACAATTGCTGCCATCATGATTTTGGTAACCCGGTTCCAGCCGCCGTCATCGACGCCTTTACCGATAAGGATACCCAGTACCAGGCCCGGTACGGCGTTACCCATGATGAGCTGCGCCAGACCGCCAAATACGGTGCCCCACAGGCCAGAGCGTTTACCGGCATCGATAGCCGCCAGCCAGAAAATAACCGGCATGATGATGTTAACCAGCAGGTTAGCCGCAGGAACCAGAACCTTAACGGCGGTGACCTGAAGCGCTTCCGGTACCGCAGAGGCGGTGGTGTTCAGGAAGGTCACTACTACCATGCCGATAATGGTGCACATCAGCGCCATTTTCTTCGGATTGTGCAGGGTTTCAGCGACATTACGGTTTTTGATCATCAGCGCCGCGGCACCCCAGTGTGGGATGATGCGGTGGTCAACGTCCTGGGTAAACGCACCGGCAGCAACCGATGACGCCCAGGCGTTAAAGAAGAAGCCGAGGCCGAATGAGAAGTGCGAAGCCGGGTCGCCTTCACAGGAGTTAAGTTCGCCTAACGTACGAAATGCACCCATTCCCTGAGAGGTGGGCGCATGAAACATACGCGCAGCACCGGCGCCAACGCCAACACCAACCAGGCCGCCGATGATGAGCGATTTTATTAATATAATTAAGAACATCACTCTGTCCTTCTGTGTGAGTATGCGACGCCTAGACGTCGTTAAAAGTTACGTTCTCGATATTGATAGCCGCGATATTTACGGTGACGTCGAGGGTAATCCGGTAGGTGTGGCGCGAGCGTTTAAGGAAGAAGAATAAAAAGGCTTCTTTGCGGGTCGCCACCTCTGCCGTAACGACTTTGACGTCCTGCGGCTCGATGCGTAACAAAATATGCTGAGAGGTTTTCAGAACCTCGCCCTGAACATGGCTCAGGGCGTCGGCAAAGGCTTTAGCTTTAGTATCGCCTTTGCCGGAAACTCTCACCGATTTGGTGAACTGTTCTTTCATTCGTGTTTTTTCTTCCAGGCTTCGACTAAACGCTCGCCCAGTTCTTCTTTATCCATAAAGCCGAAGCCGAACACGTTGTAGCCTTCATTGATAGCGGTCACGCCTTCATCCACAGAGCGCATGCCGTATTTTGCCTTGTAGCCGTACTTAGTCTGAGCGGTGATGGCGCCTGCGCCGCCGCTGCCGCAGAAAGAGATACCGAAGGTGGCGTTTTCCGCCTTCATTACGTCGCCCAGCTTCATATCAGCCGCAACGCCAGGTACCACAACCGCACGGCCACCGGCCTTCTCAACGCCTGCTGCAACTTTCTGGCCTTTACCCAGGCGATCGCCAATCACTACTGTAATCTGTTCCATGCTTTTCTCCTGAATTAACCGTTTTCTTTAGCAACTTCAAAATGAACCGACAGCAACCACGCTTCTTCATCCGGCAGGTTGCCGAATTCGGCAACTACGGCCCGGGCGAGCTGCATCGAGTCCTCGGAAATTTCTTCAAACAACTCGGCCTCAACTTCCGGCAGCGGTTCACCCGTCACGCTGCGGTGCGCCATAGCCTTGACGTGAGAAGTCAGCATCTGCTGCTGCACGTCGTTGGGGATAATGTGATGTTGAGCCAGCAGCGCATAGACTCGCGGCAGCATCTGGGCGGCAAGCGCATCCGTGCTGGCGCTGTTGACGGCTTCATTGTCCATAACCATTGCGTTGTTCACATGACATACCTTGTTATTGGGGATGTCTTTAAACTACTGGCAGCAAGAGAAGGTTTGTAGCGAGTTCATTTCCACTTCGAAGCGGAAATCGGGGACCACTTAGTGATCTATCACACAAAAAACCGCGTTTTTACGATAAATCGCTACATTACCGAGAGTTGCATCACAAATGTACCGGGTGAAATTCTGTATTTCAGGCGTTAATCAGGCACCAAATATGAGATCTGGCGCACTTTTATATGCCATCATCGCCAAATCTTATCGCTGGAAGTGCAGGAGGCACCATGCAGCTCAATAATGAGATTACCTTTCGCAAGCTGGCCATCTTCGTGGCTTTTATGGAACGGGGAAACATTGGCCGCACCGCCGAAGCACTGGGCATGAGCAGCGTCAGCGTGCACCGGGCATTGCATACCTTAGAAGAGAGCATCTGCTGCCCGCTATTCGTTCATCAGGGGCGCAATCTTATCCCCCAGCCTGCGGCCCATACCCTGGCCGAACACGCCCGCGAGCTGCTGAAAATGATGGAGAATGGGCTGGAGGAGACCCGCAAGGTCGCCGGACTGGGAGGCGGGCGGCTGCGCATCGGCACGCTTTACTCCCTGACGCTGGAGACCGTGCCGCGCCTGGTGATGGGCATGAAATTACGTCGCCCGGAACTGGAGCTGGATTTGACCATGGGTTCAAATCTGGCGTTATTGACGATGCTTGAGCAGAACAAATTGGATGCCCTGCTTATCTCTGCTTCCGGCAGTGAAATAGACACGGCAAAGCTTGAGATGTTGCCCCTGTTTGATGATCGCATTTGCCTCGCCGCACCGGTCAGCGCCGGGCTGGATACCAGTCAGCCCGCCGATTTACGCCAATTCCGCCACCAGCGGTTTGTCTCGCTGGCCGAAGGGTTTGCCACTTATGCCGGTTTTAAAGAGGCATTTGATATCGCCGGGTTTGAGCCGCAAATTGCCATGCGGGTGAATGATATCTTCTCCATGCTAAGCCTGGTGCAGGCTGGCGTCGGTATGACGCTGATGCCGGAGCGTATGAAGAAAGTGTATGAACACGATGTGCAACTGCTGCCGCTGGCCGAGCCTTATCAGATGCGTCAGCGCATAGTGCTGGTCTTTCCGCGTAACCGCGAGCGTGACCCCAACCTGCTGGCACTGGCCGCCGAAGGGCGGATGTATGCGCGTAATCAGCAGGCGGGAGCCAAAATCAGCGGCTGAGTCTGGCCGCCACGTGGCAAATAACCTCCACGCCGCTGCGCTCCAGCGACAGGGCATCGGCGGCGCGAAACGCCTGGCGCGCCAGGCAAGTCAACACACCGCCCGGCGGCATTTCTACGGCTAGCCCCACACCGCGCTCTTCAGCAGCTACCATTGCCTCCTGCCAGCGCACGGTACGCGCCATATTATTTGCCAGGCACTCTGCAATCCGCTCTGGCTGCCAGATAACGCGGGCGCTGCTGCCGCTAAGCCAGGCGATGGCCGGACGGCGTAGCGTGATGGATTGAAATTCTTTCGCCAGTTCGCTGGCCGGTTTATCCAGCAGCGGACAGTGAGACGGCACGCTCACAGCCAGTCGCTTAACCCGGCTTGCCCCCAGTGCCTTCGCCCGCTCGCCCGTTTCCGCCATCGCGGTATCGGATCCGGCAATAACTATTTGATACTCGGCATTAAGGTTGGCAACCCAGACATCGCTCCCCGCCATGGCAGACTCCACCTGGCGTCGGCTCAGTCCCATAATTGCAGTTAGCCCATACCCCGAAGGCCAGGCCTGCTCCATCAGTTCACCGCGCCGTGCCACCAGCCGCAGCGCGTCGGCAAAATCCAGCGCTCCTGCCACTACCGCCGCCGGATACTCGCCGATAGACAGGCCGCAAACCATATCTGGTCGTACGCCG
Organism: Salmonella enterica subsp. enterica serovar Choleraesuis; assembly: GCA_022846635.1. Classification (GTDB taxonomy): domain Bacteria; phylum Pseudomonadota; class Gammaproteobacteria; order Enterobacterales; family Enterobacteriaceae. The sequence goes on from AP025685.1 coordinate 3,771,677, forward strand.
CTTAGACGCAGCCGTTCAGCCCAAGCCACCCCAGCTATCAGCAGACATAGTTGTACCGCCCGGGTATGTTCCAGCGCCTGCGGAGTATCGAGCCGTGCCATCTCGCCTTCACCCAGCACCGCATCAACCCTGGCGCGCCATAAATCGTACTGGGGCAGGGTCTTCAGCATTCCCGGATGTTGAGTGCCCTGTCCGGGAAAGGTAAAGAGTATTTTCATTTATCGCCTCCCTGAGATAACCAGGGGCTGTGGGTCAGGTTCGGTCCGCCGTTTGTTTTCAACAAAACCGCCCCGCCGCGCAGCCATTCGTTAAGAGCAAAAGCCCCCTGCGGCGTTTCCACCTGGGTATCCGCCCGGCACGGCAGCTGGCTGATACAGTCCTGCCATTCCGCCAGCCGCTCGCGGCTTAATGCCTGCGGCGCGCGGATAGTCAGGTCAAGATCGCTGTCGGCGTGGAGCACTTCCCGGCCAGTCGCCAGCGCAAAGCCGGTGCTGCCGGTTATTCCCCAGCCCCACGGCCAGGCTCGGCTCGCCAGTATCCGAGCCGCGCGCAGCGGAGCCAGTTGTGAAAAAGGCAGCGATTGATCCTGCGCCTGCGCCACCAGTTGCTCCGGCGTTACCCGACGTACGATAGCGGCAGGATCTATCCAGCCCGCCGCCCGTTGATCCCGCCGCTCGCCCCGCACCCCAACCGCAATCCTTCCGCTGCCGTCATTATCGCGGCGAACCACTAACGGCAGCGAGGGATCCCAACAGGCCTCCAGCCACGGCAGATCGGCACAATCCAGATCCTGCCGGTGAGTTACCCATAACAGATCGTGAGGGCGCGGGAAGATCATGGTTTAAACTCCGTGGGTTAATGTAATAAATAGCGGCAGCGATAAGATGCTCAGCAGCGAGCTGAGCAGCAGCACCGCCTCGGCATCCGGAGACTGCACCCCGAACCGGTTACCAAACACCACGCCGAAGAAGCCAGCCGCCAGGGCTATCATCAAAATCGCGGTGATCGCCATATCGCCATGCAGCCCCAGCGCCAGCGCGATCCCCCAGGCAATAAACGGCTGGATCAACAGCTTGGCGATAGTCGAGGTGATAACCATCGAATTGATCTGTAACCGGCGCGCCGACAGAATAACCCCGGTCAGGAACAGCGCCGCAGCGGTAGCCGACAGGCCCAGCGGTTTGATCGAAGCCAGCAGCATCTCCGGCATCTTAATACCCAGCGCCGAGAGCACTACGCCCAGCAGCGGCCCCCAGACTATGGGCTTTTTCACCGAGCGCCACATCAGTATCGGCAGCATCGCCAGCGACTGACTACCGCCAGCGGCACGCGCTTTCTCGCGCTCGAGGATCAGCAGACAGAACGGCGTCATCAGCACCGATCCGCAGGCAATCGACACCGCCACCGAGAGTGAGGTGGAAGGGCCTTCACCCAGCACGCTGCCGAGAATTGGCAGGCCCAGTGCGGCATAGTTGGGCAGCGCTACGGTCAGCGTCAGCACCGCCGCATCCTGCGGAGATTTGTGGAATACCTTCACCGCCAGAAAGTAGATAGCGGCGTAGGTTATCCACATCGCCAGCGTTAACACCACAATCAGCGGCACCTGGGCGACAATGCCACTCCATGCGGTTTGGACGGTAGCGCTGAACAGCGCCGCCGGTAGGGCAAAATCCATCACGAAGATATTGAGCAGAGCCACATTCTGGTTATCAACCATTTTGGCTTTCCCGGCCCAATAGCCGAGCAACATGATGACAAATATCGGGGCAAGAGCGTGGATAATCACGTAAGTCATAACATCACCTGTTTTCAAGTTGTCCGTCACTAGCTGCGATGTTTTTCAGGCAAAGTCCGGCCCCGGGCAGCGGATGCTGCCCGTAAATAGCCTGCCTGGCAGGTTTTTATTTAGTTATTGGTTACCAGCTTGCTTTCATCAGCTCGCGCACCCTTTGCGAGCTGTTACGGTTTTCGGCCCCCAGCCGGTTATTAAGGGAAGGATCGCGACGGGCATCGGCCACCTGTGCGCCAAGCGTTGCGGTCACCCGTAGCACGGCGTCGGCATCCGGCGCGTCTGGATTGGCGATATCCATCAGCTCGCTGAGCAGGCCCAGGGTCTGATAGCTGGCGACGTCATAGGCCATTGGCGGGATGGTGGCCGCCAGTTTTTCCAGCGCCTCGACGCTGCGCAGAGTAATGCGCGCCGCGGCCGCTTTACCCATCGCGTGAACCAGCACGCCAGGGTCATTGAAGGCTATCAGTCGGTTAGCCTGATAGCCGTGGGCCAGAAACGCCCCGGACATTGCTTTACCCACGATAAGACCAATAACCGGATGCCCGGCCAGCCGCGAGCTGGCATATGCGGCGGCGGCTCCCGCCAGGGCCTGATGAATACCAAATGCCTCTTCGCGGCGGCCATAGGCCTGGCTCGGGACGTCAATGATGGCGACAATCGGGCGCTTATGGCTGTTTCCGGCATCTGCGGTAACGGTTTCATTAACCACTTTGGCCAGCGTCCAGCCCTCCAGCAGCCCCACTTCACCGTGTACGGCGCGTGGGAAGTGGTTGTTTGCATCCGGCACCACGGCGATAAAGCGCGCCGTTTCACCGTTTAACGGCGCATCGGCCACCTGTACCGACGCGCACAGCCCGCCCATACGCGGCGCATTGCCGGTGAGTTTCTCAAGCCAAATCTCACCGCGGCTTTGTGAACCAGTCATTATTTCACCTCCCCAAAAAGCCCTTTGATCTGGGCACTATCGGCCTGCTGCGCGGTATCGACCCGGCTCAGTTTGTCGAGATAGCGTTGATAGTCATCGGTACGTAGCTGCGCCGGTTTACCTGCGCTGAGCGCCTGATTCAGCGCCTGCTGTACCGCGTGAACGCCGTCCGGCACCAGCGCATCGACAAAGCCGCTGTGATAACGCACTTCGCCGCCGGTCATGCTCCAGATAAATGGCCGGTCGCGAGAGTCATACTCGGCAATGCCCGCCTCCTGCTCAATGACCTGCGGGCCGTTCAGCCCCAGCCGCGCTTCGCGAGTAACAATAAGATGGCTACATAGCGCGGCCGCTATCGACATCCCGCCAAAGCAGCCCACGGTTCCGGCAATAATCCCGACGACCGGCACGTAGCGACGCAGGTCGACTATTGCGGCATGAATATCGGCAATGGCCGCCAGCCCCAGGTTCGCCTCTTGCAAGCGCACGCCGCCGGTCTCAAGGCACAGCACTGCCTGAGTCGCAACGCCGTTACGGTTATCTAACGCCGCCAGTTCTAGAGCCGCCGCCATTTTTGCACCGGAAACTTCCCCCATGCTGCCGCCCTGGAATACCCCTTCGATAGCGATAACCACCGCCGGTTTACCGCCGATAGTGCCTTTAGCCACTACCATGCCGTCATCCGATTGCGGTACCACACCCTGCGGAGCCAGCCACGGCGACATCACGCCTTCAAACGGACCGAGCAGTTCGCGGAAGCTGCCGTCATCCAGCAGCGCTTTTGCGCGATCCCGGGCGCGCAGTTCGATAAAACTTGAATCGTCACGCATGGCTGACCTCCTCAAACACCTGTTCAATACGGATCCGCGCAACGCCCGGCGTGGCGCCGAAGTCGTGGATTTGCATGGTTCCGGCCGGTAGTGCGGTAAACAGGGCAATCCGTTCAAACAGGGTTTGCCAGCGGCGCTGACTGTTGTCCACCGAGGTAATAATCTCAACGGTGAGCGCCTCACCGCCGGTCGCGGTGAATAACACTTCCATATCCCCGGAACCGACTACGCCTGCCAGCGAATGACCGCTAAGCATTCGGGTCGCCGGGAAAGACAATTGAATCTTTTCCATAACTTCCTCTTAATCGTGTAAACGGGTTTCGATAGCATCCAGCAGTAGCGTTGCGGCCAGCAGGTCGGCGGCCCCACCGGGCGAGGCGTTGAGCACCAGCATCTCCCGGTCAAGGTGAGCAAGCGCCGCACGTCCCGCAGGTTGCCCGCAGCCACCAAAGGCCAGCACTCGTCGCGCTCCGCGCTGCATCGCCGCCATCCCTTCCCACCCAGCGCGTGACAGCACACAGGTATCGGCAAGGCTGGTCATAATGGCCATCAGCGCATCAAGCCTGGCGTGAGGCTCACTCGCGCCGCGTTCACGGCTGCGGCGCAGCTGCGGTAAACCAAGTTCGGTCACGTGTGGAAAACCGCGCTGGGCTTCTTCACGCGCCCCCGGAACCTGATAACGCTGGCAGGCCCGCTGACCTTTGCTGAAGTGAACCGGCGTGGCGCTATCGGGTAACCGCGCTATCGCGGCAGCGGCCTGGGCTATCTGCCGGACATCTCCCCCTGGTGCGACCATCGCCGCACCGCTAACCAGTAATCCCAGCGCCCAGATAGCTCCCCGATGGGTGTTGACGCCTGCGGTGGCCTGCATCATTTGCGCTTCACCTTCCCGACCCAGTCGGCCAACGGCCTGGCGCAGAGCGACATCTGCCGGGCGCTGCCAGCACTCTGCGGCCAGGGCCTGAAATGTAGGGCGCAGGCTGAGGGCTGAACGCTCCATCAGCGCCAGGTCGAGATCCTGATGCGCTCCGCTGCCGCGTGCATCCACCAGGCCGGGCTTCGGCGTCAGCCGCGCCTCTTCAATCAGGCTCCAGCAGGCCAGATCCGCCAGCCGATGCGCGCGCGACGCGGAAACTATTTGAGGCTGTAGATTCATTACCAGCTCCGGAATTTTGCCGGTGGGTTATAAAGACCGCCTGACCACTCCACCAGATCGGCGACACTGCCTGCGGCCAGCAGAGAGCGGGTAGCCTCGCTACGGCGGATGCCAAGGTCTTCCGGGAAGACCACTTTGCCGCTGCGGCGCAGTTCAGCGACGCGCTGAGCATCCACGCCCAGGCCGATATCGGTTATCCCGGCCACTGCCGCAACCATCGCCCGCCGCTCTTCGGGATCGTCTGAACGGTACAGATAAGCGATGCCTTCCTCGGTCAAAACGTGGGTCACGTCGTCGCCGTAGATCATCACTGGAGCCAGCGGCATACCGGAGGTTTTAGCCACCTCGATGGCGTCGAGTTTCTCAACAAAGGTTGGCTTAACCCCCGCCTGGAAGGTTTCCACCATCTGCACCACCAGCTTGCGGCCGCGGAGCATAGGGTCGGAATCGGTTTTCATATTGAGCCATGCCGGAGTCGCATGGCGGCGGCCGTGCGGATCGTGGCCCATGTTCGGCGCGCCGCCGAAGCCGGAAAGGCGACCAACGGTGACGGTAGAGGAGTTGGCCAGGCCATCGACCTGAAGAGTGGAGCCGATAAACATATCGACCGCATACTGCCCGGCCAGCTGGCATAGCGCCCGGTTTGATCGCATTGCGCCATCGCTGCCGGTAAAGAACACATCCGGACGTGCGGCCACGTAGGCCTCCATACCCAGCTCACCGCCGAAGCAGTGCACGCTCTCTACCCAGCCGCTTTCAATGGCCGGAATCAGCGTAGGATGCGGGTTGAGAGTCCAGTGTTTACAGATTTTGCCGCGCAGTCCCAGGCGTTCGCCGTAAGTCGGCAGAAGCAGCTCGATAGCGGCAGTGTTAAAACCAATACCGTGGTTGAGCGACTGCACCTGGTGTTCGGCGTAGATACCTTTGATGGCCATCATTGCCATCAAAATATGTTCTTGTTTGATAAGGCGCGGGTCGCGGGTAAATAGCGGCTCGATAAAGAAAGGCTTATCCGCTACCACCACGTAATCTACCCACGAGCCGGGAATATCGACGCGGGGCAAATCCGTTTCGTCATCCACCAGTTCGTTAACCTGAGCGATAACGATGCCGTCGTGGAAGGCTGCCGCTTCCACCAGCGCCGGGGTGTCTTCGGTGCTGGGGCCGGTATAGAGGTTGCCCTTACGGTCGGCTTTAAATCCTGCAACCAGCGCCACATTTGGCGCCAGATCCACATACAACCGGGCATAGAGTTCGATGTAGGTGTGAATGGCACCAATCTCGAGCTGACCATCCTCCAGCAATTGGGAGATACGCAGGCTTTGGGTTCCGGAAAATGAGAAGTCCAGCTTACGGGCAATACCCTTTTCGAAAATATCGAGATGTTCGCTGCGCCCGACGCTTGGCATAATCATATGCAGGTCGTGCAGGCGATTTGGGGAAACTTCAGCCAGGGAGCGCGATAAAAAATCGGCCTGTTTTTGGTTGTTTCCTTCCAGCACCACCCGGTCACCGGGGGCTATCAGGGTTTCCATTAGCTCAACGATACGGTCCGTAGGGATAACCTTGCCTTTCAGACCGGTCGCCACCATTCGGCGCTGTTTTTCCGTCCGGCGAGTGTCCCATTGCCGCAGCGCGGTTTGTCCAGATAACATTTTTCACCTCCTGATTCAGGCAATCTTCATGACTGTCTGGTGGTGCAAAAAGTATCCAACGCGAGGAAAAAACCATCAATTAAGCCTGGCGATCAATCATTACTGTAAGAGTAATAATTAAGCCATGATTATGTGATGCACCTCGCCCTTTAGCTCAGCGCTATCAATTATGGCCGTGCTATTTTTTTAAAATTAGAGGACGGCACAGGGAGTGAAATAAATAGTGAGTGTTGCGGGTGGGAAGCGTAAATAGAGGAGTAAGGTTAGGTATCAACGCTGTGGCGCGACTAATAAACCGCCACAGCATTGTTAACACTTACTGATTTTTAATAATCATCTGCACCGGATAGTGGTCAGAATATTGGTCGGTAAATGAATCTTTCAGCACTTTGACCTCTGTTACATCATCTTTTAATGCCGGAGATACGTAGATAAAGTCATAGCGCAGCGGGGTTTTGGCCTGATCATAAAATATTTTAGTCGGTGCGGTTGCCACAAAGGTATTAGGATATTTGAGTTTGAGCACATCAATATACCCTCGCGCCAGAATATTGCTCTGCACGGTATAATCCATTTTGCCATTAACCAGATTATGCAGTATTGGCCGCTTACGCTCTTTCTCCTGGAGGTCTTTGACCATTACCGCCTCATTGTAGCCAGGCTTATCGAGCGGAGAAAATGAGTTAAGGTCGCCCATTAATACCCATTTCCCCTGCGGGTCCGAACTATATTTCATCGAGTCGAGCAGCAGGTTTATTTCGGCAACGCGTTTGTCTGTCCAAAAAGGATTAAGATGAGTCACGATAAAATGATAGCGACCAATATCGGCATACAGCGCGCCGTGCCAGAGGTTATCGAGAACCTTATGCACATTGATGATGGGATATTTTGAAGTTATCGCTACCGGGAAAAATTCATCGTCTTTTGGGTCGGCAGACTCTTTAAGCAGTACTGCGTAAGGATGACCGTAGCCGCGGGCAAATGTCTCGAGGGAATCGCGGGTAAAATGATTCATCTCTTGCCAGGCGATGATATCGGCATCCTGCTTCTTCGCCCACTCAATAAATTTCTGCTTACCGGCGGTGTTATCTGATTTCATTCCCCAATAAGCGTTGTAGCTAATAATTTTTAATGTTGGCTGCTGTTCCAGCTCCTGAGCCATTGCCGGGGCCGCCGAGCCCAACATAACGCTTAATATTGCCGCCAGCCTGGCCGCGCGTTTAATTGCCTTCATCACCCACTCCCTATCCTGAGTCTGTTATCCATTAGATTGCGCTATAAAAATAGCGTCCGCTCTATCTATATTAAGAGCAGAAAAAAATTAAACGGCGATCCGACTGGCAAAAATAACAGCTGGTCATAAAACGGGAGAGATAAAAAAAGCCCCGGCTTAAGCTCGGGGCTGACAGAGATTATAACTGGCTATTAAATCCGGGAATAAAACGCTCTACGTCCACTTCCAGAAATTGGCTGCGCTGGAAATGTTCCTTTAATGCCCACGGAACCGTGCAGTCAAATATCGCCTTACAGGAGACGCCATGCGCCGGAATAGACGGGCTGTAGGCTGGATCGGCGGAAGGATCGAGCGGGTGGCAACGCACGCCGGGAATAAATATCGAATCGACATCGCCCTGATAACGGGTAGTCATTGCCCACATAACATCGCTTAAATCGAAGATATCTACATCCTCATCCACCAGCATGACGTGTTTTAGCTCGGAGAAAGCGGCGAAAGCCAATAGCGCGGCCTGGCGCTGACGTCCTTCATCGTTAATGCTGCGTTTCTTAACCTGAATGACCGCCAGGTATTTACCGGTGCCAGGCGACGGGCAGTGAACGTTCTGCACAAAGCCCGGCATTGCCCGTTCGGTCATTTGCAAAATGCTGGCTTCAGTCGGGATTCCCGCCATATTGGTGTGTTCATCGCTCGGGCCAATACAGGTCTGCATGATAGGGTGGCGACGATGGGTTATCGCTTTCACCTTGATAACCGGTACCTCGGCCTGGGCCGCGCCGGTATAGCCGGGAAACTCTGGCATCGCCTTACCGCTATTGGTGTTTTGGTCTTCCCGAACCCGCACGCCGGGCAGCACTTCGCCCTCAATGACAATTTCCGCATTCGCGATGGCGCGGGCATCCACTGTCAGGCATTGTGTCAGCTCAACCGCCTTGTTGCGCAACCGCCCGGCAATCGATAGCTCATCAAAGCCCAATGGCGTGGTTGGCGGCTCAAAGCAGGCACCGATCTCAATGGCCGGATCAACGCCAATGCTAACGGAGATTGGCAGCGGTTTACCCGCCTGCTCCGCTTTCTGACGAAATACGTCGATATGGCGGCCCGGAACAAAGTAAATCGAGATCTCGTCTTTGCTCTGCACGCACAGGCGGTGGATGGTCACATCAGATTCACCGGTTTGTGGGTCAGAGGCGTAGCACATGCCCAGGGTAAAGTACGGCCCGGCATCTTCCGGCGTATTAGTCGGCGCAGGCAGCAGGCGCAGAATATCAAAATCCGGGTCAGTGGCCCGGTGCACGACTTCCTGGCAAACCGCCTGGGACTGGGGAATAACCACCGGCGCAATCGGTGATGACACGGCGTCTTTCAGCATCATCGCCAGCCGCTCTGGAGAAGTGCCAAACATGCGCGCCACCCGCTTGCGCGAAGACAATACGCCGATAGCCACCCGCATATCGTCATAGCCTTTTATCCGGTTGAAAATCATCGCTGGCCCCTGACGGGTCGGACGCTGCACCGTACCGTGCGCCCCGACATAGCGGTAAACGCCGGAGAGTTCAGCCATCGGATCGACCGGCTCATCGGTAGTAATTAATTCATCTGGATAATCGGCCAGCAGCGCCAGCGCGCTGCGCAGAGAAGTAACTTGCGAAGGCTGGTCGGAGAAAGATTGTGACATGGTTGCTCCCTGGCTGTTGAAGGTGCGAACAAATGCGGTTTAACGCGCGGATGTTTAAAGTTTGCGCACAGCTGTGATAAGTGTCTAATAGTTGTTAGGCTGTTATTGATAACGATTTTTAATCAGAGAGGTTAGCGTGGATCTGCGGCATCTGAACGCCTTTGTCACCGTGGCGGAACTGCTCCATTTTGGCCGGGCGGCAGTTCAGCTCAACATTGCCCAGCCGGCTCTGACTCAGCAAATAAAACTGCTGGAGCGGCGGCTGGATATGCAGCTATTCGTGCGCGATCGTCGCCACGTGGAGCTAACGCCGCAGGGCCAGCTGTTGCTACCGGAAGCCCGCGCCGCAGTGCGTCAGTACCAGCAATTTAGCGCAGCGGCGGCCAGCATCCGCCACGGCGCGCGCGGGATCCTGCGGGTAGGTTACGTCGGCTCTGCCATTCTCGACCCTGTCGTTACCGATCTGATTAACCGCTATCGCCAGCGCTTTGCCGAAATAGATACTCGGGTAGAGGAGCAACAGGTTGAAGCTCAGCTAGCTCTGCTGGAGGCCGGGCATCTGGATATCGCCATCGTCCGAGCTCCGTTTCCCAGGCCCGGCGGCGTTCAGTATCGCGAATTGCAGCGCCGCCCGCTGTGCGTAGTGCTACCGCGCGAGCACCCGCTGGCCGGGCAAGAGGTGATTAATCTGGCTGATCTCGGTGATGAACGCTGGATTATGCAGCAGGATCCGCCGGGCGTCGGGCTGGGCCACTCGGCGCTTAGCACCTGCCAGCGCGCCGGATTCACGCCCAGCGGTATTCATTTTGCCAGCGATGTGGCAATGGCCGTCGGATTAGTGGCAAGCGGCATGGGCGTGGCGCTGGTGCCCGTAACCCAAAGCGTGATGGCGTTGCCCGCCGTGGTTTACAGGCCGCTGGACGACCCGCAGGCGGCGACTACACTTAATGTTGTCTGGCAACGACGCAGCGCAGCGGTAAGGGCTTTCTTACGATGTATGCCCAATAGTGCGGATTAAGAAGTCGGGGGCGGATAATGCCCTTTTTCCCTAAACCCGCTGGCCGGTTGTTCCCCATACTCATTGGCGCGGTACCTTGCTACCCAACCTCCAATCCCCAACCCGCAAATGAAATGGATATCTCATGTTATTAATCGATCGCAAACGCTGGCAGAACCTGAGCGACAAGAAACCTCAATCCTCCCAACGCAGCCTGCTGCTGCTGGCCTTTGTCTTGCTGGCTGGCGGCATTTTGTGTATTGGTCATCCCTTTACTTCTGGCGTGGTTATCAGCGTCATTATCGGTACCCTGCTGGTGATTAGCGGGCTGGGTTTTATGATGGCTATGTTCTCGCACCGGGAGGGCAATCTGTGGCCATTTATTGGCGGCCTGCTGATTGGTATCGCCTGGCTTATTTTGGGTTATATGTTTATCACCGAGCCGCTGGCAGGGCTGGTTTCAATGGCAGTGGTGCTGGCGGCGCTGTTTTTTATGGGCGGCGTAGTGCGTCTGCTGGCCGGCTGGAAAATGCGTGAGCAGAGCGGTGGCTGGCTACAGCTGGTGGTGGGTATGCTCGATCTGGCTTTGGGCTGCATTCTGATCTCCAGCGGCCCGGCGGTGTCGGTTATGCTGTTGATGACGCTGGTTGGCATCGAGATGCTGTTCAGCTCCGCCAGCCTGTTTGTAGTGGTGTGGCTGATAAGGAACAAGCAGCGTACGGCTTAGATAGAAATGCCAGCCGGGAACCCGGCTGGCATGCAGATAAGGCGAAGCAGAATTAATCCTGACGATATTTTTTATGGTAAGTGCTGCGGGTCTGCTTAAACTCTTCTGCGGCCGCCTGAGCCTCCTTAACTTTCCCTTCATTCGCCAGCGTCAGCGCGCCGTCAATCTGGGCAATCAGGGTGTCCAGACCGTGGCGATAATCCACCATTTCCGGGCTGTCGGAGGCTTTACCTTCCAGAGAAGGCGGAGTGGACTTTTTAGAGTCTTCAGCCGCCTGTTTCATCGCGGTAAGTGCCGTTTTCATCTCACCCACATCATTGGTCTTAAGGACAATTTTAAAATTGTCGCCCAGGGTATCCATATCCTTTTCCAGCGCACTAGCCAGCGCATTGGTGCTGGTCAGAAATACGGCGGACAGGGTCATCATCGCTAACAGAGTTTTACGCATCGGCTCACCTTCTTTCACCCGCTTCGGCCTGGCCTTGTGCGGGCGTTATCGTTGTTGTCGAACAGGGCATAACGCGCCCACGAAAACTACTGACCGGCGATTTTCATCTCCGGCAGCAGAACAGAACCACACTGGATATTGCTACGCAGCTCAATATCGTCACCAATAGTGACCATATTGCGCCACATATCTTTCAGATTACCGGCGATAGTGATTTCACTCACCGGATACTGAATTTCGCCATTTTCGACCCAGAAGCCTGCCGCACCGCGTGAGTAGTCCCCGGTGATGGCGCTAACGCCCTGGCCCATCAGTTCAGTCACTACCAGGCCGGTGCCCATTTCTTTAAGCAGCGCGGCAAAATCTTTGCCCTGCCCGGCAATACGCCAGTTATGGATACCGCCCGCATGCCCGGTGCTCTTAAGCCCCAGCTTGCGCGCCGAATAGTTTGTCAGCAGCCACTGCTGCAATACGCCGTCTTTAATAATTTCCCGGTTATGGGTTGCCACGCCTTCGCTATCGAATGGCGAAGAAGCCAGCCCTTTCAGCAGATGTGGCCGTTCTTCAATAGTCAGCCATTCCGGCAGGATCTGGGTTCCCAGCGCATCCAGCAGGAAAGTGGATTTGCGGTATACCGCGCCACCGCTGATAGCGCCAACCAGATGGCCGAACAGCCCGGTCGCCACTTCATTGGCAAAGATAACCGGCGCTTTCATGGTAGAAAGCTTGCGCGGAGCCAGGCGAGACAAAGTACGACGCGCGGTTTCGGCCCCCACCCATTCCGGGCTTTGCAGATCTTCCAGCGCCCGGCCAATGGTGTAAGCGTAATCACGCTCCATGCTGCCATTATCTTCACCGATAACGCAGCTAGACAGAGAGTGGCGCGATGAGCAGTAGCTTTGCAGCATGCCGTAGCTATTGCCAAATACCCGAATGCCGTAGTGGCTGTTAAAGCTACCGCCTTCAGTATTAGTGATACGTTTATCGGCGCTAAGGGCCGCCTGCTCGGCGCGTGCCGCCAGCTCAATGCCCTGATCCGGGGTAACTTCCGCCGGATGGAACAGGTCGAGATCCGGGGCCTGGAATGCCAGCAGTTCTTTATCGGCCACGCCCGCGCATGGGTCTGGCGAGGTGTAGCGGGCAATATCCAGCGCCGCCTGCACGGTGCGGGCAATCGCATCCGGGCTCAGATCAGTCGAGGAGGCGCTGCCTTTGCGATTTTGATGATATACGGTGATGCCGAGCGCACCATCGCTATTGAATTCAACGTTTTCCACCTCACCATAGCGGGTGCTAACGCCGATACCGGTCGTTTTACTCACCGCTACTTCCGCGCCGTCCGCTTTTGTGGCGGCTAATTCCAGCGCCTGGGCCACGGCCTGTTCAAGCGCTGTGCGCTGTTGAGCAACTTGTGTGATTACTTTCATCGCGAATGCCATAATGTAGGGGGATCTTGCAAGAAGTCTAACAGAGAACCATTTCGCAGTCCGCGCCTTAACTGGTAGTATGTGCCTCTTTTTTTAAGGAGCCTGAAATGACCAAGCAGCCCGAAGACTGGCTCGACGATGTCCCGGATAACCAGGAAGACGACGACGATGAGATTATCTGGGTCAGTAAAAGCGAAATTAAGCGCGATGCCGAGGAGCTAAAACGCCTGGGTGCCGAGCTGGTCGATCTGGGCAAAAATGCCCTCGACAAAATCCCACTGGATGAAGAACTGCGTGACGCCATCGAACTGGCGCAGCGTATCAAAATGGAAGGCCGCCGCCGCCAGATGCAGCTGATTGGTAAAATCCTGCGTAGCCGGGATGTCGAGCCAATCCGCCAGGCGCTGGATAAGCTTAAAAACCGCCACAACCAGCAGGTCAGCCTGTTCCATAAACTGGAGCAACTGCGTGACCGTCTGATTGTTGAAGGCGACGACGCGGTACCTGACGTTCTCAAACTCTGGCCGCAGGCCGATCGCCAGCAGCTGCGTTCGCTAATTCGCAACGCCCGCAAAGAGAAAGAAGCTAACAAGCCGCCAAAATCAGCGCGCCAGATCTTCCAGTATCTGCGTGAGCTGGCCGAAGCCGACGACTAATCCTCGTCCCGGCAGCCGCTCAATCTGCGGCTGCCCGATAGCTTTTTATCCCCTGCTCGAGCGCCGCAAAAACCTGCGGATTATGTAAGTGCGCGATGTTAAAACGCATAAACTGCTGAGTGGATCGGGAAACGCTGAATACACCACCCGGCGCCAGCATCAGCCGGTGTTCACGCGCAATCTGCGCCAGCCGAACGGCATCTATACCTTCCGGCATTCGACACCACAGATTAAATCCGCCGCCTGGCACCAGCCACGGCTCAAATCCCAGCGCCTGTAGCCGGATGACAACCTGTGGCCGCAACCGGTCAAGGCGACGGCGAATATCGTCCAGATATTTTCGGTAGCTGCCCCCGGTTAATAACCCTGCAATCGCTTCGCTGATTAGCAAGCCCGGCCCCCCAAACTGAGTGGCGATTTGTAAATCAAGCAACCTGTCTGCCCAGTGCGACGGGGCGGCGATATAGCCACAGCGCAGCGAGGCGGAAAGCGTCTTCGAAAAACTGCCGATTCGAATTACATTCTCAAGGCCATCCAGCTGTGCCAGGCTGGCCCCCGGCTCCGGGCAGAAGTCGGCAAATATGTCATCCTCCACCACAATCATTTGCCGGACATTGGCAACGCTCAGTACCTTAAATGCCGTCTGATGGCTCAGCATCGCACCGGTCGGATTATGCAGCCCTGAATTGGTGATATACATCCGGGGTGAGAGCTGGTTCACCAGCTGTTCAAAGCGCTCGCTATCCGGGCCGTCTGGGGTATAGGGCACGCCAACCACCGTGACCCGATGAACCGAAAGCAGCGCCCGAAAATTGAAATAGCAAGGGTCATCAACCAGTACCGTATCGCCCGGACATAGCAGCAACCGACAAACCAGATCCAACGCCTGGGTGCCGGAGCTGGTAAGCATTATTTGTCGGATATCGGTTTGAATCCCCTCCTGCCCCAGCCGCCCCTGCAAATATTCACGCAACGCCTGCGAGCCGCGAGAGCCGCTATAACTGCATAACAGCGATTCATTTTGACGGGTCACCGCGCGCAGACTTTTCGCCAGCGCCGCCTGCGGTAGCCAGTCAAACGGTAGCCAGCCGCTGCCCGCACTCAACAATTGTGATGACTCATCCATTGCCGCTAAAGAGGATTCCAGTGCCTGATGAGAAACCCAAAGCGGATCGTCCGGCAGTCCCTCAGCGCGAGTTTCTGAAATTAACCGTGCCGCCGGCCGACTGCGCGCCACATAAAACCCCGAACCTCGCCTCGAGATTAATAGCCCTTCGGCCACCAGCCTGTCGTAGGCCTCCACCGCGGTAGATGGAGCCACTGCGTGTTGTTTCGCGCTAAGGCGAATCGACGGCAGGCGTGCTCCTTCAGGTAACCGGCCATTTAAAATTTGCTGACGAATAGCATCGGCCAGCGCCGCCGTTCGGGACGTTTTAACTGATGGCATGGCAAACCAACTGTATGGGTAATTGTATTAGTACAGCTTGTCATAATAGCCGCTAACTGTATCTGTTGGAGTCTGCCGGCCGCGATTAATTTGTGAACCATAATCAAAATATTGGGGAGCAATATCGATGAAAACAGCGTCAAAAGGATGGGGCAGCGGCCTGGCGGGTGTGATTATTTTTAGCGGGTCTCTGCCGGCTACTCGCCTGGCAATAGCCGACTTTTCACCGATTTTTCTAACGGCAGCGCGCGGCGCCTTAGCGGCGGTGCTAGCGCTTATATTACTAGCTATCTGGCGTCAGCCTTTGCCACGCCGCCGGGATATTTTACCGCTGGTGGCAGTAGCATTTGGCGTGGTGATAGGCTTTCCTCTGCTCAGCGCCCTCGCGCTGGAAAGCATTAGCGCCGGACGCTCACTCATATTTATCGGCCTGTTACCGCTCGCAACCGCAGCATTTGGCGTATTGCGCGCCAAAGAGCGATTGCCATGGGCCTTCTGGCTGTTCGCACTGGCGGGTGCCGCCTGCGTTGCGGGCTTCGCACTGATCCATAGTTCCGCCGGAGATCTGCAAGGCGATGCTGCTATGGTTGCCGCCGTTATATTGTGCGGAGCAGGTTATGCCGAAGGTGCCATTCTCACCCGGCGGCTTGGGGGCTGGCAGGTTATCTCATGGGCGCTGTTGCTAGCCTTCCCAGCGCTGGCGGCTATCGCACTTTTTACCGTACCCGGCTCTTTTAACACCGTCACGCCCGGCGGCTGGTTAAGCCTTGGTTATGTTTCCGTCTTTAGCATGCTGCTGGGGTTTGTTTTCTGGTATCGGGGCCTGGCACTCGGCGGCATCGCCAGTATTGGCCAGCTTCAGTTACTTCAGCCTTTTTTCGGCCTGCTACTCGCCGCAGGAATACTACATGAACCAGTAGGCAGCTCGTTGTTAATCACCGCTTTTCTGGTGGCAGGCTGTGTAGTGGCGGCAAGGCGCTCCGCACAGCCGCTGCGAAAATAACTACCTAAAAAGAGAGGGAGCCAATACTCCCTCTGAACTCGTTAGAAAAACATCGCTATATATTGTAATACATAACGTGTATGTTACCCTTCCGTCATAATCATTAGAAATTCTTCTGTTACTCAAAGCGGCGTGGCCGTTGCTGCGTCAGTTTTTTCGTTAACTGCACCGTTTATCATGACTAATTCCTGGTTTAAACCCCGTCCGGTCGCCGGGTGGGTTGCACTGGCTTTGTTAGGCTGCTCCCCCGTTATTCACGCAGAAGACACCATGGTCGTAAGCGCTACGCCAGATGCACCGCAGGTCGCCTCAGAAGACACTCCTGCCGCCGAAAAACAGACCACATTAGGTAATTTGGGAACCCGCTCAATTACCGATGTGCCATGGTCGGTGACAAGCATGAGCGCGCCGCTTATCCGCAATCAGCAGCTGAAAAGCCTGA
Organism: Salmonella enterica subsp. enterica serovar Choleraesuis; assembly: GCA_022846635.1. Taxonomy (GTDB): domain Bacteria; phylum Pseudomonadota; class Gammaproteobacteria; order Enterobacterales; family Enterobacteriaceae. The sequence goes on from AP025685.1 coordinate 3,788,097, forward strand.
AAGACGTCTTGCGCTATATGCCTTCGGTACAAGGCGATGGCGTACGCCCGCAGAGCCGGGGAATGCAGGGCAGCGTGGTACAAAATAGTCTTATCGACGGCCTGAATGTGGTTTCAACCACCGAGTACCCGGCTGAACAGTTCCAGCAGGTAGACGTGGTAAACGGACTGGCCGGTGGGCTTTATGGCCCGGCAAACCCCGCCGGGCTGTTTAACCTGGTATCGAAACGCCCTACGGATACTCCCCTGCATCGGGTCACCGTTGGCGCGGGCACCGCCTCCGGCCCTATGGGTTCGCTAGACTTGAGTGGCCCTATCGATAGCGGCGACCGGGTTAAATATCGCCTTAATCTGCTGGATGAAGATGGTCATGGCTACACCCACGGGAGCCACGTGCGCCGCCAGTATGCCGGGCTGGGGCTGGACTTTCAGCTGACTGATAAGACCGTGCTGGAGACCAACTTTAGCTGGTATCACTATTACGATCGCGGGCTGCCGGGGAATATCGCCCTGGCAAAAGGGATGAAGTTCCCCCACCCGCTCAACCCACGTAATGATAATTACGGCGAAAAATATGCCGGTAATGACGACCATACCAGTACCGCGGTTGCCCATCTGAAGCATGACTTTGACGGTAACTGGCTGTTAGATCTTGGCGTCTTGCGCCAGATTGCCGATCGCGAGTCGACCACCGTGACTAACACGCTGATTAATAACCGCGGCGATTACAATGCGGTGACAGCCAACTCAGCGGCCAGCCGTTTCACGATTACCAGTTATATGGCCAACCTGACCGGCGGTGTGGATACCGGCACGATTCACCACGATCTTACCTTTGGTTTTCGGGGTTTCTCGTGGAAAAACTTTAACCCGGTCGCTGGGGCGTCTATGCCAATGGGCCAGGGGAATTTGTGGCATTCCCAGCATCTGCCGCGGCCAGATTATCCGGACTTTTATCACCGTTATCATTCGGCCACCACTACTCAGACTTCGTTTTTGGTAAGCGATACGCTGACCTTCTCACCGCAGTGGAGCCTGCTGCTCTCCGGCAGCCAGAACCAGCTTCACGTCAGCAACTACAACAAGGCCAGTGCGCGCACCAGCACCTCGAATGACCATGGCTTAAGCGGCTCCGCCAGCCTGATGTTCAAACCGGTGGAAAGCCTGACGCTGTACACCACCTGGGCCGATAGCCTGCAACAGGGCGATACCGCTCCGGCTGGCGCTAAAAATGCCGGTGAGGTGATTAACCCCTATCGCAGCCGTCAGATTGAAGTCGGCAGTAAGTGGGCGGTCACCAATGATTTAGTCTTATCCGCCGCGCTGTTCGAAGCAAAACGCCCGTTTGCCTGGGTTCAAGAGAACGGCGAGTTCAGCCAGGATGGTAAGCAGCGCAACCGCGGGCTGGAACTGATGGCCGATGGCTATGCCACCAGCAACCTGCGCCTATTTGGCGGCGTCACCTTCCTCGACGCCAGGCTGCACGGCACCGCTTCGCCAGAAACCAGCGACAAACGGGTGGTTGGTTTGCCTCGGGTGACGGCCAATATGCTGGCGGTCTACACCCTGCCGCAACTGCCAGACGTAGATGTCGATGCCAACGTTCGCTACGTCGGGCGACGCGCCACGGATAATACTAATCAAGGCTGGGTTGGGAGCTATACAACCCTGGATCTCGGCAGTAACTATCGCACCAAACTATTTGGCAATAACACCACCTTCCGGCTGGATATTACCAACGTGACCAACCGCCATTACTGGAACAACATCGTACCAGGCGCGCTGACAGGTTACACCGGAGCCGGGTATGCCAGCGCTCAGTTAGGGGCACCGCGTGAAGCCCAGCTATCAATGACGATGGATTTCTAAGGAGTCACCATGAACTATCGCGCGCTGGCAGGAATATTCCTGTTGCTGTGCGGGCCGGCCCAGGCCGCCCGCCAGATTATGGATGATGCCGGAAACCAAATTCAGTTACCGGATAAAGTGACGCATATTGCCGATGGCTGGTTCGCACACCCGACGCTGTTGATGGCTCTGGGTGCCGGGAACCAAATAACCGCCACTGCCGATCGTCCGGCGGATCATCCGTGGATGTTTCGGGTTCAGCCTTCGCTGAATAAAGCGTTGCTGGCGCACGGCACCACTTTCAATAGCGAAGAGCTGCTGGCGCGCGGTACTGATGTGATGTTTGTCGCGAAGGGGAATCCGGATGCGGCGAGCTACCGCCAGGCGACTATTCCCACGGTGGAAATCAGCTTTAACGACTTCCCCTCCATGCAGAAGGCGCTCAATCTTACCGCCCAGGTATTGGGAACGCCCGAGGCAAAGGCGCGCGCCGCGGCTTACAACCATTATCTGGACCAGCAGGTGACCACGCTCAGCGCGCGGACAGCGCATCTGAGCATTCAGCAGCGCCCTAGCGTGCTGCATATCCAGTCGCTTAATCCGCTTAAGGTCGATGGCAGCGGTACGCTTATCGACAGCTGGATTAAGCTGGCCGGGGGCCGCAATGCCGCAGGCAGTGTGAAAGGGAATATGAAAGAGGTTTCACCGGAGCTGATACTCTCCTGGCAGCCGGACATTATTATTCTCGGCTCAGGTTGCGGTACGCTTGCGAGCTCTCGCTACGGTGAGCTGTTCGCCAGCCTGCCCGCCGTGAAAAATGGCAAAGTATGGGCCAATCCGGCAGGCGTATTCCCATGGGATCGCTACGGCGTCGAAAGCGCCCTGCAAATTCAGTGGGCCGCTACCCGGCTGCATCCGGAGCTGTTTAAAGATATCGATATCAGCGCCCGCACCCGGGATTTCTATCGGCAGTTTTTTAATTATCCGCTTAACGCCGATGAAGCTCAGCGCATTCTCGCCGGGCTGCCGCCCCGTACCTAACGACTGAATCAGGCCTAATTCAGCATAAAAAAAGCCGGAAATGGTGCACATTTCCGGCTTTTTCAATAACGGTCTATCTGCTGCGATTATTGCTGAGCAGCCAGCTCCGCTTTCTTCGCCAGTGCGTCTAACAGCTTCTGGTGAATGCCGCCGAAACCGCCATTACTCATCACCAGAATGGTGTCACCCGGCTGAGCCGTTTTACTCACCATCTCGACCAGAGTATCAACGTCCGCACTCCAGTGTGCAGGCTGGACGCAGGCGTCAGCCACTTCTGAAACCTGCCATGGAATATGCTGCGGCTGGAACAGGAATACTTCGTCGGCACGCCCTAAGGATGGCGCAAGATCGTCTTTGCTAATGCCCATTTTCATGGTGTTAGAGCGCGGTTCCAGCACGGCGAGAATGCGTGCGGTACCGCCCACTTTACTGCGCAGCGCGGCAAGCGTTGCCAGAATAGCGGTTGGGTGGTGGGCGAAGTCGTCATATACGGTTACGCCATTGGCTTCACCGCGCACTTCCAGACGACGACGGGCGTTGATAAAGCTGCCCAGCGCTTCGGCCGCATCGTGCGGCAGCACGCCAACGTGGCGAGCGGCAGCAATTGCCATCAGGCCGTTGTTCATGTTGTGCTCGCCGACCAGCTGCCAGTGCACTTCGCCAACGCGTTCGCCGTCCAGCAGAACTTCCCAGCTGGAAGCATCGGCATTTAGCTTTTTCGCCTGCCAATGGCCCTGCTCACCGGTCAGCTCCTGTTCGCTCCAGCAGCCCATCGCCATAACCTGTTTCAGGTTCACGTCGCTTTCCGGCAGGATGATGCGCCCTTTGCCCGGAACGATACGTACCAGGTGGTGGAACTGTTTTTGAATCGCTTTCAGGTCATCGAAGATATCCGCATGATCGAACTCAAGGTTGTTGAGGATCAGCGTACGCGGGCAGTAATGAACGAACTTAGAGCGCTTGTCGAAGAACGCACAGTCATATTCATCAGCTTCAATAACGAAGAACGGGCTATCGCCAAGGCGAGCGGAAACGTCGAAGTTGCCCGGAACACCGCCGATGACAAACCCTGGCTTGTAGCCGCAGGCCTCCAGGATCCAGGTTGCCATACCCGCAGTTGTGGTTTTACCGTGGGTCCCGGCAACGGCCAGCACCCAACGGTCACGCAGTACGAAGTCATGCAGCCACTGCGGGCCGGACATATAGTTAATGCCTCGCTCCAGCACCGCTTCCACGCATGGGTTGCCGCGCGTCATCGCATTACCGATGATGACAATATCCGGCTCTATATCCAGCTGAGACGGGTCGTAACCTGAAATGACCTCGATGCCCTGATCGGCCAGAAGAGTACTCATGGGCGGATAAACGTTAGCATCGCTACCGGTTACCTCATGGCCCAGTGAACGGGCCAGCATCGCCAGACCGCCCATAAATGTGCCGCAAACTCCCAGAATATGAATCCGCATAATCACCATCCTTAAATATCCGGCGCACATTCTACCCGTATGTCAGGCGGCTGGTAACAGGAATTCGCTTTTTTCTGATCCCGGCTGGCGCGATTCACCTAAGCGCAGACCGTCAAAAACTTGTTACTATTAGCCGTCGTTTTATTTCATTCCACTTCAGGGAACGCGTCATGAAAACGTTAGGTGAGTTTATTGTCGAAAAGCAGCATGGTTTCTCCCAGGCCACAGGGGAGCTGACTGCTCTGCTCTCGGCAATAAAACTGGGTGCCAAGATTATCCATCGTGATATCAATAAGGCGGGGCTGGTCGATATTCTCGGTGCCAGCGGCGCTGAGAACGTACAGGGCGAGGTGCAGCAAAAACTCGACCTGTTCGCTAACGAAAAGCTGAAGGCCGCCCTCAAGGCACGCGGCATCGTCGCAGGGATTGCTTCGGAAGAAGAAGATGAGATTGTCGTGTTTGAAGGCGCGGAACACGCCAAATACGTCGTATTGATGGACCCGCTGGACGGCTCCTCTAATATCGACGTTAACGTTTCTGTTGGCACTATTTTCTCGATTTATCGCCGCATTACTCCAACCGGTACGCCGGTAACGCTGGAGGACTTCCTCCAGCCTGGCAACCAGCAGGTCGCGGCAGGTTATGTGGTTTACGGTTCTTCCACCATGCTGGTTTACACCACCGGCTACGGCGTGCATGCCTTCACCTATGATCCATCGCTCGGCGTATTCTGCCTGAGCCAGGAACGCATGACCTTCCCGGAAAAAGGTAATATCTACTCCATTAACGAAGGTAACTACATCCGCTTCCCTCAGGGTGTTAAAAAGTACATTAAGTACTGCCAGGAAGCTGACAAGGCCAGCCAGCGCCCTTACACCTCACGCTATATCGGTTCTCTGGTTGCTGACTTCCACCGCAACCTGCTGAAAGGCGGGATTTATCTCTATCCAAGCACCGCCAGCCATCCTGAAGGCAAGCTGCGCCTGCTCTATGAGTGCAATCCAATGGCGTTCCTGGCCGAGCAGGCCGGTGGCAAAGCCAGCGATGGTAGCCAGCGGATCCTGGATATTATTCCCGATACTCTGCACCAGCGCCGCCCGCTTTTCGTTGGCACAACTCAGATGGTGGACGATGTAGAACGTTTCATCCGTGAGTATCCTGACGCGCCGCAAGAGTAATGAAAACTACCGCTACGCTATTAGAGACCGTTTAAAGCGGACAAAAAAAACGGTGCCAGATTAAGGCACCGTTTTTTATCTGACGATTAAGCGGGATTAGTACCCCATCTTCTGCTTCTGGTCGAGTACAGCCTGGGCGGTATTCGGCTCATGGAGCGTTGATTCAGTAATCGTTAGTTTAGGCGGACGGGCGCCGTCTTTTTTCAGTTTTTCCAAAGCATCAAACGCGGGACCTGCCATATTTGGCGTTAGCTCAACGGTGGCATTGGCTTCGCCTTTCAGCATTGCCCGGTAGATGTCCGGTACGCCATCAATCGATCCCACCAGGATCTCTTTACCAGGTTTCAGCCCAGCCTCTTTCATTGCCTGAATAGCGCCAATTGCCATATCGTCGTTGTGAGAATAGAGCATGCACAGATCTTTAGAGCCATCGCCAGTCTTCAGGAAGTTTTCCATCACCTGCCTGCCACCTTCACGGGTAAAGTCGCTGTAATAGGTGCCAATCATCTTAATATTAGGAGCATCGCTGATGGCATCGGCAAACCCACGATGACGGTCAATCACGACGCTGGAGCCTTCTGTACCCTGAATCTCCAGAGCCAGACACTCACGGCCATTTAGCGTTTTAACCAGCCAGTCCCCCAGCATTTTGCCTTCCAGAACGTTATCGGCGGTGATAGTCGTCATATATAGCGAGCGGTCTTTAACATCGATGGATCGATCGAGCAGGAATACCGGTATCCTGGCCCGCTTAGCCTCCCTTAAAACCGGTTCCCAGCCGGTGGCTACTACCGGCGCAATAAATATGGCATCGACTCCGCGGCTAATAAATCCGCGGATAGCAGTTATCTGATTTTCCTGGCGCATATGTCCATCGGTTACCTCAAGAGCAATACCGCGTTTTTTCGCTTCACTTTTAGCAACGGAAGTTTCAGCGGCGCGCCATCCGGATTCAGACTCGATAGCAACCTGGGAGAAACCGACGGTGAGGGGGGCGGCTTGCGCCAGACTGGTTGTTGCAGCGACAATAGCTGTAGCAAGTAATACGCGCTTCCACATAAATCCTTCCTCTCATGGTCTTAATTAATTCCTACCGCGAAAAGGAAGTGAATACGGGCAGTAACAGAATTGGGCGACAAGCAAATCACCATTATTGTTTTAAGCCCAGAGATTCATCACCCACAGGATTTGTTGAGCAGCTATCCTTGCCGCGATACCAGTCCTACGTTTCTACCTATGTGTAGCGCCAACCTCAAGCCAGCACAGGCCAAACCGCAATTAACTTTTATCGCATGCTTTTTGAGCGGGAAGCGTCTGTTTTTGCCCTCTACAGAAGAGCCGTTCCAGACGGAAAAAAGAGTGATATTAGGAATATATATAAACGTATTTGGCGCTTTTAAGTTCTGACATCAAAGCCCTGAAGGACAATAACGCGCAAACGCCCGTAATAACCGGTTGGTGGGTAAAACGACAAGCATTGAGCGAATGCTCATAATTACTTTTGCCATCTGAGAGTTAACTAATCACATTAACCGTGATAGTCACATACCGAAATTAAATGAAAGCGCTTCGCCCCTGGAAAAACGGTTTTAGACCGATATTCAAAAAACTTCAGCGATGCCTGAAAAAAGCGGCGATATTTCTAATTAATTTTCCCGCATATCCGCAAAAATTACCGCACTAAATATACCCATGACGCAAATAACAACATCGCCTGAGACCAACAAATACGCCAATATAACCATGCGGTGAGAATGGCTTTATCTTCTGACTCAGAGAACCTCTTTCACCGCGGGAAAAGCACCTAAGAGCGCAAGCCCCGCGCGGCTAGCGGCCCAAAAACAATCCACGACTTTCTGTTTCAGTTAGCTATAATACCGGGCACTTGTTTGCCATCCAGTTAAAGGAAACAGCCATGAGCTTACTCAACGTCCCTGCCGGCAAAGATCTGCCGGAAGACATCTACGTTGTTATCGAGATCCCAGCAAACGCGGATCCTATCAAATACGAAGTTGATAAAGAGAGCGGCGCGCTGTTCGTTGACCGTTTCATGTCAACTGCGATGTTCTATCCATGCAACTACGGCTACATCAACCACACTCTGTCTCTGGACGGCGACCCGGTTGACGTACTGGTCCCAACTCCATACCCACTGCAGCCAGGTTCCGTGATTCGCTGCCGTCCGGTTGGCGTGCTGAAAATGACCGACGAGTCTGGCGAAGACGCTAAACTGGTTGCGGTACCGCACACCAAACTGAGCAAAGAGTACGATCACATTAAAGATGTGAACGACCTACCAGAACTGCTGAAAGCGCAGATCACTCACTTCTTCGAGCACTACAAAGACCTCGAAGCAGGCAAATGGGTTAAAGTTGACGGCTGGGACAACGCTGAAGCGGCTAAAGCTGAAATCGTTGCTTCTTTCGAGCGCGCTAAAAAATAAGCCCCGGTGGCCTCTGGCCGCATTCGGTGTTGCTTGATAAAACCACTCTCAGGAGTGGTTTTTTTATGGCCGTAGCCCAGGATGCGCTGAAGCAAATAAAGTCCGGGTCGCCTCCCACTCGGCAGCAGCCCATGAAAAAAGCCACTCTTACGAGTGGCTTTTCAGGTAGGTACAGATTGTTAGCGCTCGGTCCAGTTCCCGCTGGTTATCATCGTTCTTCCAGCGACCGACCTTTGGTATACGTACATCCAGGCACTCCCGTAAGGAGTCTGAATTAAGTGCCTGGAATATTCTCCACCCTTGGTGCGTAACGCATCAAGCTCAGTCAGGGTACTGGCATCGATGCGATAAACCTCGCCATACACGCTGCCTGGGCCCGGCACTGCCCCGGGGTAGTGCCCCAGGTCATAGAGCTGGTAATCGTCAATGCTAAATGCCCCCAATAGCTGGGCGTTAGTCATCCAGTGACTATTACCTTGCTCGCGCCGTAAACTGCCGTAAACGAATATTCGCATTGCTAAAACTCAAACTGATAGAGCAGATCAAGCGCCTGGTCCAGACCAGACACCGCTTCCAAATAGAGTTTGGGCATCAGGCGATAACGCAATGTAAGCGTCGCCAGTGAGTCAAAAATCCCCACTCCGTATTTTACTTGCAGACCCGGCAGTACATAGCCGCTGACCACCACTTGCGAGGAGTCACCGACCCCCTGGGTGTCTAACGCCAGATTGCTTACGCCGAATGTCTCGCCGATTTTACCCACAACCTGACCACTTTGTGCAACCCCCATACCAATAAGCATAGAAGTCATTGCGGCACTATCGCTATCTCCGCTGTTTAAACCCTGGCCCCGCAACAGGTAAGAAAGCGCTTCCTGCTGCGACATTGCCGGGTCGGAGAACACTTCAACTTTCGGCTCATCGGCAGAGCCCGTTACCCGCACACCGGCCGTTACATTATCTTCCGTGGCCTCCGGGTTACGAATCGCCTCGATATTGAGCAGCGGCTGGTCCGGTGGGCCTGAGAATAGCAGCTCGCCCTTACGCACCACCAGATCCTGACCGTAAGCGTGGAAGCGCCCTTGCGGGATATTAATCTGGCCATTAAGGCCCAGACCGTGTTTATCCTGCGCCACGTTGAGGTCACCGTTCAAGCGAGCTTTCAGACCGAAAGCATCAATCCGCACGTTATCACCAACATGAATAACCAGGTTGCTGTTGATTGGTATACCGGCACTCTGTTTTTCTACCGGTTGCAGATTTTTATCAAGCATCACTTCATCGCTGGATACCCCAACCGCACTTTCCGGCAGGTCTTTCACCAGAATACGCGCCCATGGAATATCGACCCGACCGTTGAGGACAAATGCACTCGGCGACGCTTCAAACACCACATCCGGCGAAACATCGAGGCGAACCATCGGTGGTACGGTGATTCGCACCTTGTTGCCGGTAGCCGCAATTTTCGCCCGCCAGTTATCAAGCTGGCTCCAGTCGGCATCTCCGCTGAGACTAATCTGCCCCTGTTTAGTGCGCACCTCGCCTTGCATGCGCGAACTCATTCCGTTGAACGCTACGTTCAGTTCGCTAGGCTGCATATCAAACGGCATAAAGTTGGCATCAACATCCAGCCCGCTCAGCTTAAGCTGACCAAACAGCTGTGGACGTTCGGCGTTGCCCGCCAGCCGTAGATTCGCGTTAAGCATCCCGGCCGCTTTCTCCCCGCGCGAGAAAATGGCATTCGCCATCGCCAGCGAGAAGTTGCGGATATTAACGTCGCCAGACAGACCACGAGCACCCATCGGATCGGAAACCTGCACCTGACCGGCGAATTCACCGTTATCCACCAGGCGCATCATCCAGCCCGCTTTGGCCTGGTTATGTTGCAGCTCGGCATCCAGTTTCAGCGTGCTGAAGGCCACAGGCAGCGCGCTGCCGTTAACATTCTGCACCACTTTCACGCCGCGTCCGTCGAGGGTGACTTTGCCCTGCGGAAGACCCGGTTTAGTGGTATCCCAGCTAACGTCGGCATTACCGCTAAATACCCCGCTGGCCTGAGTTTCCGGCGGCAGGAAGGGTTTTAACATTGCAAGATCGAAGCGGTTGAGATTGATTTTGCCGTGACCGGTTGCCCCGGCGTCGATAGCCTGCGGCACGCACAGCTCAGCATTCGGGTTCGTCCAGCAGTGCGGCCCGATGGTGATACGCTGCTCAGTCGCCCGGTAATCGAGCGCAATCGAACGGCTAAGGCTGAGCGGACCTACCGGCGTAGTAAAGCGAGTATTGCTCAGTTCACCTTTCCAGCGCTCTTGCTTGCGGTCAAAACTCCCGGCCAGCTGAAGCTGTCCGGCAACCGGTTCACCATCAATGCGTAGCGTCAGATGATGTGCCTTTTCATTACCTTCGGCATCCATCGCGACTTTACGAATATCCAGCCCCGGCTGACTAATGCGGTCTACGTTGAGATTCAGGTTACCGGAAATCTGATCGCTGGAAGTGACCTTACCTTTCAGCAGCACCTGAGCCACCCGCAGATCCTGCCAGCGGAGACCGTTGGCAGTAACATCAGCCAGCAGCTGCGGCGCTTTCACATCACCACGCACCTGAATAATGCCTTTCGCGGTACCGCCAAGCCCCGGCAACGCGTTATCAAGATTAGGCGCATCGATGTTGGCGTCCAGGTTGAGAGTCTTCACCCCCAACTCGCCTTTGATATCGGCTTTATTGCGACCCAGCGCCACGTGTAGCCCTGGAATATTCCACTGCATGTAGCTGTTGCCTTTCAGGCTACCGTCTACTTTCACCGCATTTTGTTTCACATTGCCGTCGAGCTTAATTTGCGGGACTTCCAGCTGCCAGCTGCCACCATACAGGCTGCCGCGCAGGCTGACGTTACCATCCAGCTTCGCCGGCCAGTCTGGATACTGGCGCGCGGTGTTAATACCATTAAGCGCCAGCTCGCCGCGCCAGCTAATGGCTTTCTGCCAGTCCAGCAACGCTTTGAGGTCGACGGTCCCTTGCAGTGCGGCAACGCTCAGCTTGTCGAGGTTAACCCCCTGCTCCGTGCCTTTAGCATCCAGCGTGATAGTGGCCGGAGGAACGCCTTCTCCCTTAACCGCCGTGCGCATGGACAGCGCGTAGTCGGTCATTTTGCCGGTCATTTTCAGCTTCAGATCATCCATCTGATACTGCGCAGCGCCGGTAAGCGGCCAGGCCAGACGAGGGCTGGTGACTTCCAGGTTTAACGGCAAACCGGCTTCCGCCAGCCGGGTTTGCGCCCGGACATTAACATCGGCCGGGCCGGACAGATTCACCCCCAACTCCAGCTGCTCGCGCAGCGCGCCGCCCAGCTTGATTTTGATTTTCTCGCCCTTCAGCGGCTCGACATTGAGCGTACCGTTTAGCGTGAGATCTACCGGCCAGTTATTCTGCAACTGAGCGCTACCGGTGGCATTGAGCGTGCCCTGGTTCGAATCAATATCCAGAGTATCGATCCGAGTCTGCCCTTCAGTGCTGCTGACTTTAAGCTTCATTTTGCTGACCAGCACATCGGTATCGCCGGTCAGGCGTAAAGAGCTGGCCTGGAAATCCTGAATATTAAGATTGAGCGGCAGATGGACATCCGTCATTTCTGGCAGCACCGGTTTCGAGAACAGCTCCTTAAGGGTCTCACCCAGCGGCGGCTCGTCGGCTTTTGGCTTCTCAATCTTCGGCTCGACGACCTGCTCTTTCGCCACTTCAGCCGCCTTCGGCAGGGCGATTAGCAGGCCATTTAACCGGGTTGGCGTCACCGTCAGGTCGCGCTGCTGCCAGGTCACGCCAGAGGTAAAGTCCAGCAGAGAAATCCGGGTATCGTCAATTTTGATACTGATATTGTTTAACGCCACTCGCGACAGCGTTATCGGATACGGCGTGCTGAGATCCAACGGAGTATCATCCTCTTCCGCCGGAGCAGCGGCCGAAGGTGGCATCTTCTTGCTGTCGATAACCACATTCACGTCGCTCAACGCCAGGTCGTTTACGCACAGGCTGCTATCGCGCAGGCAGGCCAGCTTCACCGCCAAATGCAGACGCCCGGCCTGCACATTGACGCCAGGCTGGGCGTAACTCACATTGCTCAGCGTAAGATCGCGCCAGCCACCGGTTACCTGACCGATTGATAAACCAGGCACCCAACGGTTTGCAGCGTTAAACAGCAGATGCAGGCCGCTGGTGGTGCCAATCAAAAAGCCCAAACCGCCGATGACGACCAGAATCACCACCAGCACGGAAATCAGAATAATTTTAGTTAAACGACTCATAATTCTGGCCCCAGTCCGATGTAGAACTGCACGCCGTGTTCATCCTTATCGTCCACCGGTGCTGCAATATCAAATTTGATTGGGCCAACCGGCGACTGCCAGCGAACGCCCACCCCGGCACCGGTTTTAACGTTACTGCGTTTGATATCATTCACCGCTTCGCCGCTATCGACAAAAGTGGCGCCCCACCATTTGCCCGTCACGTTGTATTGGTACTCCAGCGAGCCGGTCGCCATTTTGGAAGCACCAGTCAGCTTACCTTCGCTGTCTTCCGGGGAGATGGATTTGTATTTATAGCCACGAATGCTACGGTCGCCCCCGGCGAAGAAGCGCAGGTCAGGCGGGACTTTTTCGAAGTCGCTGGTCTCAATCCAGCCAACGTTGCCGCGCACGACGAAACGATGACGCTGGGCCAGAGTCCGGATCCAGACGTTTTGTGCCTGCATAACGGCGAAGTTAACGTCTGAGCCCCAGGTCGTGTTCGATACATCGACCGAATAGCGCTGAGAGTCACCCCAGGTTGGCATCAGACCGCCGCGCGAACGGGTGCGGCTGACGCTAACGCCTGGATAGAGCAGCATGGTGGTGTTGGACACCTCACCCTGGGTAAAGTGGTCAAGGCTCCAGCGCAGGTTAAGCGCACGCTGCCAGCCGCTGGAACTATCCCAGTTACGCGACACCGCAAGCGTGGTGGTATCGGCTTCGGTATCGTTAAGGTCGGTACGTTTAAACCCGCCCTGAACCGTGTAGTACTGCTCGATTGGGTTTTTAAGTAGCGGAATTTTGTAGCTAAAATCAAGCTGCTGCTCGGGAGAAGAGAGGCTGAGGCTACTGGTCAGGCTATGGCCGTAGCTGTTAATCCACGGTTTTTTCCAGGTCGCTTTCAGACGCGGCCCGACGTCAGTTGAGTAACCAGCCCCGGTTTCGATTGTATTTTTAGCCTTAGGCGTGACATACCCTTCAAGCGGCAAAACTTTGGTTTCACGCGCGCCTTTAAATTTCGGCGCCACGACGACCGATTTAAACCAGCCGGTCTCAGACAGACGGCGGTTTAGCTCCCCAAGCTGGCTGGATGTGTAGTAATCCCCTTTCTTCCAGGGGATTAGGCTTTGCAGATAGCGGTCCTGAATTTGCGAACCTTCAAAGGTCACGCCGCCAAAGCGATAACGCTCACCGCTGTCATAATCGATATCCCAGAATGCCTGATGGCGGTCGAGCGATATGCCAAGCTGGCTTTTTTTAAATTCGCCGTCGAAATAGCCTTTGCGCAGGGAGACGCTGGTCAGGCTCTTTTTAAAGCCATCGTAGTCAGAGTGATTCAGCACCGTACCAATCTTGGGACGCCCCGGTAACAGTGCCAGGAAGGCCTTATCGTCGCGGGCTCCGCCGCGTAGAATGACATCGGTACCGCCAATTTTGACCGGCACCCCGGCGTTTACGTTGGCCACCAGCACCTGGCGGCCACCGTTGGCCGGAGGTGGCTTCAGATCGAAGTTGATGGTTGGCTCATAATAGCCGAGCGCCTTTAGCCCCTCGCGAATGGCGTCATCAACCCGCGCCTGGAAACGACGATCGGGGGTAACTTCATCACTTTCTATCGTAGAGAGCTGTGCACGTACGTTTTTCTCCAGCTCACCGTCTAACCCTTGTAGCTTTAATCGAACGCTGGCGGCCTCAGCATTTCCCACAGCCAGCCCGAGCCCGGCCAGGCATATAATACAAATTCTTCGCACGTTCTCTCCCAAAACCTGGAGTCTGATGCCAAATTGGGCAAATCCATGCTCACATTAACAACCACAAGGAATGCGTGGTTGAAAAAAAGACAATCTGACAAATATTCTTATGTTTAAATCTAGTCGTATTTTGCGTGATTATTGTCTGCATTTATACCGCTAGAGGCAATCCGCATACGGTTGTGGGTAATTTAAGAATAAATTAAGAGGTTTCGCCGTGAAACTATTCGATAAGTCTCACCTCGTAAGCGAGTCAGAGGCCCTGTCTGGGCGCAGTACTCCCATGCCGGTAGCTACTTTGCATGCAGTAAACGAGCACTCGATGACCAATGTTCCAGCCGGAATGGAGGTTGCTATCTTCGCCATGGGCTGCTTTTGGGGCGTAGAACGCCTGTTTTGGCGCCAGCCAGGCGTCTATAGCACTGCGGCAGGTTACTGCGGCGGCTATACGCCAAACCCTACCTATCAGGAGGTTTGCTCCGGAATGACCGGCCATGCCGAAGCGGTACGCGTGGTGTTTGATCCTAACGAAATAAGCTACGCCCGGCTGCTGGAGCTATTTTGGGAGAACCATGACCCGGCTCAGGGAATGCGCCAGGGGAACGATCGCGGTAGCCAGTATCGCTCGGCGATTTATCCGCTCACGCCGGAGCAAGAGCTGGCGGCGCAGGAGAGCCGGGTACTATACCAGGCGGCTATGCGGGCAGCGGGTGACACGCGCACAATTACTACCGAAATCTCACCGGCCAGCAACTTCTACTACGCTGAAGATGACCATCAGCAATACCTGCACAAAAATCCTCATGGTTATTGCGCACTTGGCGGCACGGGCATCTGCCTGCCCCCGCAAAATTAACCCTCTGGCGGCTCACCACACGCTGCTGCTATACTAATTGCTGAAAATTCAGGCCGGTACTTGCCGGCTATTTTTCACTGTGACATTCACAAGGAATAATTCAACCTTCCCTTCCGAGGATCCGGCCAGCGAATGGCTGGAAAAAATATGTTAAACAGTATTTTAGTAATACTTTGTCTTATTGGCATCAGCGCATTTTTCTCTATGTCTGAGATTTCGCTGGCTGCGTCTCGTAAAATTAAACTTAAACTGCTTGCCGATGAAGGCAACATTAACGCTCAACGCATTCTTGAGGTACAGGAAAACCCAGGCACCTTCTTCACCGTGGTGCAAATTGGTCTTAACGCAGTAGCCATTCTCGGCGGTATTGTGGGTGATGCGGCTTTTTCACCGGCATTCCACGATCTGTTCTCCCGCTTTTTGTCACCAGAGCTTTCTGAACGACTGAGCTTTTTAATGTCGTTTTCGCTGGTAACCGGGATGTTTATCCTGTTTGCCGACCTGACGCCGAAGCGCATTGGTATGATTGCTCCAGAATCCGTTGCTCTGCGCATCATCAACCCCATGCGCTTCTGCCTGATGGTGTTCAAACCGCTGGTCTGGTTCTTCAACGGTATGTCGAACCTTATCTTTAAGCTGTTCAACATTCCGATGGTGCGTAAAGACGATATCACCTCCGATGATATCTATGCGGTCGTAGAAGCCGGTGCGCTGGCCGGGGTGCTGCGTAAACAAGAACACGAGCTAATTGAAAACGTGTTTGAACTGGAATCGCGCACCGTGCCGTCATCGATGACTTCACGTGAAAACATCGTCTGGTTCAATCTCAATGAAGACGAAGAGAGCCTGAAGAACAAAATCGCTCTGCATCCGCACTCCAAATTCCTGGTGTGTAATGACAGCATCGACCACATCGTAGGCTACGTTGACTCCAAAGAGCTGCTTAATCGCGTCCTGGGTAACCAGAGCCTGGCGCTGACCAGCGGTGTACATATCCGCAATACGCTTATCGTGCCGGATACGCTGACCCTGTCAGAAGCGCTGGAAAGCTTTAAAACTGCCGGTGAAGACTTCGCGGTCATCATGAACGAATATGCTCTGGTAGTGGGTATCATCACGCTTAACGACGTAATGACAACGCTGATGGGTGATTTGGTCGGCCAGGGAATGGAAGAGCAGATTGTCGCCCGTGATGAGAACTCATGGCTGGTCGAAGGCGGTACGCCGATTGAAGATGTGATGCGCGTATTGGATATCGATGATTTTCCGCAGTCGGAAAACTATGAAACCATCGGCGGTTTCATGATGTATATGCTGCGTAAAATCCCAAAACGCACAGACAACGTGAAGTTCTCAGGCTACAAATTTGAAGTTGTTGATATCGATAACTTCCGCATCGACCAGTTGCTGGTAACGCGTATTGCCGATAAGTCGGCCACGCCGCTGATGCCGCGCCTGCCGGAAGACCCGGCGGTCGCCAAACCAGATGCCTGATGCTGGTGAGTTTATCTAAAACACAAACGGCCCTTAAAAGGGCCGTTTTTTTATACGCTGAAAACATCAACGGCCCCTTCCTGGGGCCGCTATGCGTACTGCTTCGATTCTGAAATTACATCATTTCGGTCTGTAAACGCAGAACCTGACGGTTAACTTCAGACATCACGGAATAGTGCTGCTTATCTTTGATTTTTGGTAAAAGGATCTTGCCTTTATCAAACTCAAACGCGCCAACGTCCTTGATATACAACCGTCCACGAAACAGGGTTTTTACGTACTTAGCCACCTGAAGTGGGTTGTAACGCTGGAAAATTTTCATTCTCGATCTCCTGCTAAGCTGCGTCTCCAGGGCACCACAGTTGGGCCAACACAATGAGACACAGAATTTTAACGCCCCTGAACTATAGACCATATTCGCCAGGTTACCAGCGACCTTAAATTTATTTACCGTGGTTTGACACTTATTCAGAGAATTCTTTTCAAACAATTAATGAACGCAGTATAACCAGTTGAATTTGCCCTGATATGTGCGACTACTCTCAAACTGGCACCATCATTGCGTGCGCCCTCTCATTTTACGCATATGCTGATAGTGGTCCGATCACCTGCCCCTATAAAAACTAAGGAGTGAAATATGTCCCTTCGCACCCTTCTGGCGCTTACGCTGATGCTGCCGGTTATGGCTATGGCCCATAACTTCACTCAGGATCAGCGCGTGGCCCCGGTGGGCATCAGCGAGAAAGGCGAGCTGATCCTCAACCAGGACGACTTTAGCTATAAACCCTGGAACAGCGCCCAGCTGCCGGGCAAAGTTCGGGTTATTCAACATATTGCCGGGCGAACCTCAGCCAAGCAGAAGAATGCTGCCCTTATTGAAGCGATCAAGGCCGCTAAACTTCCTCACGACCGCTATCAGACCACGACTATCGTGAACACCGATGACGCGATTATTGGCACCACGATGTTTGTAAACAGCAGCATCGAGAGCAATAAGAAACAGTTCCCATGGTCGCAGTTCATCGTCGACAGCAACGGCGTAGCGCGCAAAGTCTGGCAGCTGGAGCCGGAAAGCTCGGCTATTGTGGTATTAGATAAGTCAGGAAGGGTTCAGTTCGCGAAAGACGGTGCTTTAAACCCGGCAGAAGTGCAACAGGTTATTTCCCTGTTGCACAAATTACTTAATAATCAGTAAATTGACACCCGAAAGCCGGGGTTGAGGAAGGATTCGCGCGGGGTGTAATCCAGAGCGCGGCCTTGCCAGTCATTAACATGGGCACCTGCCGCCAGCGCTACGGCGTGGCCTGCGGCGGTGTCCCAGCTATTGGTTGGCCCAAAGCGTGGATAGAGCTGAGCCTCACCTTCGGCTACCAGGCAAAACTTCAGCGAAGATCCGATAGAGGTGGTCTGGTGCTCACCCAAAAGCTCCAAATACTCTTTTAGCTCATCATCGACGTGCGAGCGGCTGATGACCACCAGCGGCGGCCGGGCATCATGGACCTGAATTTGAGTCCGATTCCCTCCGGTTTCTTTCCAGGCTTTCCCTTCAGCAGCGCTGTACATCACGTGCAAGGCAGGCGCGTACACCACGCCCAGCACCGGCTTGCCATCCTCAATCAGCGCAATATTAACAGTGAACTCGTTATTACGTTTTAGGAACTCTTTGGTGCCG
This sequence comes from Salmonella enterica subsp. enterica serovar Choleraesuis, assembly GCA_022846635.1. Classification (GTDB taxonomy): domain Bacteria; phylum Pseudomonadota; class Gammaproteobacteria; order Enterobacterales; family Enterobacteriaceae. Next base: position 3,806,127 of record AP025685.1, read on the forward strand.
TCTAGTGGGTCCACCAGCCAGTATTTTTTCCATGCCTGACGCTCTTCCCAGGACTGTGGGGCTTCTTCAGAAAGAACCGGGATATCTGGCGTTAACGCCTGGAGGCCGGAAAGAATAACGCGGTGGGCCGCAAGATCCGCAGCGGTAACCGGAGAATGATCGGCTTTCTCCTGCGCTTCCATGGGCTGCTTGCCCTCGTAGACCTGCATAATAGCGTCACCGGCATCGCGAGCCAGCTGACAGATTGAATGTAACATTAGGCACCTCTTTTCATTGGTGTAGCCTGATAATTTTGGCCAAGTTTACTGGTAGTTATAGCCCATTGCGCCTGGCACGGCTATCGCTGAGTGCCGCCTTAATTATCTGGATTCTTCTCTGAAGCCTTCTGGCTGCGCGCTGCCAGCACGGTTTCTAAATTCAGCTCTATCCAGTCTGCCAGCGCCATAACTTTGCCGCTAATCTCCAGGCCCTGCTCTGTCAGAGAGTACTCCACATGCGGCGGTACTACGGCGTATACCTGCCGGTGAACAAAACCGTCGGCCTCCAGCCATTGCAGGGTTTGAGCCAGCATTTTTTCGCTTACCCCCTCCATTCGGCGGCGAAGCTCGCTAAAACGCAGCGTGCCATCGCGCAATGCCACCAGAATTAACACGCCCCATTGACTGGTGACATGCTTGAGCACCTCCCGCGACGGGCAACCTTTAGCAAAAAGATCCCCGCTACGCAGGCGCTCGCTCAGGGTGCCAGTCTGTGGGTCTGTTAGAATTTCCATACTTACCTTTTTGTACGTACTTACTAAAAGAAAGTTTGGTTGCTATTGTGCCATACCACGCTTATCACTCAAAGGAACACTCCATGATTGCGATTACCGGTGCATCTGGCCAGCTTGGCCGCCAGGTTATTCAGAAGTTACTGACCACCCACCCCGCTCATGAAATAGTGGCTATTGTGCGGCGCCCAGATAGCGTAGCCGACCTTGCCGCCGCGGGGGTACAGGTTCGGGTCGCGGATTATAACGACCAGCCCGCGCTGTCTCGTGCCCTGGCCGGAGTTAAAAAAGTTTTGCTGATATCCTCCAGCGAAATCGGCCAGCGGGTCGCTCAGCATCAGAATGTTATTGAGGCCGCACGTAGCAGCGGCGTTTCTCAAATCGTCTATACCAGCCTGCTCCATGCCGATAGCTCTCCTTTAGGACTGGCCGATGAGCACAGGCAAACAGAAAAGCTACTCGCCGGCTCCGGCCTTGAAGTAGTCCTGCTGCGTAATGGCTGGTACACCGAAAATTATTTAGCCAGCGTTCCCGCGGCAATTGAACACGGTATCCTGGCAGGCTGCGCCGGTGACGGGCTTATCAGCCCGGCCCCACGCGCCGATTATGCGGCGGCTGCGGCGGAGGTGCTGCGGCGCGACGGCCAGGCAGGAAAAGTCTGGGAGCTGGCCGGCGATAACGGCTGGACGCTGACTCAACTGGCGCAAGAGATTACGCGCCTGAGTGGGAAAGCGGTTCGTTATCAGGATATGAGCCTGGAGGGTTTTGAATCTGCGCTGGTATCTGCCGGTCTGCCTCAGCCCATCGCCGCCATGCTTGCGGACTCGGACCGGGGGGCTTCTCAGGGAGGACTATTTGACGATAGTCATCAGCTGAGCCAATTGCTGGGCCGCCCGACAGAACCGCTGGCGGTAAGCCTGCGTCAGCACCTGGCGTAGCATTCATCCTGCGAGTCGTTATACTCAGATGATTATTCATTCGGGGAGGCGCTATGCAGGGTGTGCCAGAGTTATTTGCCGACAGCCGCGACCGGGCCGTATTTCGCCACCTGCCACAGCTGCCGGGCGTTGAGCTATATCAGGCGCATATCAACCAACATAGTTTCGAGCCGCATACTCATGAGGCCTTCGGCATTGGCGGCATTATCAGCGGTGCAGAGACCTTCCGCTATCGCGGGGCCAGCCATACCGCAGGCGCAGGCAGCCTGGTGATGATGAACCCGGATGAATTGCATACTGGCCATGCCGCAAGCGAGCATGGCTGGAGCTACCGCATGATATATCTCGACGGTGATTTGCTCAGCCAGTTGACCGGGCGCAGCAATATTGCGTTTGATGAGGTGATGCGCTTCGACCCGGCCAGCGCCACTAAAATCATTCAGAGCATCGGTGCTTTATGGCAAAGTCATAGCCTGCTCGAGCAGCAGGGGCTGTTGTATACCCTGGCCGAAGACCTTCAGCCTATTTTACGCCACAGGGTAAAGCCCGATGCGCCGGTGCGTTTTACCCAGGTACGCGACTACCTGCACGCCAACTATATGCACAGTGTAGATTTACAGACTTTGGCCGAACTGGTTGGCTTAAGCCGCTGGCACTTCCTGCGCCAGTTTCAGGCCCATTTTCACGCATCACCCCACCAGATGCTGATGGCCATTCGCCTGTGGCACGCCAAACGGCTGCTCACCACCGGTATGCCTGCAGCCCAGGTTGCCGCCGCTTCCGGGCTAACCGATCAGGCTCACCTGACCCGCAGCTTTCAGAGGCGCTACGGCACCACGCCAGCGCGCTATCAAAAACAGGTGCAGACAGCAATCTGATACAATATTTGCGCCCGAGGATTCTCTAGAGTGTGGTTATCCAACCCATCAAACGAGAGTCTGTTATGTTACGCGGCGTCATCTATGCTCTGCTGGCTGGCCTGATGTGGGGGCTGATTTTTATCGGTCCGCTGCTGATCCCCGACTATCCCGCCCTGCTGCTCTCTACCGGACGCTATCTGGCGTTGGGCATTATCGCCATTCCTCTGGCCTGGGCAGGCCGCCAGCGATTGCTGCAACTTTCTCGCCGCGACTGGCTGGTCGCTCTGCGCCTTTCGGTGGTCGGCAACCTGATTTACTACTTATGTCTCGCCGCCGCTATTCAGCGTACCGGTGCCCCTATTGCCACCATTATTATCGGTACGTTGCCGGTAGTGTTGCCGGTGTTTGCGAACCTGCTCTATGGCCGTCAGGATGGTCAGCTGCCGTGGCGGCGTCTGGCGCTACCGCTTCTGCTGCTTGGTATCGGCGTCATACTGGTGAATATCGCCGAACTACGCGGCAACGAGCTGGATCTTGCCGATGGGCGCTATCTGAGCGGGATACTGCTGGCGCTGGCCGCCGTTGTCTGCTGGACGGTATACGCCCTGCAAAACGCCCGCTGGCTGCGTAATAATCCCGATAAAAATCCCCTAATGTGGGCAACGGCACAAGGGTTGGTGATTTTACCGCTATCGCTGCTGGGTTATGCGGTAGCCTGTATCTGGCTTCATCAAAGCTCCGGGTTTAGCGTACCGCTCGGCCCGCAGCCGTGGCACTTTATCGGCGTGATGCTGGCGCTTGCGGTCTTCTGCTCGTGGATTGGTGCACTGTGCTGGAATCAGGCCAGCCAGCTGCTGCCAACGGTTATTCTCGGCCCGCTGATTGTATTCGAGAGCCTGGCGGGGATGCTTTATACCTTTCTGCTGCGTCAGGCCTGGCCGCCGCTGCCAACGCTGGGCGGTATTCTGTGCCTGATTCTGGGCGTAGTACTGGCCGTACAGGCGCGGCCTAAAGCGCCTAAAACCAGGGTAGTTCGCGCCGTACGATAAAAAAGTGATAGCCAATCCATAAAGATGCATTTAAAATACACCTTATATTGGTCATGGTGAGGAAATGACGATGGATTTGGCTAACACTTCTTTAGGCGAACTGGCTCTAAGCATTCCGCGGGCCTCCGCTTTGTTTCGTAAATACGATCTCGACTTTTGCTGCGGGGGTAAACAGACTCTGGCACGGGCCGCTGAGCGTAAAGAATTAGACCTGGCGGCAATTGAAGAAGAGCTGCGGGCACTGTCCAGCGAGCCGCTGGAAAAAGACTGGCGCAACGCCCCGCTGGCCGAAATGATCGACCATATCGTTGCTCGCTATCACGACGGTCATCGCGAACAGTTGCCAGAACTGATTCTGCAGGCGACTAAAGTTGAACGCGTGCACGCGGCTAAACCCAGCGTGCCAAAAGGCCTGGCGAAATATCTGACCATGCTGCACGACGAGCTGACCAGCCACATGATGAAGGAGGAGCAGATCCTGTTCCCTATGATCAAACAAGGTATGGGTCGCCAGGCCGCAGGCCCTATTTCAGTGATGGAAAGCGAGCACGACGATGCCGGTGAACTGCTGGAAGTGATTAAGCACATCACCAACAATGTGACTCCGCCACCGGAAGCCTGCACCACCTGGAAAGCGCTTTATAATGGCATCAATCTGCTGATTGAAGAGCTGATGAACCATATTAGTCTGGAAAATAACGTCCTGTTCCCGCGCGCTTTAGCTGGCGAGTAATAGAACGACATATAAGAAAAAGGCGCCTGAGGCGCCTTTTTTATTGTCAGCATTAAGCTATGGGCTTAAGCAATAATAGGCCTGGGTTGCAGGCCTTTGACTGGTCATTATTTACTGAAACCGCTCAGGCGTTTCTTGCCCACAAACAGCCAGCACACGCCCAGGATAATAAACCACAGCGGGGTGATGATCAGCGCCTGGCGGGTATCGTCCTCAAGGCTCAGCAACACCAGAACGAACACGAAAAACGCCATGCAGACCCAGCACATCAGTTTACCCAGCGGCATTTTATAGATGGATTTGTTATGCAGCTCCGGACGGCGCTTACGGTACACCAGGTACGAGCACAGAATGATAGTCCAGACGAACATAAACAGAATCGCAGAGACGGTGGTCACCAGGGTAAAGACCGTCATCACATCCGGGATTAGGTAGATAAGCACTACGCCGCCCAGCAGACAGATGCATGAGAAAGTCAGGCCGGTGGCCGGTACCGCACGCTTGGAAAGCTTAGCAAAGCTCTGAGGAGCCGCGCCGTCCTGTGCCAGGCCGTACAGCATACGGCTAGTAGAGAACACACCGCTGTTTGCTGAAGAGGCCGCAGAGGTCAGCACCACAAAGTTGATAATGCTTGCCGCCGCCGGAAGACCAACCAGAACAAACAGCTCAACGAACGGGCTTTTATTAGGCACTACGGAGCCCCACGGCGTCACCGACATGATGATAATCAGCGCGAAGACGTAGAACATGATGATACGGATTGGAATCGAGTTAATCGCGCGCGGCAGCGATTTTTCCGGGTCTTTGGTTTCGGCGGCAGTTGTACCTACCAGCTCAATACCTACAAACGCGAACACCGCTATCTGGAACCCGGCGAAGAAGCCGCTTAACCCTTTAGGGAACCAGCCGCCGTCATTCCAAAGATGTGCAAAGGAGGCCTCGGTACCGGTTGGCGACTGGAAGTGCATCAACACCATCACCAGCCCGACCACGATAAGCGCCACAATGGCGACTATCTTGATCATCGCAAACCAGAACTCCATCTCACCAAACATTTTTACCGTAGCGAGGTTGAGGCCCAGCAGCACCAGCACGACCGCCAGCGAGCTGACCCAGTCTGAAAGTCCGGGGAACCAGAATTGGGCATAGGCGCTTATCGCGACCACGTCGGCAATCCCCGTCACTACCCAGCAAAACCAGTAGGTCCAGCCGGTAAAATACCCGGCCCACGGGCCGAGCAGGTCGGCGGCGAAATCACTAAAGGACTTGTATTCAAGGTTGGACAGCAGCAGCTCACCCATCGCGCGCATCACGAAAAACAGCATAAAGCCGATAATCATGTATACGAAGATGATGGAGGGACCGGCGAGACTAATGGTCTTTCCTGACCCCATAAATAAGCCGGTGCCGATAGCACCGCCGATGGCAATTAGCTGGATGTGTCGGTTGGTTAAATTGCGCCGTAGGTGGCGCTCGCTCTGCGGCTCTTCGCTCGCCAGGGCTTTAGCCTGATCTACCATTTTTATATTTCCTGTCTGTGTTGTGTCGGCTCTGATGGCCGTTATTCACGTTGTGTTTGTTGTGCGTCTTACCGCAAATCGCTTTCGATATTAGGGAAGAAACGGAAAGTTGAACACTAAGATTTATATATATTGTTAATTTCAGGTTTAAAATGCGTTATAAATCACTTTCGATGTGAGATATGGATCCCAAGTTACTGGCAATTACGCGCTTTGCAAGACTAAAACACTTTTAATGTCACATAAAACGGCAATAAAAACGCCCAATTGCAGTTTTACTGTTTAAAAAGCATGAACATAGAGTAATGAACGTAACCCGCAGGTAGCGAATAAGCGTCAGACTGAACGGCGAAGTAAAGATCGGGCGTAGGGATATTAGAAATGAAATAACAAAAGGCTCCCTTATATTGAGGAAGCCTTGAGATTGAAAATAGCGATTAGCCAACTAATAGGGTTTTAGGTTCCAGATAAGCGCTCAAGCCCCATTGCCCCATTTCACGCCCCATTCCCGACTGCTTAAAGCCACCAAACGGTGCCTTAGGTTCGTGGGATAAAGTATTCACCAGCACGCGGCCTGCCTCTATCTGGCGGGCAATTTTCACGGCGCGCTCGCGGTCGGCTCCCAATACCATGGCGCTTAACCCGTAAGCGGTATCATTAGCAATGGCAATAGCTTCCTCGTCATCACGATACGGAATGATGGTCAGTACCGGGCCAAAAATTTCTTCACGCGCAATCCGCATCTGATTGTTAGCATTGCTAAACAGCGTCGGGCGTACAAACCAACCCGCATTTAATCCTTCAGGCCGCCCTTCGCCGCCGGCCAATACTTTGGCACCTTCGGCAATCCCAAGATGAATATAATCCTGCACCCGCTGCCACTGCTTTTGGCTGACCATAGGGCCAATTTCGGTGCTGGCATTACGCGGGTCGCCAACGGGAATGGCCGCTACCGCCTGGGCAAGGCACCGCTCGGTCTCCGCAAGCCGGCTTTGTGCCACCAGAATTCGAGTCCCGGCGACACAGGCTTGCCCGCTATTCATAAAACCTGCACCTATAATCAGCGGCAGTGCCTGTTCCAGATCCACATCATCCATCAGAATGGTTGGCGACTTACCACCTAACTCCAGCGTCACCCGCTTCATGGTTGCCGCACCGGTCTCCACAATATGGCGACCGACTGCGGTAGAACCGGTAAACGAAATTTTCGCGATATCCGGATGGAGGTTAATCACTTCACCCACCACGTCACCCCGCCCGGTGACAATGTTCATCACTCCGGCCGGAATTTTGGCCTGGTGCAAAGCTCGGGTAATAACTTCGGTTTGCAACGCGCTCATTTCGCTAGGTTTAATAACGGCAGTACACCCCGCCGCCATAGCCGTCGCCAGCTTATTACAGATAAAACCGGCATCGCTGTTCCACGGCGTTATAAGCCCGGCTACCCCAACCGGCGTCATAATGACCTGCGCCGTGCCGGCGGTGATTTCAAACTGATATTCCCGCAGCGCTTCAATAGCCTGAGCAATAACGTCAGCGGGATATTGCGCCATCCAGCGGCAGCGCTCTGCCGGAGCGCCATATTCCAGGATGATCGCTTCCATTAGTTCGTCTTCGCAAGCCGCTACCGCCTGGTGCATCGCCTCCAGCACCGCAATACGCTCGGCAACGCTGGTTCGGGACCATGCAGGGAACGCAGCTTTTGCCGCAGCAATAGCGCTGCGGGCATCTTGCTCATCGGCAAGTCGCACTGTGCCAATTACCGACTCCGTCGCCGGGTTATAAAGATTAAACCGCTCGCTGCCATGCGGGGTGACAAATTCACCGTTGATATAAATTTTGTCGATAGTATGCATTTGCGTCAGTCTCCAGTCAGACCAGGTATCTATGTGTCGAAGTATAGGAAGTCTCGCCTGTTACGATAAGCCGGGCTATGCTGCATGGACTGTCACGAAAATCAGGATTATCTATGCACAGAAGCGGATTAACGGAGCTGGAAGCAGTTCTGGCGGTAGCGCGGCGTGCCAGCTTTCGCGCTGCGGCCCGTGAGCTGGGAATGTCCGCGACTGCCATCAGCAACGCAGTTGCGGGTCTTGAATCACGGCTCGGCGTTCGGCTGTTTCACCGCTCAACCCGCAGCGTAGCGCTCACCGAAGAGGGCGCCCGCTACGTTGAACGTATTGCTCCTGCATTTGCCGAAATCCAGCGCGCTTCGGATGAGATTGGCTCCAGCCCGGCGATGCCCGGCGGAAGGCTGAGAATTAATGCGCCGCCGGAGTCGGTCGCGCTACTGTTCGAGCCACTGCTGCGTGAATATATGGCTCGCTATCCGCAAATGCGTCTGGAGATAACCAGCGAAGCGCACCTGGTCGATATTGTTGCAGAAGGGTTCGACGCTGGTATTCGACTCGCGGAGATGGTCCCGCAGGATATGATAGCCGTACCGCTAACGGCAGATACGCGAATGCTGATAGTTAGCAGCCCGGACTATTTTTCCCGCTATGGCAAACCGGAAAGCCCTCAGGCGCTCGCAGCCCATAGCGGCATCGGTATGCGGATGTCGCACGGCGGCGTGTATCATTGGGAGCTTGAGCATCACGGCCAGAAGATGGCCATTAATATGAATAACCGTATGGTGCTGAGCGAAATGCGCGCGATTCATCAGGCGGCACGCGCCGGAGTCGGTCTGGCATTTATCTCGGAATGGTTTATCCAGGAAGATCTTGCCAGCGGCAGGCTAATAAGCGTTTTAGAAGAGTGGTGCCCGACATTTGGGGGATTACGCCTTTACTATCCGGGCCATCGGCTAATCCCTGAAGGGCTTAAGGCCTTTATTGCTCTGGCTCGCGAATTGCGAATCAGGCAGCCACTGATGAGTAAATAAGTAAAGGAGTAAGAGTATGTGGCGTCGGAGCTCCAACGCCACAAAGGTACAAAATTACAGAATTTCCAGCAGCTCTACTTCAAACACCAGGGTGCTGAATGGAGGAATGGAAGCACCGGCACCGCGCTCGCCGTAAGCCAGGTTCTGAGGGATAACCAGCTCCCACTTAGAACCAACCGGCATCAGGGTCAGCGCTTCGATCCAGCCTGGGATAACGCCGTTAACCGGGAACTCGGCCGGTTCGCCGCGCGCAACGGAGCTGTCAAACACGGTACCGTCGATAAGTTTACCGGTGTAATGCACGCGTACGCGATCGGTACGGGCCGGGATAGCGCCTTCACCCTGAGTCAGCACTTTAAACTGCAGGCCGGACTCAGTAAGGTTTACGCCTTCTTTCTGCTGATTAGCTTCCAGGAATTTCTGACCTTCCACGGCCATCGCTTTCTGGCGCTCTAAACGCACGGCATCGGCACGTTCGTGAATTTCACGCAGTGCGCGATGAACCACGTCAACCGGCACCGCAGGCGCGTTTCCTTCCAGCGCATCGCGCAGGCCGGCTACCAGCGCTTCTGGCTCCAGACCCTGCAGGCCAGATTCCCGCAGTTGCTGGCCTACCTGCAGGCCGATACCGTAACTTGCTTGTGCTTCAACGCTGTCATAAGAAGGGGTCGTCATGGGCTTTCCTTTATTCAGTTGTGTATAAAACCTGGCGGGCAGCATAGCAGCCGCAGCCAATAGCGTAAAATGATGTAGCAAGTAAAGATGACAAATCTGCCAGAAACAGAAACAATAGGCTGGTCAGCACTGCCCGCCCGCAAGCGGGAGGCAGAACCAGGCATTGCTCAATGCATCAATCAGTTAGCCAACTATACTGAAAACGATGCCGCAGCCGGTAATACGCATGACTCACAGATGAAAGCCGGCTGTTTTAGCCTGAAATAATATGCAGGGCGCCATAAGGATGCAGACGTCCGTAAAGCGCCATTAACGACGGAGCAGGAGGAGTGCATGCCCGTGCGAGTAGCCTTTAAACCCCTGTTGGAAAAGATCTGGCATGCGCCGGATAATTTCCAGTTTATGGAACCGCTGCCCCTGATGCATCGCCGAGGCATTTTTATCGGTGCCCTGCTGATTGTACTTGGCCTGCTGCTGCCCGGCGGAGGCTCATCCGTTCCGGCACAGGAAGACTCACCGCGTGAGGCTCAGCTAAATATTCAATCTCAAACCGCAGAACAGCCCACCGGTAGCGTTGCCAATCCGCAGGAACAGCTCGATGCGGCCATGCCAGACTCAGATCCTGGCACCGAGGGAGATGCGGAACCTCCCCCTCAGGCTTCAGTAAATAACGCGGCGAATGCTGGCAACAATAATAATGCCGGTTTTCACCCCGGCGGCATTGAAGAACAATGGCGCAGCTATCGTTTAGGGTCAGGTACTACCCTGGCACAGCTGTTTCGCGACAACGGGCTGCCGCCTGCCGATGTATATGCCATGGCGCAGGTCGAAGGCGATGGAAAGCCGCTGAGTAATTTGCAAAGTGGTCAGATAGTGAAGATTCGCCAGAATGCGGGCGGTGTGGTCACCGGGCTGGCGATTGAAAGCGGGAACGGAGAAGTACTGTTTACCCGTCAGTCGAACGGAAGTTTTAATCGCGTTCGCTAATTCTTGAATAACAGATAACAAAACGCCGGCTTACGCCGGCGTTTCGCGTTATTACCAAGTAAGAAACTTACTCAGGAACAACAATCACGTTCAGCTGTGCGAACACATCACTGTGAACCTGGAAGTGAACTTCGTGGTCACCAGTGGTGCGCAGAACGCCGTTCGGCAGACGAACTTCGCTTTTCGCAACTGCAACGCCTGCTGCGGTTACGGCATCAGCGATATCGCGGGTACCGATAGAACCGAACAGTTTACCTTCGTCGCCAGATTTAGACGCGATGGTTACGCTTTCCAGCGCATTGATTTTTTCAGCGCGCTCGTGAGCAGCAGCCAGAACTTCAGCCAGTTTGGCTTCCAGTTCAGCGCGGCGAGCTTCGAAAAACTCTACGTTTTTCTTAGTAGCTGGAACAGCTTTGCCCTGTGGTACCAGGAAGTTACGAGCGTAACCTGATTTAACATTAACCTGATCACCCAGGCTGCCCAGGTTTGCTACTTTATCAAGCAGAATAACTTGCATTACCTTATCCTCTTAAAGTCGTGAATGGACAGCAGCCAATTACTGATGACGATCAGTATATGGCAGCAGGGACAGATAACGCGCGCGCTTGATAGCACGAGCCAGCTGACGCTGGTATTTTGCGCGAGTACCGGTGATACGGCTAGGTACGATCTTGCCGCTCTCGGTGATGTAGTTTTTCAGCGTTGCGATATCTTTATAGTCGATCTCTTGAACGCCTTCCGCGGTGAAACGGCAGAACTTGCGACGACGGAAATAACGTGCCATATGGCTAGTCTCCAGAATCTATCAATTCAATCTGCTCGGCATGCAGTACCATTTTGGAAAGCCCATTACGCGCCTTATGGCAGCTTATGAACCCCTGAACCGTAACCTGCGTGCCGACCGTTATACTGTGAGTAATGGCCTGGTGAATCTGCCCGCTAATAATAACCGGCATCTGACACCACGCTCGCCGGTGGAAACCGGCTTCCTCCTGCACTGAGCTGTGTTCAAGCACAAACTGGCAGTGAGGAATTCCTGAGGGACTGACCTTATGAAGGGGCTGTCTGCACACTGTGCCTGAAAGCGCCAACCGGTTAGTCATTCAGAATTACTCTTCAGAATCCCCAGCATCAGCGTCTTCGGTGGTTTCGTTAGCGAAATCTTCACGACGCTCGCGGCGTTCGTCTTTCGCTTTAACCATCGGGGATGCTTCGGTTACAGCGTGCTTGGTACGCATAACCATGCTACGGATAACGGCATCGTTGAAGCGGAAGTTAGTTTCCAGCTCATCAATCGCTTCCTGCGGAGCTTCAACGTTCATCAGAACGTAGTGGGCTTTGTGCAGTTTGTTGATTGGGTAAGCCAGCTGACGGCGGCCCCAGTCTTCCAGACGATGGATCGTGCCCTGAGCACCAGTGATGGCACCAGTGTAACGCTCGATCATACCCGGAACCTGTTCGCTCTGGTCAGGATGGACCATAAAAACGATTTCGTAATGACGCATCGAATTGCTCCTTACGGATTATTCAGCCTCCTGTCGGGGTCAGCCGCGGCCCATGGAAGCAAGGAACGTTGTAGGCCGTGTCTATTCGGACACAACCTGTAAAGCGGCTGAAAAATGACGCGTCATTCTACGGCTGCCCCCAGGTAAACTCAAGGGAAGATGCAAATTAAATCCGTATTCATTAATTGTCAGGTGGTTACGGGCGCATAGTCAGGCCTGCGGCAAAGAAGTCACAGGCCGAACTCAGAGCCTGTGGCGTTATCCGATGGCGCACGCCCGGCTCGGTCACCAGGTTAAGCTGCGTGCCCTGCCCGCTTTCGTGCAGGGTTTGAGCCAGATTTAAAGAGTCCTCCGCTGGTACTACGTCGTCTGCCAGGCCGTGCCACAGCAGCAGCGGTCGCCCTGCTAGTTTGTGCGGCTGTACCATCAAAGACTGGTCGAGAAGGCGCTGTATGGCATTATCGCCATGCCAGTCCTGAGCCGGTGGAAACAAGCTAGTAATGCGCCCGGCATAGCTGGCGCTACCCATCAGGCTACCCCCCAGAGGCACGCTGGGATAACGGGCCAGAATGCCGAGTGCCGTCATACCACCAAGGGATGCGCCTCCCACCGCCAGACGCTCCGGAGAGCACCAGCCGCGTTCGGTTATTGCGGATTGCAGCTGCGGGAATTCATCAATTGCCTGAGCCAGAATCGACCAGAAGCATCCCATTCGTCGATTTTCATCGCCATCAAAGCGGGCGCCGTGATCCGGCAAATCCGGCATAACGCAGCGCAACCCCGCCTGAGCCAGAGCAACCGCCACATAGCTGTATACCAGCCGGGAAGAGGTAAAGCCGTGATAAAAAAGTACCGTAGGCAGGCTTTTTTCAGAGGTATTGCGCGGAGTTGAGACCAAAACCTCAATGCCCGCCAGCCGTTCATTCACAATTTCGATCATCATCAATTTCCGCAACATAGGAATGGGGTTACTTTCCCGCGTCAGCGCTGCATTGACAAGTATTAACCGCCAATGCGTTATGCGATGCACCTTCAGAATTTCAGCGCTGAGGGAGGCAAAATCACGCCATAGATAACAGTTTGTAAATATCCTGATTACCTATAGAAAACACCATGACTACAATATGGTCATTAGAGGAACAAATCATGATGATGAAATGGCAGGCCTCCTGGTTTATTGCGCTGCTACTGACTGGATGCAGCGTAATTCAGGGAACACCACGCCCGGCGCCGCCTCCAGGCCCGGTGCCGCAGGAGATCCGGCGCGACCAGACCTCCGGGCTGATTAAGGCAGGCCATATTACCGTTATTGAGCGCGGCTCACCCCAGGATGCCGAGCGGGCAATCCTGGCCAGGGCCACCGCAGCCGGAGTGAATTATTACCAGATTCTGTTTATTGAACAGACACTGTACTCCGGACAATGGCACGCCGAAGCCATTCTTTATCGTCAAGCCGACAGGTAAAGGATTTGCCCGCCTTTACACTAGCTTTGCAGGCTTTGATCATTTTCTGGGCACAATGGATTTAGCCCACCGCACACCGAGGTGAACTGGCGGTGGCCATCCCCGAGACTGGGGCGCTGTAAAGGAGTCAACAATGATGAAACGATCGCTCGCTTTAACTTCACTGCTACTCTCGGTAGGTCTTATCAATGCCTCAGCGCAATCCGCCGAGTTTGCCTATGCCGATTGTGCGACCGGGTTTAATGAGATTGGTCGGCTGGCGCTGGATGATATCAGCGGAAGCCCGCAGGATGTTGAGCGTATTATCGCTTATAAAGCCAGCGAGTGCGGGGCCAGCTACTATCGTATCATTGAAATGACTGAAAACGACAGCAGCTATAACTGGTACGCTCAGGCCATCCTTTACGCCTGAAATCCCACGGTCAGGCCCAGACCTGACCGCGGTCCTGCCCCGTTGCCCTTAGCAGCAACGTATTGATTATGCCATCGTTCAGCACGCTATAGCCCCGCGCATCGAGCGTCATCCGGCACCAGGCTTCCGCCAGCGGCGGCGTGAGATATTGTAATACCTGAGTTCCGGTTGCTATCTGGGCAAGCTGGTGAGTCAGCCAGCGCGCCTGGCGCTCATCTGGCTTGCGTAATTGGCGTTTAAGCTGACGCCACGCGGTATCGAAATGGCGGTTATGCCCTTTTACCTCATCACAGGCGCGGCTCAGCTCATCTAAAGCCTCCGGGACCTTAGCCAGCACCCGCAGCACATCCAGGCACATGACGTTACCAGAGCCTTCCCAGATACTATTAACCGGCATTTCCCGGTAAATGCGCGGCAGCTCGCTCTCTTCGCAATATCCAATACCACCGAGCACCTCCATCGCCTCAGCAACCAGCGGCATACCCGATTTACAAATGCTGTATTTAGCCGCCGGAGTAAACAACCGGCTCCAGGCTCGCTCAGCCGCTGAAGCGCGCATTTCCCATGCTCTGGCCAGCCGAAACAGAAATGCGGTCTGTCCTTCAAGCTGTAACGCCATACGGCCCAGGACCTGACGCATTAAAGGCTGATCGATCAAGTTGCGACCAAATACCTGACGCTGATGGGCGTGATAAAGAGCAACCGAAAATGCCCGCCTCATTAGCCCATGACTGCCTAGCGCGCAGTCGAAGCGGGTTAAACCGCCCATTTTCAGGATTTGACGAACGCCGTCCCCCTCCTCGCCAATCAGCCAGGCCGTGGCATCAAGGAACTCGACTTCGCTGCTGGCATTGGAGCGATTGCCGAGTTTGTCTTTCAATCGCTCCAGCCGCAGGGCATTTCGACTGCCATCCGGCAGAAAGCGCGGCAGAAAGAAGCAGGAAAGACCACCCTGAGCCTGAGCTAGTACCAGATGTGCATCACTCTGGGGCACGGAGAAAAACCACTTATGGCCCACCAGCCGGTAGGCCTCGCCGCTGCCGCGCGCGGCTAACGGCTCTGCGCGAGTGGTATTGCTTAATACGTCGGAACCGCCCTGCTTTTCAGTCATTCCCATGCCAATGAGCAAACCACGCTTCTGACTTCCTGGGACCAGGTGCGGGTCATAGCTTTCCGACAGTAAAATATCTCGCCAGGCCGCGAATGGCGCAGGCAGCGCCTCAAGCAGCAATGGCGTGGCGGCAAAGGTCATGGTGACTGGGCACAGAGTTCCCGCCTCCACCTGTGCGTGAAGTACAAAGCGCGCGGCGCGGGCGACAAAGCTCCCGGCTCTGGCCTGCTCCTGCCAGGGAAGATTATGTACCCGGTTAGCACACAGACCCTGCATAAGCAGATGCCATGCCGGATGAAAGCGCACATCATCCAGGCGCTCGCCATCCGGCGCATAGCGCAGCAATTCGGGGGGGTTAACGTTCGCCAGCCGCCCCAGCTCCAGAGATTCGGCACTCCCCAACTGGGCGCCAATACTGGCCAGTACCTCGCTATCCCATCCTGCACCTTCGCGGGTTAATGCCTCGCTGAGCGCGCAGTCGGAGAGAAACAGATTGCTGTTTGCCAGAGGACGGGGTTGATTAAATACGGTATGGGTCTGCCAGTTCATAAACTCTCCCGCTGTCGAATAGAGCCGTGAATTTCTCCGCCGCACGCACAATGCGTAATAGTGAGAAGTCGACGTCTGGAGCCGATAGTTGAGGGTTTAATTATGGACAGTAGAGAAGGTTTTGCCTGCTTTGCAGTTCACAAAGCAGGCAAGGAAGGGTTACTTCATGCGCTGGCGCACGGCCTCAAACAGGCAGATGCCGGTAGCAACCGAAACGTTCAGCGAAGAGACGCTGCCCGCCATTGGAATGCTGATAAGTTCATCGCAATGTTCGCGGGTCAGACGACGCATTCCTTCACCTTCGGCCCCCATAACCAACGCCAGCGGTCCGGCCAGTTTACTTTGGTAAAGGTTGTGGTCAGCTTCACCGGCAGTACCGACGATCCAGACGTTTTCTTCTTGCAACAGGCGCATGGTGCGCGCCAGATTGGTTACCCGAATTAGCGGTACGCTTTCGGCAGCGCCGCAGGCAACTTTCTTCGCCGTGGCGTTAAGTTGGGCTGAGCGATCGCGCGGAACGATAACCGCATGCACGCCAGCGGCATCAGCGCTACGCAGGCAGGCCCCCAGGTTATGTGGGTCGGTAACACCATCCAAAATCAGCAGAAACGGTTGCTCGTGCGCAGCCAGCAGATCCGGCAGATCGTTTTCCTGATACTGACGTCCCGGTTTTACCCTGGCAATAATGCCCTGGTGAACCGCACCTTCAGATTTATCATCCAGCCACTGGCGGCTGGCGACCTGAATAATCACGCCCTGGGCCTCCAGCGCATGGATGACCGGCTGCAGGCGCTTATCTTCGCGGCCTTTTAAAATGAACACTTCCTGAAAGCGCTCTGGGGCGCGTTCCAACAGGGCCTGCACCGCATGGATGCCGTAAATCATTTCACTCATTTAAGGTACTCACAGGCGGCAGCGGCTGCCGCATTGTTCAATAAGGTTACTTTTACCGGCCGCTTATCTAACGTAATGAGCCAGGCCGCTGGCCTGGCTCACCGTCAATTACCCGGTTTCTTTTTTGGAACGTTTGGCTCTAGTGCCCGAAGAGCTTCTCCGGGAACGAGTTGGTGACTTTTTAGCACCGCCCTTTTTCGCTCCGGCCTCGCCATCTTTAGGGGTACGGAACGCGCTATCCGGCTCGAAGTTAACCCGCTTGCCCGCCTGGCGGCGTTTTTTGCCGGTTTCACTGCTGCCTTTTTTAGACCGTTCGCGCGCCGTTTTACCTACATTACGCGGGCCGCGTTCGCTGGAGATAAGCGAGAAGTCTATTTTACGCTCGTCCATATTGACCGCTTCGACTTTCACTTCAACTTTGTCGCCCAGGCGATAGGTATTACCACCTGACTCACCAATCAGGCGCTGCCCGACCTGGTCAAAGCGATAGTAGTCGTTATCCAGCGACGATACGTGCACCAGACCGTCGATGAACAGCTCATTGAGACGAACAAAGAAACCAAAGCCCGTCACGCTTGAGATGACGCCATTAAATACCTGGCCTACCTGATCCAGCATAAAGTCGCACTTCAGCCAGTCGGCAACTTCCCGGGTGGCCTCATCGGCGCGGCGTTCGGTCATCGAACAGTGCTGACCGAGCTGCAACATCTCTTCCATCGAATAATGCCAGGCACCGCTTGAACGTCCCAGATCTTCAATGCCTTCTTGCTTCGCCAGCAGGTATTTAATACCGCGATGCAAAGAGAGATCAGGATAGCGGCGGATTGGCGAGGTGAAGTGCCCGTAAGAAGGCAGTGCCAGGCCAAAGTGACCGCGGTTTTCCGGATCGTAAATCGCCTGCTTCATTGAGCGCAGCAGCATGGTCTGCAACATTTCGTGGTCAGGACGGTCGGCAATGCTGTCCAGCAGCTCGGCATAGTCGCCCGGCTGCGGTTTATTACCGCCCGGCAATTCCAGGCCAAGCTCAGCCAGTACCGAACGGAAAGAGGTGATGGCCTCTGTGGTCGGACGGTCGTGTACACGGAACAGCGCTGGTTCTTTGTATTTCTCCATCAGACGCGCTGCGGAGACGTTCGCCAGGATCATGCACTCTTCAATCAGCTTGTGAGCGTCGTTACGCTCGGAAAGCTCGATGCGTTCAATGCGGCGCTCAGCGTTAAAGATAAACTTCGCTTCTTCGCTCTCAAATGAGATGCCGCCGCGCTGACCGCGCGCTTCATCCAGCACTTTGTAGAGGTTATGCAGCTCTTCCAGATGCGGTACCAGCGGCTGGTACTGAGCGCGTAAATCCTGGTCGCCCTGCAAAATATTCCACACCTTGGTGTAAGTCAGGCGAGCGTGAGAGCTCATGACTGCTTCATAGAAAGTGTAGGATGAAAGCATCCCACGCTTAGAAATAGTCATTTCGCAAACCATACACAGGCGGTCAACCTGAGGGTTCAGCGAGCACAGGCCGTTGGATAATACCTCCGGCAGCATAGGAATAACCTGCGATGGGAAGTAAACCGAAGTACCGCGCTTGTGGGCTTCGTCATCCAGCGGGGTGCCTGGGCGCACGTAATAGCTGACGTCGGCAATGGCAACCCACAGGCGCCAGCCGCCGCCGCGTTTCTTCTCACAGAATACGGCGTCATCGAAGTCACGAGCGTCTTCGCCATCAATAGTGACCAGCGGGAGATCGCGCAGATCGACGCGGCCAATTTTGGCCTCTTCCGGCACCGTTTCTTTCAGTGATGAGATCTGTTTCTCTACCGCTTCTGGCCAGACATAAGGAATTTCGTGAGTGCGCAGGGCCATATCCACGGCCATGCCGGTGCCCATGTTGTCACCCAGAACTTCAACAATCTTACCGATAGCTTTAGTGCGGCGGGTTGGGCGCTGGGTCAGTTCGACCACCACCACAAACCCCATACGCGCACCCTGAACCTCTTCCGGCGGAATCAGGATGTCAAAGCTCAGGCGGCTGTCGTCAGGTACCACAAAGCCAACGCCCGCTTCGGTAAAGTAGCGGCCAACTATCTGGCTGTTTTTTGGCACCAGCACGCGCACGATACGCGCTTCACGACGTCCTTTACGATCATTACCCAGCGGCTGAACCAGAACCTGGTCGCCGTGGATGCAGCGCTTCATCTCTTCAGATGACAGATACAAATCATCTTTACGGCCTTCAACCCGCAGGAACCCATAGCCATCGCGATGGCCAATAACGGTACCTTTGACCAGGTCAAGGCGTTCCGGCAGCGCATAGCACTGACGGCGGGTAAATACTAACTGCCCGTCACGCTCCATGGCGCGCAGGCGGCGGCGCAGCCCTTCAAGCTGCTCTTCACCTTCAATATTCAGTTCAACAGCCAGCTCTTCGCGGCTGGCCGGTTTTTCACGTTTAGTCAGGTGTTCGAGAATATATTCCCGGCTAGGGATAGGATTCGCGTATTTCTCGGCTTCGCGTTCCTGGAATGGATCTTGTGACATATCGGGTCCTCCGTTGTCATCCGCGGGCGGAACAGAACAGCGGCTATTCCACCTTAAGTAATTGGTAAAGTGGTTGGTTATCCACCACTAAATCGGCGAGCGTATATTTGTCCAGCTCTTCAAGAAAGCGCGCCACGCCGCCGGAAAGCACTTGCTTTAGCCGACAGGCCGGGGTGATGTGGCAAAACTCACTGCTGCAGTTAACCAGCGAAAGCGGTTCGAGATCGCGCACCACGTCGCCCACACGAATGCTGGGTGCTGGTCTGCCCAGGCGAATACCGCCATTTTTTCCGCGCACCGCGGTGACATAACCGGCCCGGCTCAGCTGATTGATAATTTTCACCATATGGTTACGGGAAACACCATAGACCTCAGTAACCTCGGAAATACTGGTCATCTGGCCTTCTGGCAGCGAGGCCATATAAATCAGCGCCCGTAATCCATAATCCGTAAAACTCGTTAACTGCACATCAACCTCAATTTTGGAGAGCAAACCGCAACATGTAAGCGGATCAATAGCAAAGACTCACGACTAAGCCGTTTATACATCTTGCCCATTGCAAGCTGCACCTGGCGACACTGCGCCGATTTTGCATCCCGGACTCGTCAATTGTCGCAAAATTTTTGATACCAGTCAGACCACGCTCACCGCTGACTTAGATAACGCGGGAGACGCCCGGTAAAGACATTGATGCTATTGATGATAAACCAGCCAGCAGACAGGCCGCTAATTTATTTGATAAAGGATGGGGGAAATTGAAGAGAAGGGGCGAAAAATCGCCCCTTTTTATCATTATGCGTCAAACGGGTCGCGCAGAATCATAGTTTCAGTACGATCCGGACCGGTAGAGATGATATCTACAGGAATGCCGGTTACTTCTTCAATACGTTTAATGTAGTTCAGTGCTGCCTGCGGCAGACCGCTACGCTCTTTCACGCCAAAGGTGGATTCGCTCCAGCCTGGCATGGTTTCATAAATTGGTTCGATGCCTTCCCAGTCGTCGGCAGCCAGCGGAGTCGTTGTCACTTCGCGACCATCCGGCAGACGGTAAGCCACGCACAGTTTGACCTCTTTCAGGCCATCCAGCACGTCGAGTTTAGTCAGGCAGAAACCGGACAGGGAGTTGATTTGTACCGCACGGCGTACCGCAACGGTATCCAGCCAGCCGGTACGGCGGCGGCGGCCAGTGGTAGCGCCGAATTCATTACCCTGTTTGCACAGGAACTCACCGGTCTCATCAAACAGCTCGGTTGGGAACGGACCAGCACCTACGCGGGTGGAGTATGCCTTCAGGATACCCAGTACGTAATCCACATAGCGTGGGCCAAGGCCTGAACCTGTCGCAACGCCGCCTGCGGTGGTGTTGGAGGAGGTTACATACGGATAGGTACCGTGGTCGATGTCCAGCAGAGTGCCCTGCGCACCTTCAAACATGATGAAGTCGCCACGCTTACGCGCCTGATCGAGCAGGTCGGAAACATCAACTACCATCGCAGTCAGAATATCTGCGATAGCCATCACGTCATCCAGGACCTTCTGGTAGTCAACGGCTTCGGCTTTATAGAAATTCACCAGCTGGAAGTTATGGTATTCCATGACTTCTTTCAGCTTGTCTGCAAAGGTGGCTTTATCAAACAGGTCGCCAACGCGCAGGCCGCGACGGGCAACTTTATCTTCGTAAGCCGGGCCAATACCGCGACCGGTAGTACCGATTGCTTTGGCGCCACGCGCTTTTTCACGCGCATTGTCCAGAGCTACGTGATAATCGAGGATAAGCGGGCAAGCTTCAGAGAGCAGCAGACGCTCGCGTACAGGAATACCGCGTTCTTCCAGACCTTTCATCTCTTTCATCAGCGCGGCTGGAGACAGCACTACGCCATTACCGATGATGCTGGTAACGTTATCGCGGAGAATGCCTGATGGAATAAGGTGCAGGACGGTTTTTTCACCGTTAATTACGAGAGTGTGGCCAGCATTGTGTCCGCCCTGGTAGCGCACAACATATTTAGCCCGTTCAGTCAGAAGATCGACGATCTTCCCTTTGCCTTCGTCACCCCATTGGGTGCCCAGTACGACGACGTTGTTACCCATTTTAAAAATCACCCTTTGCTTAAAAAAGGATTCTACCATCCGATTTGGCGATGAACAGCACTTTTTATAAACAAATTGCCCCTTTTTTAACTCAGTTAATCGTTTTCCTCAACATGTAGTAGATAACGATACCTGCAACCACAAGACCTCCGCCAAAGCGGCGTAACATTGTTTCCGGTAGCTGGGTTAATGCGACAACCATACGCCGCCAGAGATTGGGGTAGAGCATTGGACCCAGCCCTTCAAAAACTAAAACCAGTGCCAGCGCCAGCCAAATAGTTGTATTCATGCCTGTATCCATCAAAAAAAAGAGCCGGTAGTCACCGACTCTGATTTACCGGCAATTCAGGAGAGGCTCCTGTGAACTGCCGAAATTTTACCAACCAATAATCAGATCTATTCACGCGGCGGATGCTTTTGGCTCTGACCAAAGCTTTGCCCCCCGCAACGAAAAAGAGCCGGTTTAAAAACCGGCTCTTGATTCCGTGGAACGGCAGTTTAGCGTGAACTATGCTGCGGCGTCTTCATATAGCGGAAGAAATCGTTCTCTGGGCTTAAAACCATCACATCCTGGTTAGACTTGAAGCTGTTTTCGTAAGCACGCAGGCTACGAATAAAAGCGTAGAAGTCCGGATCCTGGCTGAAGGCATCGGCAAACAGTTTCGCTGCCTCAGCATCGCCTTCACCGCGAGTAATACGCGCCTGACGCTCAGCTTCTGCCAAAGTACGAGTGACTTCATAGTCGGCACCAGCACGCAGTTTTTCAGCTTCTTCCTGACCCTGTGAACGATGGCGACGGGCAACCGCTTCACGCTCAGCGCGCATACGGTTGTAAATAGCCTCGGACACTTCGGTCGGCAGGTTGATCTGCTTAATCCGTACGTCAACCACTTCAATACCCAGAGCGGCCATACTATTCGGGTTAATCACCGGAACTTTGCCGTTAGTCTCTTCGGTAATGCGCGCCGCCGCGGAAGCGATAGCGTCATCCGCAGCCTGGGTCTGAACTTCATCATCGCCGCCCGCAGAACCTGAGTTCAGCGCTTCACGAACATCCAGCGTCAAACGACCGCGGGAGTCAGTAACGATGTCTTTAACATCCAGACGGCCAATTTCAGAACGCAAACGGTCGCTAAATTTACGTTTCAGCAGTACCTCAGCCTGGGAGATATCGCCACCACCGGTTGCCAGGTAGTAACGGCTAAAGTCGCTGATACGCCATTTAATATAGGAATCGACAATCAGGTCTTTCTTCTCTTTGGTGACGAAGCGATCGGCCTGGTTATCCATAGTCTGGATACGCGCATCCAGCATTTTTACCGACTCGATAACCGGTATTTTAAAATGCAGGCCTGGGGCATATACCAGAGGTTTATTCTCATCATCACGCAGAACCTTACCAAACCGCAGCGTGATACCGCGCTCGCCCTCTTTTACAACAAAGATGGAAGAGTAGAGCACCACCAGCACGATGATAATGATAGCAATTACTGACTTACGCATCGTTATTCGCTCCCCTGACGCTGGTAGTCGTTGCGCTGCGCGTTAGCGCGACGCTGGTCCATGATATCGCCATCGGTAGCCGATGAACTGTTCTTGCTGGCGCTGGTACCGGAATTTGAAGATGCCGCCGGCGGCAGACGCAAAATATCGTCATCGCGGCTGACCGACTTTGCCGGTGCACCGGCTGCTCCTTTCAGCATCTGATCCAGCGGCAGAACCATCAGGTTGCTACCCTTGTCGTTAACCAGCACTTTGCGGGTGTGGCTGAGGACTTTTTCCATGGTTTCGATGTACAGACGTTCGCGGGTAATTTCCGGCGCGGCTTTATATTCCGGCAGGATTTTCGCGAAGCGAGCAACCTCACCCTGCGCTTCCAGAACGGTCTGAGTCTTATAGGCGCGAGCTTCTTCCAGAATACGCTGAGCCTGACCGTTAGCGCGCGGCTGAACTTCGTTGGTATAAGCTTCAGCTTCACGGATGTATTGCTGTTCGTTTTCACGCGCAGCGATGGCATCATCGAATGCTGACTTAACCTCTTCCGGCGGACGAGCGGCCTGGAAGTTCACGTCCAGCAGCGTAATCCCCATGTTGTATGGCTTGATAGTTTCCTCAAGCTCACGCTGGGTATCACTACGAATAATGGTACGGCCTTCAGTCAGGATTTTATCCATCGTGTATTTACCGATAACACCACGCAGGGCGCTGTCGGTCGCCTGACGCAGGCTGTCGTCAGGGCTGGTCACGCTAAACAGATAGCGCTGAGGATCGGTAATCCGGTATTGCACGTTCATTTCAACGCGCACCACGTTTTCATCAGAGGTCAGCATTACGCCAGAGGCCGCAAGCTCACGCACCGATTCCACGTTGACCGGAGTAACTTCATCAATAAAGGTAGGTTTCCAGTTCAGGCCCGGCTCTACCAGATGGCTGAACTTACCAAAGCGAGTCACTGCGCCGCGCTCTGCTTCTTTAATGGTATAGAAGCCGCTGGCAGCCCAAATAACGACTACAGCCGCCGCTGCAATCCCGACAATGCGCCCGCCGAGATGGGGCATTGGGTTCTGGCTGCCACCGCCATTGCCGCTATTGCCTTTACCACCGCCGAATCCGCCCAGTTTTTTACTTAGTTTGCGGAAAATATCATCCAGATCGGGAGGCCCCTGATCGCGCCCTCCCTTATTATTGTCATTCCCCCCAGAGTTGCCGCCAGGCTTGCTGCTTCCCCACGGGTCGCGGTCCTGTCCGTTGTTACCGGGCTGATTCCACGCCATGTTTATGCTCCATATTTGTTGTGCGGTGATACCCCCCAGAGGGGGAAGGTCTTCAGTTTACTGAGGCCGGTTCGACCAAATACTCCTGTAGTGCCGGCTCCTGCTTGCAGAGGCGATGCCACTCCACGATGGGCATGCGAATCTGCAATCCCACGCAGCCATCTTCCTGCAGCCATTCTTTCTCAATTGCCTGAAGCTGATAAAAACGACTCCGCAGACGCCCGGCTTCCGGAGGCAGCAGCAGCGTGTGCTGTGCCAGCTCACCGGCCAGACGTTCCGTCAGAGCCTGAAAAAGCAAATCAACCCCTTCACCGGTATGCGCCGAAAGCCATACCCGCTGCGGGACATTTTCTTCATCTCTATCAATACGCGGGACAAAATCATCCAGCATATCTATTTTGTTCATCACCATCAGGGTGGGGATTTCATCGGCCTCAATCTCTTCGAGTACCGTATCCACCGCAGCAATGTTTTCCTGCACCCGCACATCTGCGGCATCCACTACGTGCAGCAACAGCGTCGCCTGACGTGTTTCCTGAAGCGTCGCCTTAAACGCCGCCACTAAATCGTGGGGCAAATGGCGAATAAAACCTACCGTATCAGCCAGCACCGCATCCCCGACATCGGCCACTTCAATGCGCCGCAACGTTGGGTCCAGCGTCGCAAAGAGCTGGTCAGCGGAATAAACCTTAGCTGAAGTAATCTGGTTAAACAGGGAGGATTTCCCGGCGTTGGTATAACCCACGAGTGAGAGCGTTGGCAGCTCTGCGCGGGTACGCGCGCGGCGACCTTGTTCACGCTGTTTCTCGACTTTAGCCAGCCGCCCCTGAATCTGCATGATTCTGTCACGCAGTAAACGGCGGTCAGTTTCCAGCTGGGTTTCACCAGGGCCGCGTAAACCGATACCACCTTTCTGACGTTCAAGGTGCGTCCAGCCGCGAACAAGTCGCGTAGCCAGGTGGCGCAACTGCGCCAGCTCAACCTGCAGCTTCCCTTCATGGGTGCGGGCACGCTGAGCAAAAATATCTAAAATAAGTCCGGTGCGATCAATTACCCGGCACTGACATAGCGCTTCAAGATTACGCTCTTGCGCGGGGGTCAATGCGTGGTTAAAAAGCACAACCGATGCCCCGGTAGCTTTCACGGCGTCGGCAATTTCACAGGCTTTACCTTCGCCAACAAAAAACTTCGGATGCGGAGCTTTGCGGGTTCCGGTAACAACCTGAAGGGCTTCTACGCCGGCTGATGACACCAGGGATTCAAACTCCTGGAGATCTTCAGTATCTCTATCCTGCGTATACCAGATGTGCACCAGCACCGCCTGCTCACCGCCATCATATCGGTCAAACAAGCTTTATAACCTCTCAAAATACCAGCGGGGAACACAGATGTACTGGTTCCCCGTCGTGGAACAACAGCCATCTACCTTATTCGGTATCTTCGCTATCCTGCTGCGCGCCGGCCTGGCCCTGAGCATTGCTTCCATGATGGAAGTTACCGGAACCGCCAGTCGCATTGTTACTGTGATGAGATACCGGACGAGACGGCACCACAGTCGAAATTGCGTGCTTGTAAACCATCTGGCTTACAGTGTTCTTCAAAAGAATCACAAACTGATCAAAAGATTCAATCTGCCCTTGCAGCTTAATACCATTCACCAAATAAATAGAAACCGGAACACGTTCACGACGCAGTGCGTTCAAGAACGGATCTTGTAAAGATTGCCCCTTTGCCATTCTATCTTTTCCTTATATGCTTGTTGTTTGTACTCAAGAACCGGTTAGGTTCTGAAAAGCTACGAAAATTCGCGCACCAGACTAATCAATTGTACACGTTCACAACGGCTTCGCACCAAGAACCTGCAACACATCCGTAAGGGCTTGTTGCGGATCTTCGCTGGGGAGCCAGTGTACGTTTTGCCAGCCTCGCAACCAGGTAACCTGCCTTTTCGCGAGCTGCCGGGTGGCGCAAATACCTCTGTAAACCATTTCATCGTATGAGATCTCACCGGCCAGATACGACCACATTTGGCGATAACCCACGCAACGAACGGAAGGCATATCCGTATGCAAATCTTTGCGAGCAAAAAGTGCCCGCACTTCTGCTTCAAACCCTGAAGCTAACATCTGATGAAAACGCTGCTCAATTCGCTGATGGAGCAGTTCACGGCTCGCCGGGGCGATGGCGAACTGATGCACCTGATACGGCAGAGCCTCTCCTGACGTTTGAGTCAGTTCCGTTAAAGTTTTACCCGAAATAAAAAAAACTTCCAGTGCCCGGGAAAGCCTTTGCGGATCGTTAGGATGTATGCGCGCCGCTGCTACAGGGTCAATTTCCTGTAACGAGCGATGCAAACTATCCCACCCCTGCTCTGCTGCCTGCTGCTCTATCTGCGCTCGAACGGCGGGATCGGCCGAGGGCAACGGCGACAACCCCTCTAATAACGCTTTGTAATACAACATGGTACCGCCAACCAGAAGCGGTATCCGCCCCCGGGACACAATGTCGGCCATCTCGCGCAACGCATCGCGGCGAAAATCGGCGGCCGAATAGCTCTGCGCCGGATCGATAATATCCATCAAACGGTGCGGAGCCTGTGCCTGCTCAGCGGCATCTGGCTTGGCGGTGCCGATATCCATTCCGCGATAGATAAGCGCCGAATCAACGCTTATCAGCTCTACCGGAAGATGCTGGCGTAAAGCTATTGCCAATGCCGTTTTACCGCTGGCTGTGGGGCCCATCAAGAAAATTGCCGTAGGCAGGCCAGCCTTAGTTACTTCACTCATTATTTAAAGCATTCATCGCCGGTTGCAGATCCAGAAGCTGTATCAGGCCGCCGGGCGGTGACTTGATGAGCTGCGGGCAAAGCCGCTCAACATCAGTCAGCAGGGTTATTGCCTGGGCCAGGCTCCATATCGCCTGGCTGCCGGCCAGATGACGCGCCAACCAGGTTGCGACGCCATCCTTAGAAATATCCGACTGCTGCGCCAGGTAGCCTATCAGTTCCGGAATCAAGTTTTGTAAATTTTGTTGGCGCAAGGGTAAAGGCACCGCGCGAATAATCACATGGTGGGCTTCGACCACAATTTCAATCCCTGCGGCCGTAATAAGCGGCTGACAACGGGCTGCGCTTTGAAGCTCCTGCGCTGAAAGTTTAATCCGCACCGGGATGAGCAGCGGCTGTGCCACAGGCTGAGCATCAGCTGTGAGCTGCGCTCTGCGCAGCCAGCGCTCGGCAACCGGAAGCGCCAATAAAGCCAGGCGCTCATCCTGCTGAACCAGCGCATAGCTGCCATTAACGACGCTCAATACCCGGCCAAAGCTCTGGCTACGACTGGCAGAAACCGACTGCGCCTCGGCTACCGCTACCGGCGTTACCGGCAGCGTTGGGGTATCTAGCAGCTTCTGATACAAAGCCCCTTGCTGCTTCTGGTAACCGGGCACTGCGTTGGGCCAGTCTGCGCCGCCACCGCCGGAACGTCCAGCAGAAGAGCTCCCCCCGCTGCCACCCGGCGCACTATAACGCGGGGTCTGAGGCTCACGCAGCGAAGCGGGCTGACGCGGTACTTCTTCAGCAGGCTGCGCGGCCGGGCGGGAAAACTGGTTTTCACCCGCCGCCTGCCGGTTTTCTGGCTGCCAGGCTGGAGCCGGAGCAGACTCATCTAAACCCAGAGGGTTTTCCGCCTGTTGCTGGAAAACGCTCAACACGCCCTGATAAATAAAGTCGTGCACCAGACGCGACTGATGAAACCGCACCTCATGCTTGGCCGGGTGTACGTTAACATCCACCTGATGTGGGTCCACGGTTAGATAAAGCACAAAGGCGGGCTGACGATCGGCCCCCAACTTATCTTCGCAGGCCTGTCGAATGGCATGATTAATAAGCCGGTCACGCATCATGCGCTGGTTCACATAGCAGTACTGAATTTCACTCATGGCAGCGGTAGTGGAACCAGGCTCCGCTACCCAACCGCGCAGAGCCAGGTCGCCGTGTTGCCACTCGATCTCCAGCGCCTGCTCAACAAAAGCCGGGCCGCAGATAGCCGCCAGCCGACGCTCACGAGCGCCCTCCGGGGCTACGCCGCGATACTGACGCATCAATTTGCCATTGTGATTAAGATTGATGGTGACGTCGAAACGCGCCAGCGCGATGCGCCGCACCACCTCATCAATGTGGGCAAACTCAGTTTTTTCAGTCCGTAAGAATTTCCGCCGTGCCGGAGTGTTATAAAACAGGTCTAGCACCTCCAGAGTGGTACCCACTGGATGGGCTGCGGGTTTTACCGTCACCGCCATATCGCGCCCTTCGGCATAGGCCTGCCAGGCCTCTGACTGCGCGGCGGTACGGGAAGTTAACGTCAAACGGGATACCGAGCTGATACTGGCCAGCGCCTCACCGCGAAAACCGAGGCTAATTATCGCCTCCAGATCGTCCAGGGTGGCTATTTTACTGGTGGCGTGGCGAGCCAGCGCCAGGGCCAGTTCATCCTTGCCGATACCGCTGCCATTATCGCGAATACGGATGAGCTTTGCCCCACCGCGCTCGATATCGATATCGATTCGGGTCGCACCGGCATCCAGGCTATTTTCAACCAGTTCTTTAACCACCGACGCGGGGCGTTCCACCACCTCGCCTGCGGCAATCTGGTTTGCCAGCTGCGGCGGCAAAACCTGAATCGACATATATTCTCCTTAGTGTGCTTCCAGCGCCTGCCCGCTTTCATTGCTGGCAGTTTGCGTTGGCGGCGTATTCTGCATTGGATTAGCGAGGAAATAGTCGCGCAGACCGTGGTAAATAGCCACCGCCAGCCGCTGCTGATATTCATCACTTCCCAGCATACGTTCTTCATCGCTATTACTAATAAATCCGGTTTCAATCAGCAGCGATGGAATATCCGGAGAGCGCAGAACGCCCAGGCTGGCATGCTGAGGACGACTCATATGAATATCGCCAATACGGCGCAGCTCGCCGAGTACCCGGCTCGCCACATCGTAACCAACGCGCTGGGAATGACCGAACTGTAAATCGAGTACGGCCTGGCTTAGATACGGATCGGCCTGGCTGTTTGCCAGAACATCCCCGGCCCCGCCCAGCAGCTCCGACTGCTTCTCGTGTTGTTCCAGCCAGCCCGCCATCTCGGTATTGGCCCGCCGGTTTGACAACACCCATACTGAAGCACCGGTCACATCGCGATCGGGCGCCGCGTCCGCATGAATGGAAACCAGCAGGTTAGCATTTTGCCGCCGCGCCACATCTGAACGCCCCATGACCGAGATAAAATAGTCACCGGTACGAGTTAGCACACCTTTAAACATAGGATCGGTATTAAGCAGATCCCGTAGTTTACGGGCCACCGCGATGGTGACGTTTTTCTCTTTGGTGCCGCCCGCGCCGATAGCCCCCGGATCCTGCCCGCCGTGCCCAGCATCGATAGCGATTATCACCTTATCACTGTTGCTTACCGGACGGGTGACAGTATGCGCCACTTTAGCGTTGCTATTAATAACGGCTTTGGTTCCTGGCTTATCACCATGAAACGGATTACGTGCCGGTTGCTGAGTCGCAAGCGGCCGGATAGCTGTCGCTGTGGGAGCTGCTGTTGCCAGAGGGGTAACGCTGGATGAAGAGGCTGCCAGCGCGCCCGTAGCGGAATCCAACGTGCTGCCGTTTACTCGCGTCTGGCGATTCGTAGCCGTGCTGCCAACAGCCGGAGCCTGAATCTGGCGAGCCACAGCCGTGCTGCTGGCCGTTGAACCTTGAGCCAGGCCTGTCGCAGCCATACCGTTGACTGCCGTCGCACCCGGCTCTGGGGCTTGTTGCGGCATACTTTGAACGGCGGTCGCCACTGGCTGTGGTGCCGGCGGTGTATTAGCGTTGATGGTAAAAATTAAATTGGTATTCGCGCCATTCTGGCGCTGTGCGGCCTGAGTCTTACCCGGCTCGGTCAAGTCAACCAAGAGCCGTAGCGTGTCACTATCCGGTGCCTGTCCGGCCCGAATGCTTTTCACCAAATTATTGCCGCTAAACCGCAGGGGTAATCCCTGAATGACGCCGCTTTGTTTAATATCCAGCGCGACAACTTTACTGCCCTGGGGAGAGAAAGAGTATTCAGGCTCCCCTATAAAGCTAAAAGTGATCTTCGCCTGGTCGTTCCCGTTGGCAACATGAATATCAGACAGCGATGCCGCCCAACCGGAAGTCGTTAATGAGAGCAGGCAACCCACCAGCCACGCTTTTAACCGATAGCGCATCGTGTTACCTCTACCTTCAACCAGCCAGCCGAACCATCATTGCCTCGCCAGTCGCGGAGCATGAGGTGATTCGGGCATCGCGCCCTTCTCCGTCCCAGGAGAGATAAATTTCAAGGTCAGCCTCAGGCAGTACGCCGCTACCCTGCTGCGGCCACTCTACCAGGCAAATCGCGTTGCTGGCGAAGTAATCGCGGATACCCATAAACTCCAGCTCTTCTGGATCTGCCAGGCGATAGAGGTCAAAGTGATAAACCATGCGCTCACCCAAATCATAAGGCTCGACCAGGGTATAAGTGGGGCTTTTCACATTGCCTTTATGTCCCAGCGATTGGAGAAAGCCACGGCTCATGGTGGTTTTACCGGCACCGAGATCGCCATACAAATAGATAACCGCAGCACCCTGGCATGCGTGAGCCAGACGCTCTCCGAGGCCTAAAGTGGCCGCTTCATCAGGTAATGGAATTACGCGTGTAGTCATGATTTATGAGTTAAGTTCCGGGTTAACAAAACGGTACAACGTAGTGAACAAGTCGGCAGCCAGCATTCCTCGGGTGCCATAGCGTTCAGCCAGCCGGTCGGCCGCCGCGCCGTGGACGACACACCCTGCGCAGGCTGCGTCATCACGAGACATTTTTTGCCCCAGCAGCGCGCCAATAATGCCCGACAGCACATCCCCCATTCCGCCGGTCGCCATCCCGGGATTGCCGGCATCAATAATATCAAGGCGTCCATCGCTGCCTGCCACTACCGTTCCCGCACCTTTAAGCACCGCGCAGCCGCCGTATCTTTTTACCAGACGCTGTGCGGAAAGTAACCGATCCTGTTCAATTTCCGCGACGCTGCAACCAAGCAGTCGCGCGGCTTCGCCGGGGTGCGGTGTAATGATGCGATTGTGACGTTTATCAGGGTTTAATGCCAGCAAGTTAAGCGCATCGGCGTCCCACAGCATCGGCTTATCACTTTCCGCCACCGCCTCTAGCGCCTGACGCCCCCAGGCATGAGTTCCCAGTCCCGGGCCAATAACGATAATATCCGCCCACTCCAGCGCCTGAGTCAGACTGCGAGTAGTGAGTGCGGCCACCATCAGCTCCGGGCGAGCGGTCAACAGCGGCTGTACGTTTTCTTCACGAGTCAACACCCGTACCAGCCCGGCTCCGCTACGCAATGCGGCCTCCCCCGCCAGGCGGATTGCTCCGGCAGTACCGCTATCCCCACCGATAATCAGCAAGCGGCCATTATCACCTTTATGAACAGTTTGCGCCCGGGGCTTCAGCCACTGTTCCAGCTCGCTGGCATCCCGGCGGCTTATTGGCGGCACCTGGCCTGTCAGCCATGGCTCCAGACCTAAAGCATGGTGATGCAATTCGCCGACTAAATCTCGCGCTTTGCCGGTCAGCAAGCCAGCTTTGAGCGCGATAAATGTAATCGTACAATCGGCACGCACAGCTTCGCCGGGCTGAGCGCCGGTTTGCGCCGCCAGGCCAGAAGGCACATCCAAAGCCACAACCGGCGCCGGATGCTCGTTAGCATGAATAATCAGCCCGCGCAGAGGTTCACGCGGCGCGCTGTTAAGCCCCGTCCCCGCCAACCCGTCAATAATCAGCGTGATGGTTTCTGGCCAGACAATATCTTCAGCGTGAATCGTTCCTCCGGCATCAAGCCAGTCCTGGCGCGCCCGCAGCGCTTCATCAGGCAGCGGCTTATCAGAGGATACCGCCAGCAGGGTTACAGTAATGCCCGCCGCTTCGGCAAGCCGGGCAACCACGTAGCCATCACCGCCATTGTTACCGTGCCCGCATAAAATCAGCCAATGCTGCGCCTGGGGATAGCGCTGCCGGGCCAAATTAAAAGCGGCCGTTCCGGCACGCTGCATCAACTCATAAAGCGTGATCCCAAGGCTATCCGCGGCGCTAATTTCCGCCTGACGCAGCCAGTCTGCGGGCCATACTGAGTGTGGTATACTTGGTCGTTGTTTAGTCATTTTATGGTTCATCATGTCACAGCCCCTCGATTACCCAGCGTTAGCACAGCAGATCAAGCAGTGGGGGCTTTCCCTCGGGTTTCAGCAGGTCGGGATTACCGATACCGATCTTAGCGCCAGCGAACCCGCTCTTCAGGCATGGCTCAACAAGCAATATCACGGCGAAATGGACTGGATGGCCCGCCACGGCATGATGCGTGCACGCCCTCACGAATTACAGCCCGGAACCCTGCGCGTTATCAGCGTACGGATGAATTATCTACCCGCCCGCGCCGCATTTGCCAGCACCCTAAAAAACCCCCAGCTTGGTTATGTTAGTCGCTACGCGCTGGGCAGGGATTACCATAAATTGTTGCGTAACCGGCTGAAAAAACTGGGCGAGATGATTCAGGAACATTGCACCACGCTGAATTTTAGACCCTTTGTAGACTCAGCGCCCATTCTTGAGCGCCCGCTGGCGGCAAAAGCCGGGTTAGGCTGGACAGGGAAACACTCGCTGATTCTTAATCGCGACGCCGGATCTTTTTTCTTTCTGGGAGAGCTGCTTATCGACCTGCCATTGCCGATAGACCAGCCGCTGGCAGAAGAGGGCTGCGGGCGATGCGTAGCCTGCATGACCCAATGCCCTACCGGAGCCATTGTCGAACCCTATGTGGTAGATGCACGGCGCTGTATCTCTTATCTGACTATTGAACTGGAAGGGGCGATTCCCGAAGAGTTCCGGCCATTAATTGGCAATCGTATTTATGGCTGCGACGACTGCCAGCTTATCTGCCCCTGGAACCGTTTTTCTCAGCTGACCGACGAGGCTGACTTCGCCCCACGCCAGGCCTTGCACTCACCGCCGCTTACTGAGCTTTTTGCCTGGAGCGAGGTTCAGTTTCTAAAAATAACCGAAGGTTCTGCCATTCGGCGCATTGGTCATTTACGCTGGCTACGCAATGTGGCCGTCGCACTGGGCAATGCGCCGTGGGATGAAGCAAACCTTTTGGCTTTGCAGCAGAGAAAAGGCGAACATCCGCTGCTTGATGAACATATCGACTGGGCCATTGCTCAGCAACTGGCCCGCCGCAGTGCAGAAGCAGTAACGGTTCTAAGCAGCAGTAAACAGCGTCTGGTGAGAGTTATTGAGAAAGGGTTGCCAAGGGATGCATAACCGCAAAGCCAGTGTGAATAAAAATAAAAAAGCCTTGCCATTCAATGGTCAAAAAAACATCAAGAAGAAAATTCAACACTTTGAAATAAATTTTATATAACTAAAATCAATTAGTTATAGGAAAGTGATGAATAATTATTTCAGAATAAAAAAAGACGTGAGTAAACCTGCCCTGTGGATAACTCTGTTCACAAAACTATTTCAGTCCGGAAAACAGACGCCAAACCCAGTGTAGCTGGTTGTGGATAATCTGGAGAAAAAATTTGGAGCGGGAAACGAGACTCGAACTCGCGACCCCGACCTTGGCAAGGTCGTGCTCTACCAACTGAGCTATTCCCGCATTGGGTCGAAATAACCGGCCAGTCGTTCTGACCTGAAACTTCTCAACTTGATATTACAGGCCTGAAGGCCGGCAAAATTTGGAGCGGGAAACGAGACTCGAACTCGCGACCCCGACCTTGGCAAGGTCGTGCTCTACCAACTGAGCTATTCCCGCATATCTTCTTTTGTCTTTCAGGTTTTGGTTCACCTGAGAGTCCATTGAAGCTGGATGGTGATGCCTCACGGCATTTACAAATTGTTTGGAGCGGGAAACGAGACTCGAACTCGCGACCCCGACCTTGGCAAGGTCGTGCTCTACCAACTGAGCTATTCCCGCACCGGGTAACTGAAGCATTTCTGCATCGTTACGGGAGGCGCATTATACGAGATTTAATGACCGTCGCAATACCCGTGCGCCAAAATTTTTGTAGTTTTCGTCTGAGTGCCGATTAAATCGACAAGACGGCTAAATTTACATCAACCCGTATCCGAGAGCCAGAATTATGTCATTAAGATGACGTAAATTTAATCACTAATTTTAATGATACTTGATTCGCGACCTGATACCAGGTGCGGGTAAGCACCAGATATGCCAGCCAGTGAACATCAATAGCAACCCGCTAAAAGAGATAGAGTTTTTGCCCTAAATCATTCACGCCAGATCTTTACCCTATCCATTCATGTCAGACCTTTGCCCTGTCCATCCATGTCAGACCTTTGCCCTGTCCATTCATGTCCGACCTTTGCCCTAAATTATTCAGGTCAGAGCAAGGCGGCAACGCAGCAAGTCCCCGGAAGCTTACATCAGTAAGTGACCGGTGCGAGCGAGGCAGCTAACGTAGCTATGGCATGAAGAATGACGGGCAACGCAGCAAGTCCCCGGAAGCTTACACCAGTAAGTGACCGGGGCGAGCCAGGCAGCCAACGCACCTGCGGCGCGAAGGATGTCCACCCTATCCTCTAAATCATTCGTGTTGCAGGAAGGCGGCAACGCAGCAAGTCCCCGGGAGCTTACATCAGTAAGTGACCGGGGCGAGCGAGGCGGCCAACGCACCTGCGGCGCGAAGGATGACGAGGATATTTATAACTGAATAAAATGCTCGCGATAATACGCCAACTCCGCCACCGATTCGCGGATGTCGTCCATTGCCTGGTGGGTGCCTTGCTTTTTGAAACCATCGAGGATCTCTGGTTTCCAGCGGCGGGCCAGCTCTTTTAGAGTGCTGACGTCGAGGTAGCGGTAGTGGAAGTAACTTTCCAGCTCTGGCATGTATTTGAACAGAAAACGCCGGTCCTGACCTATGCTGTTGCCGCAGATAGGTGATTTGCCTTCTGGCACCCACTGGCGCAAAAACTCCAGAGTTTCCAGCTCGGCTGCACGATCATTCTTCGCGCTGGCTTTGACTCGCTCCACCAGCCCACTACCGGTATGTGTGCGTACGTTCCACTCATCCATTAGCGCCAGCTGCTCATCAGACTGATGGACGGCGATGGTTGGCCCTTCGGCCAGGATGTTCAGATTTTGGTCGGTTACCAGGGTCGCTATCTCAATAATGCGATCGCGCTCCGGGTCGAGTCCGGTCATTTCCAGATCGATCCAAATCAGGTTGTTTTCATTTCCGCTCATCATCTTTTCCCGCCTTTTAGCCCAAACATCGCATCAGAACGGGCATATTTCGTATAGACTGGTAGCAATTTCATCACACCCAGCCTGTTATGCCCTGCCCCGACGCTCATCAATACCTCTTTGCGGCGGTGCCACGGCAATTGCGGGACACCACTCGGTGTGTATCATAGAGGTTTTGCCCGAGATGGGCGACCAGGAGCCAGGACGATTGAGCAAAAATAAACTCTCCAAGGGTCAGCAGCGGCGCGTTCACGCCAACCACCAGCGCCGCCTGAAAAAGGGTGTCGATGAAAAGGTTGATTACGATGCCAGCCAGTTCGGTGAACCGCGGGAAGGCGTGGTCATCAGCCGCTTCGGTATGCACGCTGACGTGGAGGCAAGCGATGGCTCCGTTCATCGCTGCAATATCCGCCGTACTATTCGCTCGCTGGTTACCGGCGATGACGTAGTCTGGCGCCCGGCTAAAGAAGGCGGTGAAGGTATTTCAATTAAAGGCATCGTGGAGGCTGTCCATGAACGCCGCACGGTGCTGACACGCCCGGACTTTTACGACGGGGTAAAACCGGTCGCCGCGAATATCGACCAGATAGTCATTGTCTCTTCCGTATTACCAGAACTGTCGCTCAATATTATTGACCGCTATCTGGTTGCCTGTGAAACGCTGGGCGTCGAGCCGCTGATTGTACTTAACAAAATCGATCTGCTGGATGAAGACGGCATGGAGTTTGTTAATGGGCTGCTCGATATCTATCGTAATATTGGCTATCGGGTGTTAATGGTATCCAGCCATCAGGCACACGGATTAGATGAGCTGGAGCAGGCGCTGGTTGGACGGGTGAGCGTATTCGCCGGGCAGTCCGGGGTAGGTAAATCGAGCCTGCTTAACGCACTGCTTGGTCTGGAAGATGACCGGATCCTGACTAACGATGTTTCCGATGTTTCCGGCCTTGGCCAGCACACCACGACCGCCGCACGGCTATACCACTTCCCAAGTGGCGGAAAAGTGATTGATTCACCCGGAGTGCGTGAGTTTGGTCTGTGGCACCTTGAGCCGGAACAAATTACTCAGGGCTTTGTCGAATTTCATGACTATCTGGGCACCTGTAAGTATCGCGACTGTAAACACGGCGACGATCCGGGCTGCGCTATCCGTAACGCGGTGGAAGAAGGCAAGATTGCTGAAACGCGTTTTGAAAACTACCACCGGATACTGGAAAGCATGTCACAGATTAAAACTCGAAAAGGTTTTTCAGAGAGCGATAACTGACATTCCGCATCGGTATCGCTAGAATCGCTCCCCTTTTGCATTGTCCGTCGGATATTCATCTCCGGCGGGCCAGGACTGGCCAAACTGTTAGCCTGGAGGCTACCTTGCTAAACAAATTTAAACTTTCATTGCAATATATCCTGCCTAAACAGCGTCTTACCGAGCTGGCTGGCTGGGGCGCAAGCAAACGCGCCGGTTGGCTGACTAAAGCGGTCATCGATCTGTTTGTGAAATACTACAAAGTGGATATGAAAGAGGCTCAAAATCCGGATACGGCCAGTTACCGGACATTTAATGAGTTCTTCGTACGTCCCCTGCGCGATGACGTTCGCCCGCTGGACAACGATCCTAACGTACTGGCAATGCCAGCCGATGGCGTTATCAGCCAGCTTGGTGCCATTGAAAACGACCAGCTATTGCAGGCCAAAGGGCATACCTACAGCCTCGAAGCGCTGCTGGCCGGCAACTATCAGATGGCCGACCTGTTCCGTAACGGCAGCTTCGCCACCACCTACCTGTCGCCGCGCGATTATCACCGCGTGCATATGCCGTGCAACGGCATCCTGCGCGAAATGATCTACGTACCTGGCGACCTGTTCTCAGTAAACCATTTAACCGCCCAGAACGTACCGAATCTGTTTGCCCGTAACGAGCGCGTTATCTGCCTGTTCGATACCGAGTTTGGCCCAATGGCGCAAATTCTGGTGGGCGCAACTATTGTCGGTAGCATTGAAACCGTTTGGGCTGGCACCATTACTCCGCCTCGCGAAGGCATTATCAAGCGCTGGACCTGGCCTGCCGGTAATCAGGAAGGCAGCATCGCACTGCTGAAGGGCCAGGAGATGGGCCGCTTTAAACTGGGTTCAACCGTTATCAACCTGTTCGCGCCGGGCAAAGTCACCCTGCTGCCACATCTGCAAAACCTTTCGGTGACCCGCATTGGCGAACCGATGGGCCGCCTGACCTCCGCCGGTATGGACGCAGAGCCACAGGCCGTAGCCGAACCGCAGGCTGCACCGCAACCCGTTGCTGAAGAACCCGTCATTGCAGCTGAAGCCAGCGCCACGGTTGAAGAACCTGCCGTTGCCGTAACTGAGGAATCACGTTCTGAGACTCCTGTTGAAGCGCCAGCGGTAGCGGTTGAAGAGACCGTTACCCCGGCTGAAGAGACTGTCGAAGCACCGGTGACCAAAGAGCAAAAAAATAGCGGCAGCGCCTCGGCACCTGCGTCCCGCCCACAGGCTGTAGAGCAGGAAAGCGAAACAACAGCTACGGTTAATCACAAACCAGAACCCTGACAGACGACGCAAGGGAGTTAGCGTGCGCCTCATTCTCACGATATTGATGGCTTTATGCCTGATTCAGGGGGCGCACGCAGCAGCGCCTCCTGACGCCCGCCAGATAACGCAAGAGCTGGAGCAGGCGAAAAGTAACAAGAACCAGCCCAACCAGGCCGAGATTGTTGATGCATTGCAATCCGCCCTGAATGCCCTCGACGAGCGAAAAACCTCACTCGAACGCGTTGAGCAATATCAGCGTGCCATCGATGATTACCCAAAACTCTCCGTCACCCTGCACCAGCAGCTGGCTGCGGCCGAATCCGGCAGAAGCAAAACTGCGCCAGAGATGACAACCGAAGCTCTAAACCAGGAGAGCTTGCAGGTTAGCAGCCAGCTTCTTGATAAGAGCCGGGTTGCCCAGCAGGAACAGGAGCGGATGCGGGATATCGCCGACTCACTTAGCCAGCTTCCTCAGCGTCAGACCGATGCGCGCCGACAGCTCAATGAAGTAGAACGCAGGCTAAATAATTTCCCTGGAACCAGTACCCCATTAGCCCAGGCGCAGTTGCTGGCACTCCAGGCCGATTCAGCACGCCTCAAAGCGCTGGTGGATGAACTGGAGCTGGCTCAGCTTTCTGCGAGCAACCGTCAGGAACTGGCGCGTCTGCGCGCGACCCTGGCCCAAAAACAGAGCGAAAACCTCGACGCCTGGCTGCAGGTGCTGCGTAACCAGCTCAATAATCAGCGCCAGCGTGAAGCCGAACAGGCACTGCAAACCACCGAAGAACTGGCCGAAAAAACCGGAGCGATGCCTGCCGAAATCGAAGCACAGTTTCGGGTTAACCGTCAGCTATCTGAGCTGTTAAACCAGCAGGCTCAGCGGATGGATTTGGTCACTTCGCAGCAGCGTCAGGCCGCCCGCCAGACGCTTCAGGTACGCCAGGCGCTGACCACTCTTCGCGAGCAGTCGCAATGGCTGGGGGTATCGAATGTGCTGGGTGAAGCCCTGCGCGCACAGGTCGCCCGCCTGCCGGATATGCCTAAGCCTCAACAATTAGATACCGAGCTGGCGCAGCTACGGGTGCAACGTCTGCGTAACGAGGATCTGCTTAATAAGCAGGGACAACTGCGTAATATGCGCCTGCCCGATGGCCGCGCCTTAACATCAGAACAAAGCAGTATTCTTGAGGCCCAGCTCACCACTCAGCGCGAACTGCTGAACTCCCTGTTACAGGGCGGTGATACGCTTACCCTTGAACTGACCCGACTGAAAGTCGCCAATGGTCAGCTGGAGGAAGCGCTGAAAGAGGTGAATGAGGCTACCCACCGCTATCTGTTCTGGACGGCGGATGTTAGCCCGCTGTC
Organism: Salmonella enterica subsp. enterica serovar Choleraesuis; assembly: GCA_022846635.1. Lineage (GTDB taxonomy): Bacteria > Pseudomonadota > Gammaproteobacteria > Enterobacterales > Enterobacteriaceae. The sequence continues at coordinate 3,845,124 of AP025685.1, forward strand.
GCTAAGCTGGCCGCTGGATATTATGCGCGATCTGCGCCGTCTGCTGTCGCTGGATACGATCAGCCAGCTGGGTAAAGCCACCATGATGATGCTGACCAGCCGCCAGACATTGCTGCCGTTGTTCGGCGCATTAATTCTGGTAGGCTTTAGCATTAGTTCACGCCGCCACTTCAGCGCTTTCCTGCAACGTTCCGCCGAAAGGGTGGGTAAAGTCACTCAGGACAGATTTAGCCTGACGCTGCGTAATGTATTTTGGTCTATTCTGGTCGCCCTGCCCCTACCGGTGCTGTGGGCGACTCTCGGTTACGGGTTGCAGGAGGCCTGGCCTTATCCCCTGGCCGTCGCAGTGGGTGACGGGGTCCGGGCTACGGTGCCATTGCTATGGGCTGTGATGATTGGTGCTACCTTCGCCCGCCCCAATGGGTTATTCAGCGCTCACTTCGGCTGGCCGCGCCATCGGGTGGCTCGCGCAATGCGCTATTACATGATGTGCGTTGGGTTTATCGTGCCGCTTATCATGGCGCTGAATATGTTCGATAACCTGAATGACCGCGAGTTTTCCGCATCACTGGGCCGGCTCTGCTTCATCCTGATTTGCGGTGCCGTTATCCTGGTGACTATCAGCCTCAAGCGCGCAGGAATACCGCTTTATCTCGACGGTAACGGCAGCGGCGACAATATGGTTAACCGCATGCTGTGGAACATGATGATAGGCGCTCCGGTTATCGCCATTATCGCGGCGGCGGTCGGTTATCTCGCAACCTCTCAGGCACTGCTTGCCCGGCTCGATACTTCGGTCGCAATCTGGTTTGTTTTGCTGATTGTCTATCACATTATCCGCCGCTGGATGTTCATTCAACGGCGGCGCATTGCCTTTGACCGCGCCCGGCAGAAACGTGCCGATATGCTGGCTCAGCGCGCTAAAGGTGAGAGTGAAAGCAGCCATCAGGAAAGCGCCCCGGATATCGAAGATGCGGTTATTGACCTCGATGCCATCAGCGTTCAGTCGCTGCGCCTGGTGCGCTCACTGCTCATGTTGATTGCGCTGATATCGGTAATCGTACTCTGGTCTGAAATTCATTCAGCCTTTAGCTTCCTGGAAAACATCAAACTGTGGGATGTGACCTCCACGGTACAGGGAGTTGAAAGCCTTGAGCCTATCTCGCTCGGTGCGGTACTTATCGCTATCCTGGTATTTATCATCACCTTGCAGCTGGTACGCAACCTTCCGGCGCTGCTGGAACTGGCGCTATTGCAGCATCTCAGCCTGACGCCGGGCACGGGTTACGCTATCACCACAATTACCAAGTATCTGCTGATGCTGTTTGGCGGATTGATAGGTTTCTCAATGATAGGCATTGAGTGGTCGAAGCTACAGTGGCTGGTGGCGGCGCTCAGCGTCGGTCTTGGCTTTGGTTTGCAGGAGATATTCGCCAACTTTATTTCAGGCCTGATAATTTTGTTCGAGAGGCCGATTCGCATTGGCGATACTGTCACTATCCGCGATTTAACCGGCAGTATTTCTAAGATAAACACTCGTGCCACAACTATCAGCGACTGGGACAGGAAAGAGATTATCGTCCCGAATAAGGCCTTTATTACCGAGCAGTTTATCAACTGGTCGCTGTCGGACTCGGTTACGCGCGTGGTGCTAACCATCCCGGCACCAGCTGAAGCCAACAGCGAAGAGACCACTGAAGTTCTGCTCACCGCGGCCCGACGCTGCTCGCTGGTGCTCGACACGCCGGAGCCGGAAGCTTACCTGGTGGATCTGCAGCAAGGGGTTCAGATCTTCGAGCTGAGGGTTTACGCGGCGGAGATGGGCCACCGGATGCCGCTTCGTCACGAATTGCATCAGCTGATTCTGGAAGGCTTCCAGCAGCATGGTATTGATATGCCGTTCCCGCCGTTCCAGATGCGTCTGGAGAGTTTGAATGGTCGCCAGCAGGGGCGAACGTTGAGTTCGCCACGCGGTAAGCGGCAGGCGGGGAGTTTGTAGGTAAGAGGTGATTAGTTGCTGTTCGGCCCGCTTTATGCGGGCCATTTTTATGGGGTGCTTTGAGTGCCGTAAGCGGCATGGATATTGTGCGGGTATAAGAGCGCTGCCAGCACCGGCATTACATATGGATATCTGCCAGCAGCTGTCTGTCTGGAATATGGCAGAGTTCCGTTCACTTTCGTTTCGCAGAATATATCCCGCACACCACACGTGAACGGGTAAAGGGTGGCGGCGATGGAGCCGCCCTTTGTGCGCTCTGAGTGCCATTGGCAGCATGGATATTACGCATCAGAAAGAGCGCAACTAATACCGGAGTTACATACAGATATCTGCCAGCAGCTGCCTGTCGGGAATATGGCAAAATTCCGTTCACTTACTTTTCGCAGAATATAACCTGCACACCACACGTGAACGGGTAAAGGGGCTGTGCCGACAGCCCCTTTACAAACCCCGCGGCCCCCTGTTCGTCCCGGTGCTTCGCACTTCGCTCACCTCCCGCGCTGTCTCCGTCGGTCGGCGGGACGCGACTTCCTGTCTTGTTCCGCCTCAGCCCGACGTCCTGTCGGGCTGACCGTCTGCGCCAGCGTTTCGGTTCGCCGGGCCGGATGGGGGGAAGCCTGCGCTGGCAGTTACTGCCTGGCAGCAGCAATTCTGCAGCTGTAAAAACCCAAAACTAAAGCGGCATAATCCCGGCTGAAAATCGCCGACGCGTTTGCGGCTGGCCGGGAGCGCTCACAGGGATGTGAGCGCAGGACGGGAGCTGCATGGAAAAAAATGCCGGGAGCATTTTTTAACGACGCTTGCGTCGGCCCCGCAGGGGCGAGTCTCAGGGATGAGACGAGTAAACAGCATACCGCCCGTGCCCGAAAGGCAGCCGCAAGAAGCGGAGGGTACCGCAAAGCGGCGATTTTGTGGCCGGTCGCGGGGGGTGTTGGGGGGATGACGATTCATCCCCCCAACGCGCTCTGGGTGCCAGTATCTATATAAAAATAATGAACATGTAAGAGCGCAACCAGCACTGGCATTACATATGGAATCTGCCTGAGGAGGTAGATCTGAAAATCAGGCGAAGGTTCCGTTCACTTTCGTGTCGCAGAATATAACCCGCACACCATACGTGAACGGGTAAAGGGGCTGTGCCGACAGCCCCTTTACAATCCCAGCGGCCCCAGAAGAAACCAGTGCTTCGCACTGCGTTCACCTGCGTTCCGCGCTGACTGCGGCGTCGCGACTCGACATCCCTGTCTCTACGCGTTTCAGTCCGCCATCCCTGGCGGCCTGGCCTGGTCAGTCGGACTTCGGTTCACCGGTTTCCATGGGGGAGCGGGCCTGCGCTGGTATTCAGGTAACGAACAGCAGCGATATTGCCGCTATAAAAAAACATAAACTGAAGCGGCATAACCCCGGCTGAAAATCGCCGACGCGTTTGCGGCTGACCGGGAGCGGCCACAGGGATGAGACGAGTAAACAGCATACCGCCCGTGCCCGAGCAGGCAGCCGCAAGAAGCGGAGGAGACTGCGCAGCAGCGATTTTGTGGCCGGTCGCCGGGGAGTGCAGAGGGCGGCGGCAATGGAGCCGCCCTTTGCGCGCTCTGGGTGACGTGGGCGGCATGGATATACGCGTCTGAAAGAGCGCAACCAGCACCGAAGTCAGAGTACGGATAGCCATCAACAAAGAGCTGCAACAGAATATAGAGGGAAAGAACAGCCAGAAATTAAACCCTGGTGCGCTCCGGGCAGAGCGCACCACCAACCACATCTATCAGGCGCGATCTACCGTAAACGCCATCACCTCGGCGATACTCTCCGCGCCCAGCGCCAGCATAATCAAACGATCTACGCCCAACGCCACGCCAGAGCAATCCGGCATACCGGCTTCGAGTGCCGCCAGCAGGTTTTTATCGATAGGCTGCTGCACCAGGCCGCGCGCTGCGCGTTTGCGATTGTCCTGCTCAAAGCGCTGCTCTTGCTCGCGGGCGTCGGTCAGCTCATGAAAACCATTCGCCAGCTCGATGCCTTTGTAATAAACCTCAAAACGCTCAGCCACCCGATGATCTTCGGTACTGATTTGCGCCAGGGAGGCCTGTGTTGCCGGGAAGTGGTAGATAAAGGTTGGGCGATCCTTACCAATCTGTGGCTCTACGCCCATGGTAAACAGCAGTTGCAGCAGCGTATCGCGGTCTTCTTCGGTATCAGCAATGTTGCTGAGATCCAGCTTTGCTGCCACTTCGCGCAGCAGCTCTTTATCGGCAGACAGCGGATCTATCTCCAGATAACGCTGAAACGCCTGCTGATAAGAAAGCGTTTCAGCCGCTTCGGTTTCCAATACCTGTTGCAGCAAATCGTCTACTTCATTCATCAGACGATACATATCGTAATGCGGGCGATACCACTCCAGCATGGTGAATTCAGGGTTGTGGTAACGGCCCATCTCTTCATTACGGAAGCTGCGGCACAGTTGATAAACCGGCCCACAGTTCGCGGCCAGCAGGCGCTTCATGTGATATTCAGGGCTGGTCATCAGGTAAAGATTGACGCCATCTGCGTGCCCCGGTCCAACGAAATGGGTTTCAAACGGTACCAGATGTACGTCGGTTACCGTCGCCTGGCTCATGCATGGGGTTTCCACTTCCAGAACGCCACGGTCGGCAAAAAAGCGCCGGATCTCTGCCATCAGGCCCGCACGTTTAAGAAGATTTGGGATGGATGCGCTCGGCTGCCAGGTGGCCGTATCGCTCATAATGCTTACCTCGTTGGTCTGTGAGGGCTGGAAGTCTACTCGTATCTCCTTTTGCCAGCAAATTTTGTCCGTATTTCGGTCGATATGCTTACTGTGAGTTATGTAATCGCTCTCATTAACGGTTAATAATTAATTCCCAAATGTGATAAGCCACGCAATTATTAACCGCTAAAAAATCGAACACATCAATTTTCCCTAAAAAAGCACTGGTTATACTACGCGCCACCTGGAACGGAGCAGGAAATCTCTTTCGCTTTCAGCAGTAATAAAAGTACCGGTAATACCTTTGAAGTATGGAAGCGAAATTACAAAAAATCAGGAGGAATGTCGTGCAAACCTTTCAAGCCGATCTCGCCATTATTGGTGCCGGCGGTGCGGGCTTACGAGCAGCTATCGCGGCAGCCGAGGCGAACCCTAATGCAAAAATCGCCCTGGTATCAAAAGTTTATCCTATGCGTAGCCACACCGTGGCTGCTGAGGGTGGTTCCGCCGCCGTCGCGCAGGATCACGATAGCTTCGATTACCATTTTCACGACACCGTAGCCGGTGGTGACTGGCTGTGCGAGCAGGATGTCGTCGATTACTTCGTCCACCACTGCCCAACCGAAATGACCCAACTGGAGCAGTGGGGCTGCCCGTGGAGCCGTCGTGAAGATGGCACCGTTAACGTCCGTCGTTTCGGCGGGATGAAAATCGAACGTACGTGGTTTGCCGCGGATAAAACCGGCTTCCACATGCTGCACACCCTGTTTCAAACCTCTTTGAAATATCCGCAGATCCAGCGTTTTGACGAGCACTTCGTACTCGATATTTTAGAGGACGAAGGCCGGGTACATGGCCTGGTCGCCATCAATATGATGGAAGGCAGCATGGTGCAGATTCGCGCCAACGCCGTTGTTATGGCTACCGGCGGTGCCGGACGCGTTTATCGCTACAATACCAACGGCGGTATTGTTACCGGTGACGGTATGGGTATCGCACTCAGCCACGGTATTCCGCTGCGGGATATGGAATTTGTGCAGTACCACCCAACCGGTCTGCCTGGTTCCGGCATCCTGATGACCGAAGGTTGCCGCGGCGAAGGCGGTATTCTGGTCAACAAAGACGGCTATCGTTACCTTCAGGACTACGGCATGGGGCCGGAAACGCCGCTCGGTGAGCCGAAGAACAAATATATGGAACTGGGACCGCGTGACAAAGTGTCTCAGGCCTTCTGGCACGAATGGCGCGCTGGCCGCACCATCTCTACGCCACGTGGCGATGTGGTCTATCTCGACCTGCGTCATCTGGGTGCCAAAAAACTGCACGAGCGCCTGCCGTTTATCTGCGAGCTGGCCAAAGCCTACGTTGGTGTCGACCCGGTTACCGATCCAATCCCGGTACGTCCGACTGCCCACTACACCATGGGTGGTATCGAAACCAACCAGCAGTGCGAAACCCGCCTGAAAGGGCTGTTCGCCGTGGGCGAATGCTCTTCGGTTGGTCTGCACGGCGCTAACCGCCTGGGCTCTAACTCGCTGGCAGAGCTGGTGGTGTTTGGCCGCATGGCGGGCGAACAGGCGATGGCAAGCGCAAGCCAGGCACCGGCGGCTAACTCCAGCGCGCTTGACGCCCAGGTTGCCGATATCGAGAAACGCCTGAAAGCACTGACCAATCAGCAGGGTAATGAAAACTGGTCGAAGATCCGCGACGAAATGGGTCTGGCGATGGAAGAAGGCTGCGGTATCTACCGTACGCCAGAGCTGATGCAGAAAACCATCGACAAGCTTGCCGAGCTGCAGGAGCGCTTTAAACGCGTTTCAATTACCGATACTTCCAGCGTATTCAACACCGACCTGCTATACACCATCGAACTGGGCCACGGTCTGAACGTTGCTGAATGTATGGCTCACTCCGCTATGGCGCGTAAAGAGTCGCGCGGGGCGCACCAGCGTCTGGATGAAGGCTGCACCGAACGTGACGACGTTAACTTCCTGAAGCATACCCTGGCCTTCCGCGATGCCGACGGCGCTACCCGCCTGGAATACAGCGACGTGAAGATAACCACCCTGCCGCCGGCCAAACGTGTTTACGGTGCAGAAGCTGAAGCTGCGGATAAGAACAAGGAGCAGGCGAATGGCTGAGATGAAGCAGATGAAAATCGAGGTGGTGCGTTATAACCCGGAGAGTGATAGCGCGCCGCATAGCGTCTTTTACGAAGTGCCGTGGGATGAGCAAACCTCGCTGCTGGATGCTCTGGGCTATATCAAAGATAACCTGGCTCCAGACCTGAGCTACCGCTGGTCATGCCGTATGGCTATCTGTGGCTCGTGCGGCATGATGGTTAACCGGGTGCCAAAACTGGCCTGTAAAACCTTCCTGCGCGATTACCAGGATGGCATGAAGGTAGAAGCGTTGGGTAACTTCCCAATCGAGCGCGATTTAGTGGTCGATATGACCCACTTTATCGAGAGCCTCGAAGCTATCAAACCATACATCATTGGTAACGATCGCAAACCGGAACAAGGCCCAAACAACCAGACCCCGGCCCAGATGGCGAAATACCATCAGTTCTCCGGCTGTATCAACTGCGGCCTGTGCTATGCCGCCTGCCCACAGTTTGGGCTGAATCCAGAGTTTATCGGCCCGGCAGCTATCACGCTGGCACACCGCTATAACCTGGATAATCGCGATCGTGGCGCCAAAGAGCGTATGCCGCAGCTTAATGGCCAGAACGGAGTCTGGACCTGTACTTTTGTTGGTTACTGTTCCGAAGTGTGCCCGAAACACGTCGATCCGGCAGCCGCCATTCAGCAAGGCAAAGTGGAAAGCGCGAAAGATTTCCTGATTGCCACCCTGAAACCACGCTAAGGAGTGCACGATGACGACTAAACGCAAACCTTATGTCCGGACTATGCCGTCTAACTGGTGGCAAAAGCTGGGTTTTTATCGCTTTTATATGCTGCGTGAAGGCACTGCCGTTCCTGCGGTGTGGTTCAGCCTGGTGCTGTTGTATGGCCTGTTTTCGCTTAAAGATGGCGCGGAGTCCTGGATGGGATTCGTCGGCTTTTTGCAAAACCCTATCGTGTTCATTCTGAACCTGATAGCGCTGGCGGCAGCGCTGCTACACACCAAAACCTGGTTTGAGCTGGCTCCTAAAGCGGCCAATATCATCGTCAAGGGTGAAAAAATGGGCGCTGAGCCGGTAATCAAAGGCCTGTGGGCCGTTACCGCGCTGGCGACAGTTGTCATTCTGTTTGTTGCCCTGTTCTGGTAAGGAGAAACCGTGATTAATCCGAATCCGAAACGTTCCGACGAACCCGTATTTTGGGGCCTGTTCGGCGCCGGTGGTATGTGGGGCGCTATCATTGCGCCGGTCATTATCCTGCTGGTTGCCATTATGCTGCCGCTGGGTCTATTCCCAGGGGACGCACTAGGCTATGAGCGCGTGCTGGCTTTCTGCCAGAGCTGGATTGGCCGCCTGTTCCTGTTTTTGATGATTGTGCTGCCGCTTTGGTGTGGCCTGCACCGTATGCACCATGCGATGCATGACCTGAAAATCCACGTACCGTCAGGCAAGTGGGTATTCTACGGTCTGGCGGCTATTCTGACCGTCGTCACCATTGTCGGGCTGATTGCTCTGTAAGTTCTGCGGGCCTGTATTAACAGGCCCGTTTTTTTCACTCCTCCACCCAATTCTTCGTCAGTTATCTACGCTTATTAAAAACCACTGCCGGAGAAATCGATGCGTCGTTCAATCATTCTGGCCGCTATTGCAGGCACCCTTGCCTGTACGCTGGTGGCTTGTAGTTCCCCTAAACCTCCGCGCGGGGTGCGGGTGGTAGAACCATTTGATGCTTCGCGCTATTTAGGGCGCTGGTATGAAATTGCGCGTCTGGAGAACCGCTTTGAGCGCGGTCTGGAGCGGGTGACTGCCACCTATAGCCTCAACGATAACGGCACTATCGCGGTGGTAAACCAGGGTTACGACCCATCAAGCGCGAAATGGCAACGATCGGAAGGCACCGCCCGTTTTACCGGCAGCCCTCAGCGAGCCGCGCTTAAGGTGTCGTTCTTCGGCCCATTTTACGGCGGCTACAATGTGATAGCGCTGGATAAAGATTATCGTCATGCGCTGGTTTGCGGGCCTGACCGCAGCTATCTGTGGATTTTATCGCGTACACCAACTATTGATGACGCAACTCGTCAGCATCTGCTGCAACAGGCCCGGCTTCAGGGCTTTGATGTCGATAAGCTGCTGTGGGTAAGACAGCAGAATCAGTGAGTGGTGAACTTCAGGCATATAATGCCGAGGAGTATCAAGCCCAGGCTCGCCAGCCGTGCCGGGCTTGCCGACTCGCCCAGTAGTACGATTCCGGCAATAGCCGCGCCCACTGCACCAATTCCAGTCCAGACCGCATAAGCAGTGCCGGTTGGCAGGCTTTTCATAGCAACCGAAAGTAGAAAAACACTTAACGCCATCGCCAGGACGGTCACAACAGAAGGGACCAGGCGCGTAAAACCATGGCTGAATTTCAGGCCAATAGCCCAGACAACTTCCATTAAACCGGCAACACAAAGAATTAACCAGGGCATACAGCCTCCAACTGGGGCCGTCCCCGATGAAATAGATACGCTTACGGGCCGTCCCGTAAGGTCAAACGTGGGCTATCAGTATAAGAAAATTCCCCCTGAAGGGGCAATAAATGGCGCGGAAAGCAGCACGACAGGCGAAAAAAAGCGGCACAAAAAACGCACCGCTATCTTTTATTTTGACGGCTGAAACTTTACTGCGAAGCGCGGCTGGCAGCGCTAGAGATTGCACTACCACCGTCGGAAATATCCTCACCGACGCCACGAGTGGTATTGCACGCAGTCAGCGCGCTGCCCAATACGAGCATGGCGAAAATTGTCGCAATAGTTTTCTTAATCATAGGCTGTTCCTTTTGTGACTATGTTTATGTTGTTGTACTGCACCAAATAAGCATAGACAAAATCCTTGAACAGGGAGGAGTCAGAGGGGATTTTTCAGAACATGACGCACAAAGGGTCAGACTTTAAGAGGCGGCGCGAGAGATGATATGGCCCATATCCTGAATATCCTGGCCGATACCACGGGTGGTGTTACAGCCGCTCAACAGTAAGGCTGCCGTTAGAGAGAGCAGAATAAAACGCAGGGAGTTTTTCATAGTTTGCCCATCCTTAGCTGCGGCATGGCAACGCAGGCCATGCCGCACGCCCGACGCTTATTTCACGCGCGAAACGTATTCACCAGAGCGGGTGTCAACTTTGATGACTTCGCCGATCTGTACGAACAGCGGAACCTTAACAACGGCGCCGGAGCTCAGAGTAGCTGGTTTACCGCCGGTACCAGCGGTATCGCCTTTCAGGCCTGGATCGGTATCAACCACTTCCAGTTCTACGAAGTTAGGCGGAGTTACAGCGATAGGCTGACCGTTCCACAGGGTCACGATGCATTCAGCCTGGTCGAGCAGCCATTTATCGTTGTCGCCGATTGCTTTTGCATCCGCGGCCAGCTGTTCGAAAGTTTCGTTATTCATGAAGTGCCAGAACTCACCGTCGTTGTAGAGGTAAGTCAGGTTCATATCCACTACGTCCGCGCCTTCTGCGGAGTCGGTGGATTTAAAAGTTTTCTCAACGCGAGTACCGGTCAGCAGACGGCGCAGCTTAACGCGCGCAAAGGCCTGGCCTTTACCTGGTTTAACGAACTCACTGGACTCAACCGCATAAGGTTCACCGTCCATCATGATTTTAAGACCGGAGCGAAATTCGTTGCTAGAATACGTTGCCATAAGGCCCTCTGAATTTGTTAATAGTTAGCTTAGCTAAAAAAATGGCACACATTGTAACCCCAAACACCCCCTCCCGAGAAGATTGGTTGACGCAACTTGCTGAAGTCGTAACCGATCCTCATGAGCTACTTCGCCTGCTGGAGCTTGATGACAATGCCGAGCTGCTGGCCGGTGCCGATGCCAGAAAACTGTTCCCGCTGCGGGTTCCGCGTGGGTTTATCGCTCGCATGGAGCGCGGCAACCCGAACGATCCATTGCTGCGCCAGGTACTGACCGCAAAGGAAGAGTTTCTCACGCCTGAGGGCTACACCCTCGATCCGCTGGAGGAGCAACACAGTGCGGTGCCAGGCCTTCTGCATAAATATAGCAACCGGGCGCTGCTTCTGGTTAAAGGAGGCTGTGCCGTTAACTGCCGTTATTGCTTCCGCCGCCATTTCCCTTATGCCGAGAATCAGGGCAACAAGCAGAACTGGCGGGTGGCGCTGGATTATATCAATAATCAACCGGCGTTAGATGAGCTAATTTTCTCCGGTGGCGATCCATTAATGGCAAAAGACAGCGAGCTGCGCTGGCTTATTGAAGAGCTGGAAGCCATTCCTCACATTAAGCGCCTGCGTATTCACAGCCGCCTGCCGGTGATGATCCCAGCGCGCATTACCGATGAGCTGGTCGAAATTCTACGTAATAGCCGTTTGCAGATTATCCTGGTCAACCATATTAACCACGCCAACGAGGTAGATGCCGACTTTAGCGCGGCCATGGCTCGCCTAAAAGCGATTGGCGTGACTCTGCTGAACCAGGGCGTGCTGATGCGCGGTGTGAATGATAACGCGAAAATTCTGGCTGACCTTGGTAATGCACTGTTTGACGCAGGGGTCATGCCCTACTACCTGCACGTGCTGGATAAAGTACAGGGGGCTGCCCACTTTATGGTGGATGACGACGAGGCGCGCGCCATCATGCGTGAGTTAATGTCGCTGGTTTCTGGCTATATGGTGCCAAGATTGACTCGAGAAATTGGCGGCGAGCCGTCGAAAACAACTATCGACCTGCGGCTGCGTCAAAACTAATCGGTAGGTTATAAGCCCCGGCGAACGCTGGGGCTGAAATCACTCAATGCCGAAACTCAGTTCGGGCACTTATAAACCTGGCCCGTCATTTTAGTCGCAACCGGTACGAAGCTGGACAACAGGTTCTGGTTCGGGCTGTTTACGTTATACAGCACGTTGCCGCCCATAGCCGCAGCCTGGTTGCGCAGTTCGTTAGCGGCGCTGCGCATAGAGCCGCCCTCGCCTCCCTGCTGGCCGGAAAGCCAGTTGCTCTGCTCACCGTTGGCCACGCCCAGCAGCTGGCACTCGCTGCCCGGCTTATCTTCTACAAAGCGAACGTTCTGCCCGCCTGCACTTAACTGGTGGCTGTTGCTACATCCGGCCAGCAGTGCTACCGCTGCGGCCAGTCCCATAGTATAAATCGTGCGCATGTTATCCTCGCATCAAGCCGCGCCCAACCCCCGCAATCCGGCGGTCTGCGCACCAATAATATCCATTGTTATAAGACGCTCCCGGCGGTGCCGACAGGCCCCTATTCTTTTACCGATAGTTAAAAAGGAAGTAAATGTAGCCATGGCAAATTTGCATGTGGCGACGCATTTTGGCGACGGGATTTGTGATGCCGGTAATACCCTGATATCCGAGGGGATTAATAAAAGATATTGGAGCGTTTAAGAAATGACTAACTTAAAAGAGTCATCCGGAAAGGAATTAATAAAAAGCGGGCTTTAACTATTTACAGAAAAGGCAAACGACAGGGAAATATTTTATTTCTTAATAATACAAAACGCCCGGTGATATTCACCGGGCGTCAGGTGGCTGATTAAAATCAACCTAAGGCAGAACTATGGCCCTAAGGCCAAAGGCTGGCTTACATCATGCCGCCCATTCCACCCATGCCGCCCATACCACCAGCAGCGCCTAAATCAGGAGCATCGCCTTTTGGCATGTCGGTAACCATGCATTCGGTGGTGATCATCAGACCAGCAACGGATGCTGCGTACTGCAGAGCAGAACGAGTTACTTTGGTTGGGTCCAGGATACCGAAGTCGATCATGTTGCCGTATTCTTCGGTCTGAGCGTTATAACCGTAGTTACCTTCACCGGCTTTAACGGCGTTGGTTACTACAGATGGCTCTTCACCGGCGTTGGAAACGATCTGACGCAGAGGAGCCTCCATTGCGCGCAGCGCAACTTTGATACCCACGTTCTGGTCTTCGTTCTGGCCAGTCAGGTTAGCGATTTTAGCCGCTACGCGAACCAGAGCTACACCACCGCCTGCAACCACGCCTTCTTCAACCGCAGCACGGGTAGCGTGCAGGGCATCTTCAACGCGGGCTTTTTTCTCTTTCATTTCAACTTCGGTAGCAGCACCGACTTTGATTACCGCAACACCGCCAGCCAGTTTAGCTACGCGTTCTTGCAGTTTTTCACGATCGTAATCAGAGGTCGCTTCTTCGATCTGCTGACGGATCTGATTTACGCGGCCTTCGATGGAAGCCTGATCGCCCACGCCATCAATGATGGTGGTGGTGTCTTTGTTGATAACAACGCGTTTAGCCTGGCCCAGATCTTCCAGAGTTGCTTTTTCCAGCTCCATACCGATTTCTTCAGAGATAACGGTACCGCCGGTCAGGGTAGCGATGTCCTGCAGCATAGCTTTACGACGGTCGCCGAAGCCTGGTGCTTTAACCGCAGCAACTTTAACGATGCCGCGCATGGTGTTAACAACCAGAGTTGCCAGCGCTTCGCCTTCTACGTCTTCAGCGATGATCAGCAGAGGTTTGCTGGATTTAGCAACGGCTTCCAGAACTGGCAGCAGTTCGCGGATGTTAGAAACTTTTTTATCAGCCAGCAGGATGAATGGGCTGTCCAGTTCTACAGCGCCAGTTTCCGGCTTGTTGATGAAGTATGGGGACAGGTAGCCACGGTCGAACTGCATACCTTCAACGACGTCCAGTTCGTCTTGCAGGCCGGTGCCTTCTTCAACGGTGATAACGCCTTCTTTACCCACTTTTTCCATCGCTTCAGCGATCAGGGTACCGACGGTTTCATCGGAGTTAGCGGAGATAGTACCTACCTGAGCGATAGCTTTGGAGTCAGAGCAAGGTACGGACAGCGCTTTCAGCTCTTCAACGGCTGCAACAACGGCTTTATCGATACCGCGCTTCAGATCCATTGGGTTCATGCCAGCGGCAACGGCTTTCAGACCTTCGTTAACGATAGCCTGAGCCAGTACGGTTGCGGTGGTGGTACCGTCGCCCGCAGCGTCGTTCGCTTTAGAGGCAACTTCTTTAACCATCTGAGCACCCATGTTTTCGAACTTGTCTTCCAGCTCGATTTCACGTGCTACAGAAACACCATCTTTAGTGATGGTTGGAGCGCCGAAGGATTTATCCAGCACTACGTTACGGCCTTTAGGACCCAGAGTTACTTTAACTGCATCTGCCAGTACGTTTACGCCACGCAGCATTTTCACGCGGGCGTCATTACCGAATTTTACGTCTTTAGCTGCCATTTCTAGTTGTTCCTTAAATTCGTATGTTCAGTGAGTTGCTCGCGTGAATTACGCTTCAACGATTGCCAGGATGTCGCTTTCGGACATGATCAGCACTTCTTCGTTGTCGATCTTCTCAGCTTTAACGCCGTAGCCATCGTTGAAAATAACGATGTCGCCAACTTTTACGTCCAGCGGCTGCACGCTACCGTTTTCCAGGATGCGGCCTTTACCGACAGCGATGATTTCGCCACGAGTTGATTTGCCAGCTGCAGAACCAGTCAGAACGATGCCGCCCGCAGATTTGGACTCAACTTCTTTACGCTTGACGATTACACGATCATGTAATGGACGAATGCTCATTGATAGCTCTCCTTTGAGAAGTCCGTATCAGTTCAGTTTTATGGGTTACGCCCGATATTTTTTTGCTACCGGGCTGGTGACGATAGAGATGGGGGTGGCTTTCTCACCTTCAAGGGGCAAAAACAAAAAAAATTTATTTTTTAGCGATCGTCAGAATCGCGCTCCTCAATGCGCTTTATCTCATCATCTTTGCGCTGGAACTCACCGTCGAAGGTATTACCCTGACTACCGCCGGCGCTAAAACCACCGCCTGACATCGCACCAAAGCGCAGATAAGGCATCAGTTTTAACGTTAAATGTTTCTGAACCGGCGGCAACAGCAGCAACAGGCCAAGAAAGTCGGTAAAGAAGCCGGGCAGCACCAGTAGCAGGCCGGAAATAATCAGAGAAACGCTTTTCACCATCTCGCCCGCCGGGCTTTCGCCTGCGGCCATTTTTTGCTGCATCAGCATCAGGTTTTTGAAACCCTGGTTGCGAATAAGCGAAATACCAACAACGGAAGTGAAGATTACCAGCATCAAAGTGAGCAGCACACCAAGCACGTGCGCAACCTGAATGAAGATCGAAATTTCGACATAAACGTACAGAAACAGGGCTATTAATGGAATCCAGCGCACCAGAATCTCCTGAACAAGACAGCTGCCGCAGCAACCGTATAAAATAAGGGGCGTTAATGCATTTAATGGAGATGGTGATAATCCCGAAAAAATCAACCATCCCACTTTTTAAAGACTGGAAAAAATCTCATGGCAGTGATGTGACTCACATATTAAAAATTGTGATGCCAAAGGGCCGACAATAAGTGATCCAGATTACGGCTTTTCGCATTTACTAGCATATGATCAGCACCACCTGACCGATTACAGCGGTTATGTCGGTCTAAACTTCACACAACCACATATCCTGTGTGCTCCAGTCTCATTTATCGACAGCTTGAATAAGAAGGTTCACATGTTAAATAACATTCGTATCGAAGAAGATTTATTGGGTACCAGGGAAGTTCCCGCGGATGCGTATTACGGCGTCCATACTCTGCGAGCGATTGAAAACTTCTATATCAGTAACAGCAAAATCAGCGACATTCCTGAGTTTGTTCGCGGCATGGTCATGGTCAAAAAGGCCGCCGCGCTGGCTAATAAAGAGCTGCAAACCATACCGCGCCACGTCGCCGATACCATCATCGCTGCCTGCGATGAGGTGCTAAATAACGGTAAGTGCATGGATCAGTTCCCGGTTGACGTCTATCAGGGCGGCGCCGGTACCTCGGTCAACATGAACACCAACGAAGTGCTGGCAAACATTGGTCTGGAGCTGATGGGGCACCAGAAAGGGGAATATCAGTACCTGAACCCTAACGACCACGTAAATAAATGCCAGTCTACCAACGACGCCTATCCGACCGGCTTCCGTATCGCGGTATACGCCTGCATCGTAAAACTGGTAGATGCGATTAATCAGCTTGGCGAAGGCTTTGAGCGTAAAGCCGTTGAGTTTGAAAACATCCTGAAAATGGGTCGTACTCAGTTGCAGGATGCGGTGCCGATGACCCTGGGTCAGGAGTTCCATGCGTTCAACGTACTGTTGAAAGAAGAGACCAAAAACCTGCTGCGCACCGCTGAGCTGCTGCTGGAAGTTAACCTGGGTGCGACCGCTATCGGTACTCGCCTGAACACGCCAGACGGCTATCAGCAGCTGGCGGTTCAGAAGCTGGCGGAAGTCAGCAGCCTGCCTTGCGTTCCGGCTGAAGACCTTATCGAAGCGACCTCCGACTGCGGCGCTTACGTAATGGTTCACAGCTCCCTGAAGCGCCTGGCCGTTAAAATGTCCAAAATCTGTAACGACCTGCGCCTGCTCTCTTCCGGTCCGCGCGCTGGCCTGAACGAAATCAACCTGCCGGAACTGCAGGCCGGTTCTTCTATCATGCCAGCCAAAGTAAACCCGGTAGTACCAGAAGTGGTAAACCAGGTCTGCTTCAAAGTTATCGGCAACGATACTACCGTAACCATGGCATCCGAAGCGGGTCAGCTGCAGCTTAACGTGATGGAGCCGGTTATCGGCCAGGCGATATTTGAGTCTATCCATATCCTGACTAACGCCTGCTACAACCTGCTGGAAAAATGCATTAACGGTATTACCGCTAACAAAGAAGTGTGCGAAAGCTACGTCTATAACTCTATCGGTATCGTTACCTACCTCAACCCGTTCATCGGCCACCATAACGGCGATATCGTCGGGAAGATTTGTGCCGAAACCGGTAAGAGCGTGCGTGAAGTTGTGCTGGAGCGCGGTCTGCTGACCGAAGCCGAGCTGGACGATATCTTCTCGGTTAATAACCTGATGCACCCGGCCTACAAAGCCAAACGCTATACCGATGAAAGCGAACAGTAATCTTAACAGCAGTTCTTAACTACAAGGCACGTCCAGAGCGACGTGCCTTTTTCGTTATATTAGATACCATTTCATAACATTTATTTATTCTTACATTAACCAACAAGGAAGCAACCATGATAGTCATCGAACTTATCATAGTGTTAGTGGCGATATTTTTGGGCGCCAGACTCGGAGGGATCGGCATCGGTTATGCCGGCGGGTTAGGGGTGTTGGTATTAGCCGCCATTGGCGTTAAACCCGGCCACATCCCGTTTGACGTTATCTCAATCATCATGGCGGTTATCGCCGCTATCTCTGCAATGCAGGTAGCCGGTGGCCTGGATTACCTGGTTAACCAAACTGAAAAACTGCTGCGTAAAAACCCAAAATACATCACCATCCTCGCACCAATCGTTACCTATTTTCTGACTATCTTTGCCGGTACCGGCAATATCTCGCTGGCGACGCTGCCGGTTATCGCGGAAGTTGCTAAAGAACAGGGCATTAAGCCTTGCCGTCCGCTATCTACCGCCGTTGTTTCCGCGCAGATTGCCATTACCGCCTCCCCTATCTCCGCAGCCGTGGTTTACATGTCTTCGGTGATGGAAGGACACGGTATCAGCTACATTCACCTGCTGTCGGTGGTTATCCCATCCACCCTGCTGGCAGTGCTGGTTATGTCGTTCCTGATTTCGATGCTGTTCAACTCTAAACTGTCGGACGACCCGGTATACCTCAAGCGTCTGTCCGAAGGGCTGATTGAGCTGCGCGGTGATAAGCAGATTGAAATCAAACCAGGCGCGAAAAGCTCCGTATGGCTGTTCCTGCTGGGCGTTCTGTGCGTAGTGGCTTATGCCATTATCAACAGCCCAAGCCTGGGCCTGGTGGCAACTCCGCTGATGAACACCACCAACGCCATCCTTATCATCATGCTGAGCGTGGCGACCCTGACCACCGTTCTGTGCAAAGTTGAAACTGACTCCATCCTGAACTCCAGCACCTTTAAAGCCGGTATGAGCGCCTGTATCTGTATCCTGGGCGTGGCGTGGCTGGGCGACACCTTCGTATCTGCCAACATTGACTGGATTAAAGATACCGCAGGTGAAGTGATTCAGGGCCATCCGTGGCTGCTGGCTGTCATCTTCTTCTTTGCTTCGGCGCTGCTGTACTCTCAGGCTGCGACTGCGAAAGCGCTGATGCCAATGGCGCTGGCGCTTAACGTGTCTCCACTGACCGCGGTAGCCTCTTTCGCAGCCGTTTCCGGCCTGTTCATTCTGCCAACCTACCCAACTCTGGTAGCGGCAGTGCAGATGGATGACACCGGTACTACCCGTATCGGTAAGTTCGTATTTAACCATCCGTTCTTTATCCCAGGCACCATCGGCGTCATTCTTTCCGTATGCTTTGGCTTCCTGTTCGGTAGCGTTCTGCTGTAGTACCCTTTCGCGCGGTGCGCCTGCACCGCGCGTTCTCCCTTCCCTGGTTTTCCCTCAGCACGTTTATTGAAGTGGTTAATATGCCGCCGCTTATCCCACATGCTATAGTCCGTGCATTCATCGTGCCGAAACGAGGTTTGCAATGACTACTCCCGATGCCGTTATTGTTCTCTGTACCGCCCCGGACGAAGCTACGGCGCAAGAGCTGGCCACAGCCGTACTGGCCGACAAACTTGCCGCCTGCGTCACTATGCAACCCGGCGCCAGCTCGATGTACTACTGGCAGGGAAAGCTGGAACAGGAATACGAAGTCCAGATGCTGCTAAAAACCGACAAGGCTCACCAGGAGATGTTGCTGGCCGCGCTTAAGGCTGCCCATCCCTATGAAACTCCCGAGCTGCTGGTCGTTCCGGTACTCTATGGAGATAGTGAATATTTATCATGGCTTTACGCTTCATTGCGCTGATTGCGCTGTTCTTTGCTTCATTTACCCAGGCAGGCCTGTTCGATAACCAAACCTCCAGCCAGTTTGTGCCGGTGGATCGGGCCTTTGCCTTTGATTTTCATCAGCAAAACGACAAATTAACCCTCAGCTGGGAGGTTAAGCCCGGCTACTACCTTTATCGTCAGCAGATAAAACTCGCCCCTAAAAACGCCGCGCTTGCCTCCTGGACACTACCGCCCGGCGAGCCGCATGAAGATGAGTTTTTTGGTAAGAGTGAGATCTATCCTCAGAGCCTGAAGCTCGCGCTGACGCTGACCCGAACCGCTCCTGATGCCAGCGTGGAGGTGACTTATCAAGGCTGCGCGGCGGCCGGATTCTGTTACCCGCCGGAAACTCGCACCGTGCCGCTTTCGGCTATCAGCGCTGCCGCTGGCGCACCGGTTGATTCAGGCTCTGAGCCTGAAGCTACGAATACCGGCGCGCAGAAAGCACAGCCCGCAGGCTCCAGCTCCCAAATAAGTACTGCCCCAGCTCCAGGTGACAACGGCTCCGCCCGGCTGCCGTTTTCTATGTGGTGGGCGCTGCTTATCGGCATCGGCGTCGCCTTTACCCCTTGCGTGCTGCCGATGTATCCGCTGATTTCCGGTATTGTTTTGGGCGGTAAACAACGGCTGTCTACCGCCCGGGCGCTACTGCTGGCCTTTATCTATGTGCAGGGCATGGCACTCACTTATACCGCTTTGGGTCTGGTGGTTGCCGCCGCCGGATTGCAGTTTCAGGCAGCGCTGCAGCAGCCATGGGTATTGATAACTCTGGCAGCCGTGTTTACCCTGCTGGCGCTGGCGATGTTTGGCGTCTTCACCCTGCAATTGCCTTCGGCACTGCAAACCCGGCTCACCCTGTCCAGTAACCGCCATCAGGGCGGTACCGTTGGCGGAGTGTTTGCCATGGGTGCAATTGCCGGACTTATCTGCTCTCCGTGCACCACCGCACCGCTTAGCGCCATCCTTCTGTATATCGCCCAAAGCGGAAATATGGCTCAGGGCGCAGTTACTCTCTACCTGTATGCGCTGGGAATGGGGTTGCCGCTGATTGGGGTTACGGTGTTCGGCCAGCGTCTGCTGCCAAAAAGCGGGCCGTGGATGGAGAGCGTCAAAACCGCCTTCGGTTTTATCATTCTCGCACTGCCAGTATTCCTGCTAGAACGCGTGCTGGGTGAACCCTGGGGGCTGCGGATGTGGAGCGCGCTCGGCATAGCATTCTTCAGTTGGGCATTCATTACCACTCTGCGGGCAAAGGGCCGCTTAGTGAAGATCGCGCAGATCCTGATGCTGGGAGCGGCTGTTATTTGTGCCAGGCCGCTGCAAGATTGGGCATTCGGCACCATTGATCCTCACTCGCAGCTGAGCACGCTGGCTTTTACCCGGATCAACAGCGTAGACTCTTTAAATCAACAGCTGGCGGCGGCCCGGGGCAAGCCGGTAATGATCGATCTTTTTGCCGAATGGTGCGTTGCCTGTAAAGAGTTCGAAAAATATACCTTTAACGATCCTGCCGTGCGGCAAACGCTCAAAGACGTAGTGCTGTTACAGGCCGATGTAACCCGTAACTCACCGCAGGATGTAGCGCTGCTGAAGCATTTACAGGTGCTGGGTCTGCCGACCATTCTGTTTTATGACCGCGACGGTAATCCTCTGCCAGCGGCTAAAGTGACCGGTTTTATGAAGCCGGAGGCATTCAATACGCATTTGCACAATCATCTGCGGTAAACAACACTAGGTGTAGGAAAATGACGTTGGCAACAGCGAAGGAGAATATCGTGCAACGAGAAGAAGTGCTGGAGCATGCACTTGAAATTCTGGAGCTCAATGGCCTCGCGAACGCCACCCCTGCGATGGTGGCCAGCCATGCTGGTATGGAGCTTACCGATTTACAACGCTTTTGGCCCGACCACGAAGCGCTGTTATATGACGCCCTGCGCTATCACAGCGAGCAAATTGAAAGCCTGCGCCGTCAATTGTTTCATGACAAGAGCCGCAGCCCGCAGCAAAAGATCCTGGCGCGCTATGAAACGCTGGGTGGATGCGTAGATAAAAAACGTTATCCCGGCTGCCTGTTTATTGCCGCCTGTGGTTTCTACCCGGATCGCGATCATCCGATTCATCAGCTTGCCGAACGGCAGAAACGCGCCGCCTGGGAATTTACCCACGAGCTGCTGACACAATTGGGCGTTGACGATCCCGCGATGGTTGCCGCGCAGCTGGAACTGGTGCTCGAGGGTTGCCTCAGCCGTCTGCTGGTTAAACATAACCGGGCAGATGTCGAAACTGCCAGCCGACTGGCTGAGGATATCCTGCGCATCGCTCAGTGCCGGGCCGGTGGTGCCTTCGGCTAACTGAAGCAGTTACCGCTTTATTGCCGCCGGGGGCGACTATTCCGGCGGCAATCTTCCCTCTTCTTGCTGCGCCCAGTTCCACCACTCCTGCCATATTCCGGCTATCGCCTCGGGCGCAAAGCGCTTTACGCTGTGCCGCGCTGCCAGGCTCATAGATTGCAAACGCTCGGGCGAGCTCAGCAACGTTATTAATGCCTGAGCCAGCGCCTGCTCATCGTCTGGCGTCACCAGAATCCCGGCCTCAAAATTACCCAGCAGATCTCGCGGGCCGTACTTAATGGCAAAAGTCACCAGCGGCGTGCCAAAGCTTAGCGACTCCTGGGCAAACTGAGAGAATCCCTCCTGGCTGGAGCAGAGCACCGCACACTGGCACTTCTGATGCAGGGCGGCCAGCTCCTCACAATAACCGTTAATGGCGATATTACTTTGCAGGTTAAGCGCCGCCACCTGCTCCGCCAGCCGTGCGCGCAGCGGCCCGCTGCCATGACACACCAGACGAGCCTTTGGCAGGCGCTCAACGACCTGAGCAAATACCCGAATTAATAACTCATGCTGCTTTTCCGGCGAGTAACGCGCCATATACAGCACCTTTTGCCCCGGTTCTTTTGGCGGCTGAGGATGTGAGGTTATCGGATGTGGGATCACCTGTAATCGGGAAACGGGAAAGCCTTCCTGAAAGAGATCGTCGCGCTGCTCTTCCGTAAGCACCAGCAGCCTGTCATAAGTGTGCGGCGCGTTAAGCAAGTGCGCATAGGTCTGCTTCAATCGCCCATCGGTCAGCCGGTGGGTATTGTGGATCATCGCGCTCAGGGTCGAATATCGTGGACGCTGCGCAGGCTGCATCACAAACTGTCGCCAGGGCGCGTTTTTATCAACGATAAAGTGCCAGTTCAATCGGTTATCAAGGCTGGCACTAAGCAGCCAGCTATTGAGGCTCTCTTCGCTATCAAAGCGCCGAAGCTCACCGCGTCCGTTACGCCACTGAATGCGTTCCAGACGAGGACTACCGCCTGGCTGTGGGCGATAATATTTGCATAGCAGTAACTGTCCGTAAGCATCGATAAACTCTTCACGCTCCAGATACGCTCCGGAGAATTGCTGGCGGCGGTGCAAGGCCTCGGGTAACGGAAGCTGGCGCGGCATTCCACTTTTGAGCGGCCACAGCTCCCCTCTGTCTCTCATGGCCAGCAACCCATCATAAATATGACGAACTGCCGTTGTGGCCGGCAACAGTCCTTTATGGCGCAGCACCTCAACATTCTTCCGCCAGTCAGGATTCCAGGCGCATAAAACCAGGGTTGCCGGTCGTTTTAGCCATTCGGCAAACAGCTGCGCCCGGCGCAGCATGGCCACTTCAATACCGTTGCCAACTTCACGCAAATCTTCGCCCAGGAATAACAGCTGTGGCCCGCTGAGCGGCATTAACTCCTGGGGCTGGCGCTGCTGGCGGCGCTGGTATTTAAGCCATGCCACATAGCCAGAAAGATAGTGTTCAACGTCATCTATGCGCACTCGCCAGGCATGATGGCGGATAAAAAAACTGCCAATAATGCGTTGCGGATTAGCGAAGAACATCGCCAGCTCCGGCCAGAAAAATCCGTTCATCAGGTAACGGGCACGATGCTCCAGCGCTCGATCGAATTTGTCGCGATCGAACCCGATTAACAGATGACGATATTCGGAGGCAGCCAGGCGTGTCAGCATACTTTCCGCCGCCATCATCAGCTCCAGCAACGTCGGATAGGTCGTTACACGCTCTAGCACAAAATCGAGATGATCGCGGACGTTATCCAGGCCGAACTTAAAGTATTTTTCCTGCGGGCGATAAGCGACCAGTTCATTCACGCAGTAACTCAGCCAGTGGTCATGCGCCCGCCAGTGTTCGCGGGCGATAAAACTGTCGAACGCCAGCTCCACCATCTCCAGCCACTCTTGCTGGCCGGTCAGCCCATACAGCCGCATCAAAGCGAACGCCGCTTCACCGTCATAATAGATAATCCGCTCCACGGCCTTAAGCGTCAGATCGGGGAAGTTCAGCACATGAATGAAAATGCCGCTGGTGGGATCCT
The DNA here is from genome assembly GCA_022846635.1 of Salmonella enterica subsp. enterica serovar Choleraesuis. Taxonomy (GTDB): domain Bacteria; phylum Pseudomonadota; class Gammaproteobacteria; order Enterobacterales; family Enterobacteriaceae. The sequence goes on from AP025685.1 coordinate 3,868,279, forward strand.
GCATAAAGCGCAGAGCGTGGGCCAGCCGGTTCATCTGGCTGAAATAACGGGTATCACCGGTCAGTTCGCTATATTTAGCCAGCGCCAGAATCGCTACCGCATTGCCACCGAGCTTAACTTCATTGCCTTCATCGACTAAAAAGTCTGCCATCCGGCCATCAGGCAGCGGCCTGCTGTGGATAAGCCGGGTGGTGAGATAATCCAGCGCCCTTTCAATAGCGGCAAACTGCTGCGGGCAGCGGGTCAGCTCCCAGCTCTCCAGCAAGGCATAGGTTGTGCTGGCATGACGTAAAGCGTTATAGGCCGGAACAGGTTTGTCAAAACAGGGAAACCAGCCGTAATCATAGCGACCATCATCATGAATCTGGCGAACCAGGTAGTCGCTGGCGCTAACGATAGCCTGAGGTAAATACTCGCCAGGCCACGCTTTCAGCTCGCGATAGCCTGCCTCTCGCCCCTGAGAGCACAGTGAATAGAGCTGGCCATCCTCATAAAACAGACCTCGGGTGGTAAAGCGCCAAACCGGTGTTTCGGGAGCCTCTGGAAATTGCAGTGGCGCGCCAAAGCGCTGGGCAGCATAACGCTCCAGATTTTGATGATTCGCCGCCACAACCGGTATCTGGCTGTGATAAAGAATGGCGTTAGCAGCCAGCTCCTGCTCCAGCAGGGCATGTTCAAAACCAGGATCGAAACTAAGGCCGAAACGAAAATAGCTGCGTTTAGTGCGAGAAAACTTTTCCCGCAGCTTCCCCCAACGCAGCGCCTCCACTCGCTCGACAACATCTACCCGCAGCCAGCGCGGATGAGAAAGCGTCAGCCCGGCCAGCGCCGCCTGCCATGCATTAGCAAAAGAGTCGCCGCGACCACAGCTCACCTCTGCCCGGGAATCAGGGTTGCCTGCGCTGATAAACAGTACCCATTCCGGATATGGCCCGGGCAGCGGTTCGGCTACCAGCGCCTCTGCAGCGCGCGCCAGCCGGAGGGCGTCAGCATCGTTCATCAGCACGGCGTTTATCATCTTTCTCTCAACGCCTCTTTCGCCTTATTGAACGGTTTGATCAGGTAGTCCAGCACCGTTTTTTCACCGGTTTTGATATCTACGTTAGCAATCATCCCCGGGACAATATTGAAGCGCTTACCGGACTTGTTTTGCAGAAAGCCGTGCTCGGTGCGGATAAACACCCGGTAGTAATAGATCTCCGGCTTAGCCTCATCCTGAATAGTATCCGGCGAAATACTATCAACCACGCCTTTCAGCCCACCGTAAATGGCATAGTCATAGGCCGTGATTTTCACCAGAGCCGCCTGATCCGGGTGGATAAAAGCGATATCACGCGGCGACAGGCGCGCTTCGATCAGCAAGTGATCGTCGAGCGGCACGATCTCCATGAGTTCCCCGTTAGGAGGGATAACGCCACCCAGGGTATTCACTTTGATATTTTTCACGATCCCTTTTACCGGCGATCGTACCGTCATGCGGGTCAGGCTGTCGGATCGTCCCTTAATCACCTCGGCCAGCGAAGCTGCCTCTGCGGTTGCTTTCGCCAGCTCTTCACGGGCCTGAACCAGATATTGCGAGCGTAGATCCAGAATTTTAAGTTGCAGATCGGAACGCTGACGTTCAAGACGCAGAACTTCTACATTACTGGCCGCACCGGTTGCTGCCAGACGCCGGGTGATCGCCAGCTCGCTATCGACGGCTTTTAATGAGTCATCGATCCGGGCTTTAGAGTCGGTAAACTGGCTGCGTCGCAACTTGTAGAGCCGGGTCTCTGACGCCACCAGTAACGGGGATTTATCCAGTTCTGGGGGGAAGGTCAGCGGCAAATCATTTACCTCAGCCGACAGACGAGCGCTGGCGGCCAGCGCCGCCTGATAGCGCGCCACGCTCTCACCTACGTTAGATTCGGAACGAGTAGGATCGAGACGCGCCACCACCTCTCCGGCCTGAACCCGCTGCCCTTCGCGAACGTTAAGCGCCACCAGAATTCCGCCGTCCAGCGACTGCAACACCTGCTCACGCGAGCTGGGGATAACTTTACCCGTGCCGGTGGAGACTTCATCCAGGGTGCCAAAGGCCGCCCAAACCCAGGTAACCAGCAGCAACAAACCACATATGGTGACGATACGCCCTGAGCGCGACAGGCTTTGGTTATCGATATCGTTTTCACCGTGGTCGCCGTTCCAATTAAGGGGGCGCGCCGCCGGAGGTGTCGGGATAGGCGCCTGTTCGGTCGTAATTACGGTGTTATCAGGCAGGTCGTCTTTCATCGCTCACCTCAGTGTCATCGGCACCTTTACGCGCCATTGCCTTCTCTTTAGGCATATCCATAACCAGCGCGCCGTCTTTTAGCACCAGCACCCGATCAACTATCGACAGTACCGCACTGCGGTGAGTGGCGATGATTAGCGTTCGCCCAGCCAGCCAGTGGTTCAGCCGGTCAAGAAAATCGCGCTCGGTATGTTCGTCCAGCGAAGCGGTCGGCTCATCAAGCAAGACAATATTGGGGTCGCGCAGGATCAGGCGCGCCAGCAGGATCGACTGTCGCTGCCCGCCAGAAAGCCCTAATCCGCCCTCCATAACAACGTGATCCAGACCGTGCGGCAGTTTGCGGATAAGTGCATCGGCACCGCACATCTCCAGAGCGGCAAAAATTTCGTCATCACGCGCCTGCGGTGCTCCCAGCGTCAGGTTGTCGCGCAGCGAGCCGTGAAACAGCCGGGCGTTCTGAGTCATCATCCCGGCGTTACGGCGCAGGTCGGCGATATCAATATGCGGCAGGCTGAGTGAGTCGAGCCTCAGCTCTCCCTGAATCAGCGGCACGCCGCCAATCAACGCCTGGAGAAAAGTTGACTTACCGGCACCGTTACGGCCCAAAACCGCGATACGTTCACCGGCATTAATCTCTAGCTTCGCCACCCGCAGCGGGATCAGCGGTGAATCCGGCTGATAGCGAAATGCGGTGTCGGTAAACTGATAATGCCCGTGCAACACGTCCCGGTGCAGGCGCTGGGAGTCTTCACCGTTTTCTACCGGCAGCTGCATAATGCTGTCGATTCCCGCTTTGGCGGCTTTCGCCTGCTGCCAGCGGGCCAGCACGCCGCATAGCGCCGACATTGGAGCAACCATGCGTGATGCCAGCTGTGAAGCGGCCACAATAGCACCGGTCGTCATATCGCCATCAATAACCATCGGCGCGCCGACCACGATAACTACCGCATACACCAGGCCCTGAATCGTCGTTCCCCAGGCCAACAGCCCCTGAGTCAGGCGGCGGCTTTTCATCCCTGACTGGGCGGTAATACGGATATAGCTATTCCACTGTTGCAGGAAGCGGTTCTCAGCCTGCATCAGCTTAATATCCTCCAGCCCCTGCACGCTCTCCACCAGCACGGCGTTGCGCAGGGTAGATTCCTTCACGTTCTCCTGTGCTAAATCAGCCATACGCTTTTGTAACAACAGGCCCGGTACTATCATGATGATGGCCGCTACCGGCGCTATCCACGCCAGCTGCGGCGCGATAATGGCCAGTACCAGCAGGAATAGAAAGAAAAACGGCAGGTCGGCAATGACCGAAACGGTGGTCGAGGTGACCATCTCGCGAATCGACTCCAGCTCGCGCAGCTGGGAAATGAAGCTACCGGTGGAGCGCGGTACGACGCTGGTGCGCAAGCGTAGCGCGTGGCCAAAGACCCGGTCAGAGATTCGAATATCGGCCTGCTTGGCGAGAATATCTGTCACATGGCCACGCATTATGCGCATCCAAAAACCAAAGCCCACCGCGATAAGCACCCCGATAAACAGCACGTATAGGGTTGGGTAGGATTGAGCCGGAATAACCCGGTCGTAAACCTGCATCGAAAAGAGAATTCCGGCCATCGACAGCAGGTTAATAATGAGCGAAGCCAGCATCACATGGCCGTAAGGCTTGAGTTTGACCAGCACCAGCTGACGCAGCCAGCCGGGGTTATAGTCAGCCAGGAACTGCTCGGTACGGCTATCGCGCGCCATCGCCGCCGGGCGAAACGCCACCACGTGGCGAATGTCAGGCAGAAGTTCCGCAAGCGGTAATGTGGTGATTAAATCGGCGTCACGGGTGAAACTTATCCCAACGCTGGCCTCACCATCGAAGCTATGAATAATGGCAACCTGCCCATCGTTGAGCTGCACCACTAACGGTAAGCGCCAGCCAGAAACATCATCCAGCTTATCGTCGAGGATACGCGTCGATAGCCCTACATGGCGGGCCATATTTTTCAACGCGGTGCCAAACGGCTTGCCCTGTTGCCAGCGGGCCATGGCCTGCAAGCCACCCGGCGAAAATGACAGCCGATAGTGCGTCGCCACCTGACCGATAACACTAACCCAGGAGCTGAGCGCCTTAGGGTCGAGCGTTTCTTGCTCCGTAATGCGTGCGTTGCCGGTCATGGTTGAATCTCCACGCCCTGAATGGACTGATTGTTGAGCGCAAACTCAGTGCGGGTGCGCCCGGTGTTGTAGAGGCAATCAAGCTGCAAAGTGCGCAGCTGACTTTCGGTTTGCTGCTGGGTAAAACGCGCCTGATACACTTCCTGCTCGGCGTTGAGCACGTCGAGGAAAGGGCGAGATCCAAGATCTAAATATTGCTGCTGATAGAGTTCGCGGGTTTTGTTAGTAAGCTCCTGTTGGCGCGCCTGAATCAGCAGCGCCTGTTGCAGGCTGACGGCTTCATTCTGGGCTGCGCTAAGCTGCTGGCGTACCTCAAGCTGGGCGGTACGCACCGCCGAGGTAGCGGCATCAAGGCTGTGCTGTGCAGCATTGCGACTAGCAGTCAGCCCTCCCCCCTGATAAATCGGCATTTTTACCCGGACATAGGCCGAATATTGGGTGCGGTCCAGCTCTTTACTGTTGGCGTAACGGTCGTTGAGATAATGAGTGACTTCAGGTTCCAGCGAAATGGTCGGTTTCATTTGGGCTTCGGCGTTTTGCAATTGCGCCACGGCCTGATTTACCTGAGCACGAGCCGCCAGCACCGCAGGAACCAGCTGGTCATCGATATCGGCAACGCTGCACGACTTCCCCAATGATGCCGGAAATTCGTTGCTAACCCGCCCGATACTATTCCAGCCAAGATAGGTAATCAGCGTAGCGCGCCAGCGTTCGAGGCTGGCCTGATACTGCGTTAGCGTCGCCCTGGCCCCTTCTATACGGGCATCGGTTTGCACTACGTCCGAGAGTGAGCTGGCACCTTCGCTATTACGCTCATTGGCCAGCTTACCGATATCATTCAGCGCGCTAAGTTGCTCAGTGGCTATGTTCACAAGCTCCTGATAGCCCTGGACCTGCACCAGCGCCGCCGCGGTATCGTGAGCAACTTTGTCGATGCTTAACAGTACGGTTGCCTGCTGTTCGGCAACGGCGGCATTAGCTTCGCGCACCGAGCTATCGACTTTACCGAAGTCATACAACATCTGAGATAACGACAGCACCAGCGATGGGCTATAGCCATGATCGGAGTAGCTGTTAGTTATACCGTTATTCACACCGCCATTAATCTGCGGATAGTATTTTGCGCTTGCAATATTTACCTTTTCAGCGGCAGTAAATAGCTTTCCAGCCTGGGTACCGATATCGGGGTACCACTGCACGGCCCGCTGAACCGCCTGATTAATATTCAGCACGGAGGGCGCGGCTGTGTTTACCGACAGGCCTGGGTCCCGCCCCTTAAGGGTCGGAAGATCTTCTTCAGTGACTATTTTATCTGGGGTAATAATGCCGGCGGCGGCGGGATCGGACTGCCCCCACATGGCGTATACGTTTGGTGACAGGAATGGCTGAATACAGGCTATCAGCCAGAGAAAACTCGTGTGTTTACCGCTCAGTGTTCCCATAAATTTTCCCGAAATATCATTATATTAGCCATTAAAGGCCGTGTATTTTTTTTATGACTAAATCGTGAGCTTCTCGCCTTATCGCTACGTACCATCCACTGGTAAACGCATAGGGCTGAGAAGTACTGCTCCTGAAAAATTCTTTCCTGGGGTTACAGTCATTAACCCACCGGAGGGTGGGTTAATGGTGTAATACTTGAAATCTCACGAGCAGGAAGACTAAAAGCGCCTTCCCGCAGCGTGCCGCCGGAGTTATCCGTGATTAGCCGTTGAATCGTGATGCAACAGCTCCTCCAGCGTAGGTTGAACACCGTCCAGCGTGATGAGTTGGGTTGGCTGGTATTTACTGCCGTCCCCGTCGCGGTCAATCGACACGATGGTGTCACCTGAAGATGTATGCTCTACAGATAAATATTGACCGAGTTCCTGATTATTGCCATTCCAGTCACTCAGTAGATGACTGATATCTATATGATCTCCGTCACTAACTGAGAAATCTGTCCAGTGGTTGTTGTGGCCGTTACCACCGGTAGCGTCATTATTATCCAGCAGATTGAATATCAACGTATCGCCACCAGCGCCCAGACTGTAGTTATCGTCATATGCGCTACTAACTGTAGTGTCCGCTTTATCACTACCTTCAATTTGTGGATGAAGATCGATAGTCAGGGTGCCGTGGCTCAGGGTTCCATCCGGCGCTTTCAGGGTGTAATCAAACTGCTCGCGATGAGTAAGATCCGCGACGCTAACCCCGTCCCGCAGGCTATAGCTGTAGCTACCGTCTGAATGAATGGTGAGCGTGCCGTACAGCCCTTCGAGGGTTTGCGACTTCGCACTGCCCGCAATCTCGTTAACCTGCTGGCCGCTCTCATTACTCAGCGTGAGGCTTGACCACAGTTCACCCAACGCAATCTCGGCAATCTGTCCCTGCGCCGTCACGCCAGCCGCTGCCGCCTGCTCCGAAACCGCTACGCTGGTCAGTACCGAGCTGAACTCGGTATTCAGCGCGTTGCCTGCGGTGTCCAGCAGCTGCACGTGGTATTGGCCGTCGTGCAGCGCCGCGCTATCCACCGCAATGCTGGCGGTAAGCGAGTTGGCATTGGTGGTCGCGGTGCCGCTGGATATCAGATGTCCCTGATTATCGAGGATCTGGTAATCCACTTTGCCGCTGGCGGTCGGCAGAGCCGCAAACTCCAGCACCAACGCCGCGTGCGCCATGGTTTCGGTATTGGTCGCCAGCAGCGTTGCGCTGTGGGCTGCCGCCTGTACCGAGCTTTCCTGAACCACACTTTCGTCCGCCAGCAGCGCGTTGGTCGCCATAATCGACTGGGTAGCCGCCAGGCTTCCTACGGATGGCAGAGATATAGTCAGGGTTGCGGTACTCACCGAAGCACCATTGCGGATAGCATAGGTGAAGGTTTCCTGACCCAGAGACGTGGCCGGCTGGCCGGATCTCAGGGTGTAGGTGTAAGCTCCCTGTGCGTTGATAACCAGATTGCCGTAAGTACCGACAATCGTGGTGTTACCAGTAGCAGCAACCGTCACGCCATTCACGTTACTCACTACCGTCCCTGCCGGAGCAGTATCCGCCCCACCGCTGATATTTCCAGCGCCGGTAATGACGTTACCGGTGACCGACTCCACCGCCGCCTGGTAGGTGTTGGTGACATCGTTGCTGGTATTCATGGTGGCAAAGGTCGCCACCGACAGCAGGCCATCCGATTTCAGCAGGAACACATAGTGCCCGGCTGTGTTAAGCGTGAAGGATTGGGTTTTCGTCCCCACCAACAGCGGTGCGACGATCCAGTTATTGTAGAAACTGAACTGCTCATACTGGCCGGTTGAGGAGTTGTACTTATAGACATACAGGTCATAAGTCGCCCCAACGTTGACCCCTACCACGCTGCCGCTAAGAGTGAAAGTACGGCTGGAGTTCTGCCCTACATCAACCTGCAACTGCCCGGAGGTGCTGATATCCGCCCCAAGAACCGGCCCCAGATTTACGCTGGCCAGCACGAACGAACTGTTGCTGACTCCCGGGGTGTTTATCGTTGCCGGTACCGGATCCACTTCCAGCTGTACCACATCGTTGCTGGCATGCAGGTTCGGCAGATTGAGATCAATCGTCAGTTTGGCGCTGCTGGTCGAACCGTTCGGCGCTTTAATCTGATAATTGAAGACATCCGGCCCGGTAATGCTGGATGGCGATACGCCCGACTTCAGGGTGTAGGTGTAGTTACCGTTAGCGCTAATCGACAGCGTACCGTAGGTACCTACGATGTTCGTTACGCCGCTGGCCCCTACCGCAGTAAAGCCGCTAGCCGAACCAATACTTGCACCGCTGACGACCGTACCGTTTGGCGTGCTGTCGATCCCCCCGCCGCCGACTCCGGTCATCACGTTGCCGCTGGTGGTGCCGCTTGCGGTATCAACGAATACGCCCGTGGTCACATCGGAAGTCACCCGGATCTGGCTGCCGGTCAGTAACGACAGGCCATCATCGGCTCTCAACAGCAGTGCATAGTCACCCGCAGGCAGAGTCACGCTCGTCGTACCTGAAGTGCCCGTCAGCAGCAGTACCCGCAGGAAGTCGTCATAGCGCTGGTACATGCTGTAGGTGCCGTCACCATTAGACTTGTAGATATACAGGTCAAAGGTAGAGAGCAGCGTCACCCCTGTCGCACTGGCTTGCAGAGTCAGAGCGCGGGAAGCACCCTCATCCACATGGAAGGTCGGCAGCTGGTTGCTCTGAATCAGATTCACCGTTAACAGGTCGCCTACGCCCAGGTTCAGCACGTTCAGGTTCTGACCCGTGGTCTGAGTCGGCGCAGTGATCTGCTGGATCGACGTGGTCAGCGACAGATCCGCCTCATCGTTCACCGCATTGATTATCTGGGTGCCGATGGTTGGATCGATAGTCAGCGTGAACACCGGCGTTTTCAGCCCTTCGTTGCCAGCGGCATCCGTCGCGGAGAAAGCGAAGGTGTGCGTGGTGCTCGACAAGGCTGTGCCCGGCGTCCATGTCCACTGCCCATTGGCACCCGCCGTGACCGTTGCGATGACGGTATTGCCGTCATAGATATTCACCTGGCTGTTGGCTTCCGCCACGCCGCTGAAGGTTGGTCGCGTGTCGTTGGTGATGCTGCCTGAAGTCAGGTTGCCAAGATCCGGAGCCACATCATCGGTCACCGTCAGCCCGGTAATAATGGCCGGGGCGGCGGTATCGATATTGAGGTTAAAGACCGGCGATGCGGCACCTACGTTGCCTGCCGCATCGGTGGCGGTTGCAGTAAAGCTATGAGCACCGTCAGCCAGCGCGGTAGATGGCGTAAAGCTCCACACGCCACCGGCACCTGCCGTCGTGGTTCCCAGGACTTTAGTCCCATCGTAAACCGTGATGGTAGCGCCAACTTCAGAAACACCGCCGATGGTTGGACGGTTATCGTTACTGTTGCCGTTATTGGCGATGGTACCAGTAACCGGTGCGATATCATCGGTGACAGTCAGCGCCCCAAGGGTCGCTGGTGCTACCGTATCCACAGTGATAGTGAAGTCCGGCGAGCGCGGGCCAACGTTGCCAACCTGGTCAGTGACGGTAGTCGACAGCACATAGGTACCATCCGTCAGCGCACCCGGCGTGAAACTCCATGCGCCGTTGGCTCCAGCCGTCGTGGTACCCAGTACCGTCGAGCCGTTGTAGATGGTTACCGTGCTATTGGCTTCCGCCGTGCCGTTCAGTGTTGGCGTATTGTCGTTAGTGGAGCCGCCGCTGGCAACCAGACCCGTTACCGGCCCGACATTATCAGTCACGGTAATCCCGGTTGCTGCAACCGGCGGTGTGGTATCGATAGTCAGCGTATAGACCGGCGAAGCACCGCTTATGTTACCCGCCGCATCAGTCACCGTAGTGCTGAAACGGTGGATCCCGTCGTTAAGCGCGCCCGGCGTGTAGCTCCACGCACCGGCGGCGTTCGCCTGAACGGTGCCCAGCAGCACGCTGCCGTCGTAAATGCTCACCAGGCCCAGAGGCTCTACAGTACCGCGCAGGGTTGGAGTGTTATCGTCCGACAGCGAACCGCTCGGCAGATCGCCGGTGACCGCACCCACATTGTCACTGACAATCGGCAGCGCTCCCGCCGTCGGCGCTGCGGTATCCACCGTCAGCGTAAACGGAGGTGTCGCCGCGCTGGTGTTGCCCACTGCGTCTGATACCACCAGCGTCAGGCTGTGCGGGCCATCGCTCAGCGCGTTAGCCAGCGTCGGCGTGAAGCTCCACGTACCAAGCGCCCCAACGGTAACCGAACCGATAGCCACGCCGCCGTCCAGAATTGTGACAGTGGTAGCCGGGGTGCCCAGCCCGGAGATAGTTGGCCGGTTATCGTTAGTAGTACCGCCGTTGGCGACGTTACCCAACACTGGAGCCACATCATCGGTTACCGTATAGGTGGTAATCGCCGGTGGCGCGACGGTGTTGACGATAATCGAGAACACCGGCGACGGCAGGCTGACGTTACCGGCGGCATCTGTCGCCGTGACGGTAAACGCGTGCGGCCCCTGGCCCAGAGGCACCGTGGTTGGGAAGGTCCATGCCCCAGTGGTCGCGTTGGCGGTCACCGTACCCAGCAGATTCAGGCCATCATAGACTCTCACCGTCGCACCCGGCTCTACAGTGCCGCTCAATACCGGCAGCGTGTCGTCGGTGGTGGCGCCGTTGGCCAGGTTACCGGTCACAGCCCCTACATCGTCATTAACCGTAATAGCGCCCGGAATAGCCGGAGCCGCGGTGTCCACAGTGATGTTAACCACCGGAGAATTACCGCTGACGTTACCGGCGGCATCGGTAGCGGTTACCGACAATGCATGGCTGGTGTTACCCAGCGGCAGCAGCGGAGTAAAGACCCACGAACCATCGGCCAGCGCCCGTGTGGTACCCAGCAGCGTGCTGCCGTCGTATACCGACACCAGCGCATTGCCTTCTACGCTTCCGGCCGCCCCGGTAAGGGTTGGCAGGGCATCATTAGTGGTACCACCGTTAGGCACATTCCCGGTTACCGGCAGAAGATCGTCCGTCACGGTAAATGCTCCCGGCGTTGCCGGTGGGGCAGTATCAATACTCAACGTAAAGGCTGGCGATGGCAGGCTAACGTTACCTGCCGCATCGGTCGCGGTGGCGGTCAGCACATAGGTGCCGTCCCCCAGTGACGATGGTGCCAGGCTCCAGGTTCCGTCCGGTGCGGCCGTTACTGTCCCGACCAGTGTTGAACCGTTATAGACGTTAACGACACTGCCAGCCTCGGCCCGTCCGCTAATGATCGGCGTGTTGTCGTTAGTTACAGCGCCGCTGACCAGCAATGGTGAGCCGTCGTTATTAGAAACCGACAGCGCCAGAATCGGTGCCGGTGCCACGGTATCCACCGTGAAATTGAACGGCGGTGACGCGGTGCTTACATTGCCGATAGCATCTGTTGCGGTCACGGTTAGGCTGTGACCACCGCCCAGCAACACCGGCGTGGTGAAGCTCCACGAGCCGTCCGGATTCGCTGTGGTTGAGCCCAGTAGCAAAATCCCGTCATAGACCCGAATGGTGCTGCCGCCCTCGGCGCTGCCAGCCGCCCCGGTCAGGGTTGGCGTAGTGTCGTTGGTAGAGCCGTTCTGGGCAATCGGGCCTGTAATTGGCGCCGCATCGTCGTTCACCGTAAAGCCAGTGACCTGATTCGGTGCCGTGGTATCAACGGTCAGGGTAAAGCCAGTACCCGGGCTTTCGTTACCGGCCCGATCAACCACCACCACGGTCAGGTTATGAGTTCCGTCACCCAACGGCGTGGTCGGCGTAATAGTCCACAATCCGGTCACGCCCAGCGTAGCCCGGCCCAGCTCAGTATTACCCTCGCGCAGGATAACCGTGCTGCCCACTTCTGTAAGCGGCAGCCCCACCCCGCCGCTAAAGGTCGGGGTATTATCGTTGGTGGTACCGCCGCTGGTAATTGGCCCAACTCCCGGCGCCACGTCATCGGTCACCACCATAGCAGTGACATCACCCGGCGCTGTCGTATCAACCGTGAACTGGAACAGCGGTGTCAGACCGAGCGGCGTAGTGGTAATCACGTGCAAGCCGTTACCGAGACCGGTTCCTGGAGTAATCGACCAGTTACCCGCCCCATCGGCAATCGTGGTTCCCAGGAACAGCCCATTGTCATACAGAGTAACCGTGGCACCAATTCCCGCCTTACCGCTAAAGGTCGGCGTGGTGTCATTAGTGTAACCACCGCTGGTAATCGGCCCGGTAACCGGGGCGACATCATCGGTGACCACAAGGTCTGTAATACCGCCAAACAGACCGCTGGTATCAATGGTCACATTCACACCAAGGGTTGGAGGGCTTTCATTACCCGCTTGATCCACTACCCGCGCGGTGAAGTTGTGCGGGCCGTCGGCCAGCGGCGCATCCGGGGTAAAGCTCCAGATGCCAAGCGTACCCACCGTGACGCTACCAATCAGCGTGTTTCCATCGTAGATATTAACGGTCGCGCCCACATCCAATACCAGCGCCGCGCCGGTAAAGGTTGGTCGGTTATCGTCGGTAGTGCCGCCGCCAATATTGATCCCGAGATCGTTATTGACCAGCAGCGCGGCAATTCCTATCGGTGCCGAACCGTCGATATCCAGCGTCAGATCCGGCGAGAATCCGCTAACGTTGCCCGCTGCATCGGTGGCGGTGACATTAAACGTATGGTTTCCGTCCGCCAGCGAAGGCGTGGTAAAGCTCCACTTGCCCGTTGCGTCGGCGGTGACAGTACCAATTGCAACCGGATTGCCATCCTGATAGATGTTGACCGTCGCATTCGCTTCCACCACCCCACTCAGGGTTGGCGTCCGATCGTTGGTCAGCCCAGCATTCGGCCCCGTAGTCGGTATTGTCCCCTCATACAGCGGTACATTATCGGTCGCGGTAATGACTCCTGGCGTAGCTGGTGCCGTGGTATCCACGGTGATGGCAAACGAGCCTGACGGTCCGCTCACGTTGCCCGCTTTATCGGTCACGGTAGTGATGAAGTTATAGGTACCATCAGCAAGCGCGCTACCAGCATCAACGCCAGGCGTAAAGGTCCAGGTACCGCCCGGATCCGAGACCGATGCGGTTCCCAGGACGCTGGAACCGTTGTAGATAGTCACCGTGCTGCCAGGCTCGGCGCTTCCGCTCAGCGTTGGCGTCGGGTCGTTAGTGACACCGCCCGCCGTCAGCTGGCCGACAACCCCACCGGCCACATTATCGTTCACCACCAGGCCGGTCACCGGCCCTGGCGCTACGGTATCCACGTTCAGGCTGAATACAGGTGAAGCCGGGCCTTCGTTGCCCGCCGCATCGGTGGCCTTAGCGGTGATGGTATGAGCCCCTTCGCCCAGCGGTGCAGATGGGGTAAAGCTCCAGCTACCGTCCACCGCTGAGGCCGTGGCGGTGCCCAGCGCCGTTGCACCGTCATAGATGGTGACCGTGCTGCCCAGCTCTGCCGTGCCGCTAAAGGTTGGCGTGGTATCGTTGGTAAAACCGTTAGTGATAGGACCGGTTTGCGGATCCACATTGTCGGTCGCGGTAATCGTGCTGACGGCGCCCGGCAAAATAGTGTCGACGTTTAACGTAAACGACGGATTCCCGGTAGAGACGTTTCCTGCCGCATCGGTCACTACCACCGTGATAGTGTGCTGCCCCTGTCCCAGCGGGTTATCCGGATCGAGGCTCCAGTCGCCATTCTGATCCACCAGCACTTCGCCCAGTTTCGTGGTCCCTTCATACAGCGCGACCGTAGTGCCTGCTTCCGCGTGTCCGCTGAAGGTCGGCGTGACGTCATTGGTGCTGGCCCCGCCCGCAAGCGGTCCGGTCACCGGAGCCTGATCATCGCTGACCACCAGCCCGGTTACTGCATCCGGCGCAATGCTGTCGACAATAATAACGTGCGGTGCCGAAGCCGTACTCTGGTTACCCGCTGCATCCTCTACGACCGTGGTATAGCTATGGCTACCCTGAGTCAGATCTGTTCCTGGCGTCCAGGTCCAGCTACCGAGATTATTGACCGGTATCGTCGCCACCCATACCCCGTTATCAAACAGAATAACGTTGCTGTTTGGCTCGGCGGTACCGTTGAGGGTCGGGGTCAGATCGTTGGTAGAGTCACCGTCGTTTACTGGCCCAAGCCCCGGCAGCATATTATCAAAGATAGTGAAGCTGCCGGTTGGGTTCGGCGCGACGGTGTCGATGGTCAGCTCAAAGGCTGGCGATGCGCCAACGCTGACGTTGCCCGCTTTATCCGTCACCGTAGTCGTGATGCTGTAGTCGTCATCCAGCAGCGGTGTCGACGGAGTAAAGCTCCACACCCCGTTAGCATCCGCAACCGTGGTACCCAACAGCTCGGTGCCATTGTTGTAGAAGCTGACCGTACTTCCCGCTTCAGCATTGCCGCTAAAGGTTGGGGTACTGTCATTAGTGCTGTCGCCGCTGGTCAGTAACCCGGTAACCGGTGCCGAATCGTCGGTCACCGCCAGATTGGTAACATTCGCAGGCGGCGTGGTGTCGATAAACAGGTCGAACACCGGTGAGGCAGGGCCAACGTTACCGGCGGCATCGGTCGCGGTCGCCGTCAGGTTATATTCACCGTCGACCAGATTGCCCGATGGCGTAAAGGTCCAGCTGCCGTCGGTAGAGGATGCCGTAGCGGTTCCCAACAGCGTCGTGCCGTTATAAATACTGACGGTGCTGCCAGGTTCGGCGGTCCCGGTCAGAGTCGGCGTTGGATCGTTGGTGCTGCCGCCGGTCAGAACTGGTCCTATGCCCGGAGCGACATTATCCGAAACCGTAAAGACCGGGGCCGCTGTCGGCGCGGTCGCATCCACTTCCAGCACAAAATCGGCCGAAGCGTTGCTCACGTTACCGGCAATATCGGTTACCGTGGCCGTGATGTGGTAAGTCCCTTCGGTCAACGGCGCTGGCGTAAAGCTCCACAGTCCATCCGGGCCTGCCGTTACGGTTCCCAGTACGGCCGCACCGTTATACAGCGTCACGGTTGCGCCCGCTTCAACCTGTCCGCTAAAGGTTGGCGTGGTGTCGTTGGTGGTACCGCCGTTCGGCACATTGCCGATATCTGGCGCCACGTTGTCGGTTACTATCAGCGTGGTAATAGTATCCGGCGCGGAGGTATCCACTGAGAAAGTAAAGGCTGGAGACGGTATGCTGACGTTGCCTGCGGCATCGGTCGCCGTTGCGGTCAGGCTGTAGTTACCATCCGGCAGCGGCGACGTCGGCGCAAAGCTCCATATTCCGTTACCATCCGCCTGGCCAGTACCTATCAGTACCGAACCGTTATATACGTTAATAATGCTATTCGGTTCAGCAGTACCGCTCAGGATCGGCGACTTATCGTTGATGTCGTCTCCCGACGTTACAACGCCGGTATCCGGAGCCACATTGTCGGTTACCGTGACGCCGGAAATCTGTGCCGGCGGCGTGGTGTCGATATTCACGGTCACCGGAGTAGAAACAACGCTGACGTTGCCCGCCGGGTCGGTAGCCGTGGCAGTCAGCGAATGCACTCCTTCACCCAGCGTCGGCAGCTGAATAGTCCAGACGCCCCCCGGTCCGGCAACTGCCGTACCCAGCACCGTAGTGCCATTAGTGTCGTAAACAATAACCGTCGAGCCCTGCTCCGCCACGCCGCTTATGGTCGGCGTGGTATCGCTGGTACTACCCCCGCCCGCAAGCGGCGCGCCATCGCCCGCCACCACCAGACCGGTGACCGGCCCAGGAGGCGTGGTATCGACGGTGAAGCTAAAGCCTGGTGACGCCACGCTGACATTGCCCGCGGCATCGGTCGCGGTAGCAGTCAGGGTGTAATCACCATCGCCCAGGGCGGTAGTCGGTTTCACGCTCCAGTTACCGTTAGCATCGGCCTGGGTGGTGGCAACCAGCGTCGGGCCGTTATAGATATTAACGGTGCTATTGGCTTCGGCCAGCCCACTCAGGGTCGGACGGTTGTCGTTAATTTCGGCGTCAGGGGCAACCACGCCGGTCCCCGGCTGCTGGGTGTCAGTGACCGTAATCCCTGCAATCGGCGACGGCGGCGTCAAATCGATAGTGATAACGGTCGGCGGTGAAGCCACGCTTACGTTACCCGCGGCGTCTGTCGCGGTCGCGGTAAGAGTGTGCGAGCCTTCGCCCAGCGCTGCGATAGGCAGTGTCCAGTTGCCGTTCGGCCCGGCCTGCACCGTGCCCAATACCGTCGTACCATCACTGTCGTAAACGGTAATAAGGGCATTGGCCTCGCTGGTACCGCTCACGGTCAGCGTGGTGTCATTGGTGCTGCCTCCCGGTGCAACGACTCCGTCATCCGCAGTGATAGTCAGCGCGGCTATCTGCGCCGGCGGCGCGGTATCAACCGTCAGGTTAAAGGCCGGTGATTTCACGCTGGTGTTGCCAGCAGCATCAGTCACCGTTGCACTCAGGCTATGCGAGCCTTCACTCAGCGAGGTACCCGGTGTAAAGCTCCATTCCCCGGTGCCGTTGGCCTGCGCGGTACCCAGCACGGTATTGCCATCGTAAATGGTGACCGTGGAGTTAGGTTCCGCCATCCCGCTTAGGGTTGGCGTATTGTCATTGGTGGCCCCACCGTTGGTGATTGGGCCAACAACCGGTGCCTGGTCATCAGTCACGATCAGTCCGGTAATAGTCGCCGGAATACCGCCATCGATTTCCAGAACAAACGGCGGCGAGATTGCGCTGGTATTGCCAGCGGCATCCACGACGGCGGTGGTAATCTGATGAGTACCATCGAGCAGCGGGCTGCCAGGGATAAAGCCCCACTGACCGTCTGCCTCTACTTTAGTAAGACCAATCAGTATCCCATTGTCGTAGATATTTACCGTGGTTCCCGGCTCGGCGGTGCCGCTAATAATTGGGGTGCCATCGTTGGTGGCATCCCCGCTTTGCAGCTGGCCGATATTCGGGCTTTGATCGTCCACCACAGTCAGGTTACCCACCGGATCCGGCGCTACCGTATCGACAGTGATGACAAACGGCTGGGATGGCGGCGACTGAGTACCGAAATTATTCAGCACAAAGGTAAAGCTGTGGTCTCCCTCAGAGAGTGCACTGCTCGGCTGCCAGCTCCATGTTCCGAGCGGAGGAATAACCTGAACCGAACCAATCAGCACGCCGTTATCATAGATATCAACGGTACTACCCAGGGTAGAGCCAGTTGAAGTTCCAAGGAAGTTTGGCTGGTTATCGTTGGTAGAGCCACCGTTCGAAATTTGGCCCACAATCGGAGACACATCATCAAGAACGATCGTCAAATTGACCGAATCAGACGGCGGCGAAATTACCAGTATGAACGGTGGGGACTGCGGGCTAATATTGCCAGCACCATCGGTCACTACTGTGGTAAAGGTATGCCCCCCCGAACTCAATGGCGCATCTGGGGTAAACTCCCAGGCCCCGCTACCGTCCACCAGCGCGGTTCCCAGCAGCGTACTGCCATCATAGATGCTAACCGTAGTGCCCGCTTCGGCGGTGCCTCTGAAGGTTGGCGTAGTGTCATCGGTGGTGGTGCCATTGAGCAGTACGCCCTGCGAAGCGCCGACGTTATCCGACACCTCAAAATCGCCAACCGCCGGCGGTGGTACGGTATCAACAGTGAAGTCCAGTGCCGCAGTTGGGGCGCTGGTATTACCCACTGCATCTACTGCTACGGCGGTCAGGCTGTGATTGCCATCGGCCAGCGGTGTGGTCAGTTCTAACCCCCAGTTGCCGTTAGCATCAACAGGCACCCGGGCAATCTCAATGCTGCCGTCATAAATAATGACCTGAGATCCTGGCTCCGCCTTACCGCTGAGGATCGGCGTATTATCATTGGTCTCTTCACCGGCGACGATAGTCCCCACTTCCGGATCAACGTTATCGGTGGCGATAAACATCGTGACCGGATCTGGTGCCGCAGTATCTACCGTCAGCACAAAGTCTGGCGAAGCCCCGCTGACGTTGCCGGCCGCATCGGTGACCGTGGTGGTGATATGGTGCGTACTGTCTGACAGCGGCGTATCTGGAATAAAGCCCCATTTACCGTCACTGCCCACGGTGACGGTTCCCAGAACCTGGGCGCCATCGTAAATGGTGACCGTAGTGCCTGGTTCAGCGGTGCCGCTAATGATCGGAGTACCATCGTTTGTCGACCCGCCACTGGTCAGCTGGCCAATTCCAGGAGCCCGATCGTCAACAATAATCAGGTTTGAAACCGGATCCGGCGCCGTGGTATCTACCGTCACCACAAACGGTTCCGACGGAGCCGACGGACCGCTGCCGTTATCTACGGTGAAGGTGACGCTATGTGAACCTTCACCCAACGCCGGAGAAGGCGTATAGCTCCAGTTACCATTGCCATCTACCGGGATCGTCGTTACCGGGACGCCATTGTCATAAATCGTCAGCGTACTGTTTGGCGCGGCGCTGCCGCTAAAGGTTGGCGTGTTGTCATTGGTTGCGGCGCCGTTTGTCAGCGGCCCGGTGACCGGGTTGACGTCATCGGTCACCACCAGATCGCTAATCGGTCCTGCTATTGGCGCAATGTTCAGGTCAAATCCAGAAGACGGCTGGCTGGTGTTGCCCGCGCGGTCTACGACCTCAGTCGTAAAGTGGTGTGCGCCATTGGCCAGTGGTGCATCCGGTGTAAAGCTCCAGTTACCGTTAGAGTCAACGGTAGCCTGACCCAGAAGCGTTCCATTGTCGTAGATATTTACCGTATTGCCCGACACTGCTTTACCGGCAAAAGTCGGCGTGGTGTCATCGGTGGTGCTGCCGCTGGTGAGTTTACCTTGTACCGGCCCAACATTGTCCGTCACCGTAATATTGAAGGCCGCCAAAGGGATCGTTGTATCAACGCTAAATACCAGCTCATCCGTTGGCAGGCTGGCATTGCCAGCGGCATCTACCACCACCACGGTCAGGCCGTGAGGCCCGTCGGATAACGGCGTGGTCAGCTCCAGTCCCCAGTTGCCGTTGGCATCGGTCACGGTGTGGGCGATCTCGATGCCTTTGTCATAGATGATTATTTCACTGCCAGGCTCAGCCTTACCGCTAAGTACCGGCGTGCTGTCGTTGGTAACATCGCCAGAGACGATGGTACCGACTACCGGCGCCTGGTTATCAGTTGCAATAAACGCAGTCGCCGCATCCGGCGCTACTGTATCAACCACCAGCACAAAATCCGGAGAGGAGACACTGACGTTACCGGCAGCGTCCGTCACGGTAGTGGAGAGATGGTGTGTGCCATCGCTCAGGGCGACTCCCGGGATAAGTCCCCATTGGCCATCGCTGCCCACCACGGCAGTGCCAATGACGGTGCTGCCATCATAAACAGTCACCGTGGTTCCCGGCTCAGCGGTACCACTGATAACTGGCGTGCCATCGTTGGTGGTATCGCCGCTAACCAGTTGACCGATGTTCGGGTTGAGATCATCCACCACAGTCAGATTACCTGCCGGATCTGGTGCGGTAGTGTCGACAGTCAGTACAAACGGCTCAGATTGAACCTGAGTTCCGACATCGACAAAAGTGAAACTATGGTTACCTTCGCTCAGTGCCTGAGGTGTGAAGTTCCAGGTTCCATCAAGGGGGTTGACAATAACAAGCACATTGAGCAGCACACCATTGTCATAAACCTGCAGAATACTTCCCGGAGAGCCTGTCCCGCTAAAGGATGGTGTCGAGTCATTTGTTGTGGCACCGTTGGCCAGCGGCCCGGTAATCGGTGCCACATCATCAAGTACAAGCAGATTTTCTATTGGCCCAACGGGTGCCTGAACAGTGATCTCAACGGGTTCAGTACCAGGGCTAACGTTACCGGCAGCATCTGTCGAAGTGATGATAAAGCTATGCGTCCCATTTGCCAGTGGCACATCTGGAGTAAATTCCCAGCTACCGTCTGCATTTGCTACCACGGTCCCCAATAGCGTATTGCCATCGTAGATGCTCACCGTTGAACCATCTTCTGCGCTACCGACACCGCCAATAAAGGTCGGTCTCGAGTCATTGGTGGTTTCACCATCGGCTAACTCGCCGGTGTCGGGGGTAACATCATCATTGATGGTAAAATTGCTGACAACTGGAGGCGGTACAGCATCGACCGTAAAGTCGATAGGGTCGGTAGTTGGCCCGACGTTACCTGCGGCGTCAGTAGCGTTGGCGGTCAGGCTGTGCGGCCCGTCACCCAGCGCGGCCAGCTCAAGCCCCCAGTTGCCATTGGCGTCGGCGATTGCTGTGCCAATAGGCGTTGTCCCACCATTGTCATAGATATTAACCGTACTGCCGGGCTCGGCCTTACCGCTGATAACAGGCGTGGTGTCATTAGTGGTTTCACCGTCAGAGATAGTCCCTACGCCGGGCTCCTGGTTATCAGTAACGATAAGCATGGTTACCTGACCCGGGTCTTGCGTGTCTATGGTTACAACAAACGCGCCGCTGGCATTAGTAGTATGCCCAAGAGAATCCGAGACCTTAGTGGTAAAGCTATGAACCCCATCACCAAGCGGTGAAGTTGGGGTAAAGCTCCATGCGCCGTTAGCGCCAGCTTGTGCCGTACCCAGTAGCGTAGCGCCGTCAAAAATGCTTACGGTGGTATTTGCCGGAGCGGAGCCGCTAAAGGTCGGGGTATTGTCGTTAGTTATCCCACCGTGGGCGATAGGGCCGGTATTCAGCGGCTTATCGTCGGTGATTATCAGGTTAGTGACTTCATCCAGAGGCGTTTCATCAACATCAGAATCGCTGTCAGAATCGGAGTCACTGTCGGAATCGGAGTCGCTGTCGGAATCGGAGTCGCTGTCGGAATCGGAGTCGCTGTCGGAATCGGAGTCGCTGTCGGAATCGGAGTCGCTGTCAGAATCGGAGTCGCTGTCAGAATCGGAGTCGCTGTCGGAATCGGAGTCGGAGTCGGAGTCTGTGTCTGAATCGCTGTCAGCATCAGCATCTGCGTCAGAATCTGAGTCGCTATCGGAGTCAGAGTCGCTGTCAGAATCAGAGTCACTATCATCCCGATGATGATGGCCACCGCCACCACTATTGTTAGCAGCAATCGCAATACCACCGCCAATAGCTGCGGCGGCAAGGGCGCCTAGCGCCCATGCTCCGGCATTGTTATCGCTTTGATCGAGCATAAGAGCATTTATATCGGCCAGTGGCTCAAAATGCAGACCCGCCTGAGGATCTTTTACCCACCACAATGCGCCGTTGGCATCTTCAAATACCAGCTCATTGCCATGCCCCTGGGCATCAACAACGAAGTAGTTTTGTATCGTGACTTTTTCGCCCGTTTTTAAGGTAATGACCAGGTCATTGCCCGAACGGCTAAGTGCAGCGATATCCTGAGGATTAATTTTCAATTTAACGATACTGGAAGAAATCACGCTCGCAGATTCACCAGTAACTGTAGAGGTCGCGCCGCCATTCCGGGCAGTAATAGATATATTGGCCATTGGGGAAAACCCTCGTCACGCATAAGTAATGAACAGGTTATTGTTAACAACCACGCAAATATATCCCGGTGAAAAATATGCAGAAAAACCCGCATTTATATAACGCAGGCTTTTTAACATCATAAAAAACAAGAAATAAAACCAAAAACAATACACTTATGAAAAGTTATAAAATTAAATAATTTACTTAATCAACTATTTGCAAAAGGCAACCTACCGCCGTAATGGTTCCCCGCAAACTCCATAAGGAAAGCGCTGATTAAGTCATCAGAATTAAAATTCTTTTATATGAAATAAATTTATAAAATATAACTTTTCATTATCTATATATAACCCCAAGTATATTGCTTACTTTCGAATGAAATTTTGAATATCCACAGATATCCCTCACCGTTATTTCAGATGGAAATTTTGTGATTAGCTTCATGCTTTTTTAGCGACCCCAGAGAGTTCAGAGAATCCCTGGCTTTATTCCGTTTATAAAACTCACAAAACGGCAGAAGAGTTTTCTGTTTATACGAGTGTAGACACTATTATTACTGAAGTGAATAGGATGTTAAGTGACAGTTAACATAAAATTAAGAGAAATCGCAAGGCGGCAACTAACACCATGATTAAAATGAATAAAAATTAATCGCGAAGTGCAAAAAAAAACCAACAAATCAGATAAAATTGTCACTTAAGGCAAATTTTTTCCCCACTAACCAAAATTGAACTAGCACCGTCCAAAAGCAGGGCGTTTAAAATTCACACACTGGTAATTCGCAGTTATAGATACAAGGTGACAAGTTTGCGATAAAGTACATCGTGTAGCAGTCAGGGACGATCTCTTTGACTGAAAAGCAGCCAGTCGATACGCTTTTTATGTTTTTTTGCCACAAACGCATTGACGCCTTACCGGCTTTACGGTTTAATGCGCCCCGTTGCCCGGATAGCTCAGTCGGTAGAGCAGGGGATTGAAAATCCCCGTGTCCTTGGTTCGATTCCGAGTCCGGGCACCACTTATTTAAAGAACCCGCCCAAAAGGCGGGTTTTTGCTTTTGGGAGATACAGACTCTCCATCGAACTCCGTTCGATTATTCGCCGCCAGCGGCTCACCCCTTCGGGGCCAGCGCGACGAGCGCGCTGTTCAACGCCTGCGGCGTTAGTCCGAGTCCGGGCACCACTTATTTAAAGAACCCGCCCAAAAGGCGGGTTTTTGCTTTTGGGAGATACAGACTCTCCATCGAACTCCGTTCGATTATTCGCCGCCAGCGGCTCACCCCTTCGGGGCCAGCGCGACGAGCGCGCTGTTCAACGCCTGCGGCGTTAGTCCGAGTCCGGGCACCACTTATTTAAAGAACCCAGCCTATGGCTGGGTTTTTGCTTTTGGGAGATACGGACTCTCCATCGAACTCCGTTCGATTATTCGCCGCCAGCGGCTCACCCCTTCGGGGCCAGCGCGACAGGCGCGCTGTTCAACGCCTGCGGCGTTAGTGAAGCCCCGTTGCTGGCTATCACCTGCTGATACCAGAAAAAACTCTTCTTACGGCTGCGAGCCAGGGTGCCCCGTCCACTATCGTCGCGATCAACGTAGATAAAACCATAACGCTTCGATATCTCAGCGTTTGAAGCGCTAATCAGGTCAATGGGTCCCCAGCTGGTATATCCCATAATATCCACACCATCCTCAAGCGCTTCGCCAACCTGTACCAAGTGATCGTTTAAATAGCGAATGCGGTAATCATCATTAATAGAGCCGTCGGCCTCTACGATGTCTCTGGCTCCAAGCCCATTCTCCACAATGAATAGCGGCTTCTGGTAGCGATCCCACAGCGTATTTAGCAAAGTTCGCAGCCCCAAAGGATCTATCTGCCACCCCCATTCGCTGCCAGATAGATACGGATTAGGCACCAGATTTAAAATATTTCCCCGTAACTTATGGTTGAGGCTGGCATCTGCCGTCACGCATCCGGTCATGTAATAACTAAAAGAAATGAAATCGACGGTCGATTTGAGAATCTCGCGGTCAACAGCGGTTATATTGATATCAATACCGTTATCTCGGAAAAAACGCAGCATATAGCCGGGATATTCGCCGCGACACTGCACATCGCCAAAAAACTGCCAGGTCCTGTTCTCTTGTAACGCCTCAAAAACATCCTCCGGCCGGCTGCTAAGTGGGTAGACCAGCCCTCCCAGCAGCATATTTCCTATTTTCGCGTCAGGAATGATTTCATGGCAGGCTTTCACCGCCAGCGCGCTCGCCACCAACTGATGATGAATGGCCTGATAAATTTCAGCTTTACTGCTCTTAGCAGACAGGCCGACACCGGTCATCGGCGCATGCAAAGACATATTGATTTCATTAAAAGTGAGCCAGAGCTTCACTTTATTTTGGTAACGGGTAAACACCGTGCGGGCATAACGCTCAAAACAGGTAATAACCTGGCGCTGACTCCAGCCGCCATAACGCTTTACCAGGCCCCATGGCATCTCATAGTGCGATAAAGTCACCATTGGGGTGATATTACAGGCAGCCAGCTCATCGAATAGTCGATCGTAAAAAGCCAACCCTGCCTCATTTGGCTGTAGGTCATCCCCATTAGGAAAAATGCGCGCCCAGGCAATTGAGACTCGCAGGCAGCGAAATCCCATTTCAGCAAACAGCTTTATGTCATCCGGATAACGATGGTAAAAATCGATAGCCACATCTTTAAGACTAAAATCTCCTGACTGACGCTCAGCCACCGGCCCAAACACCCCCTGCGGCTGCATATCAGAGGTAGAAAGCCCTTTTCCATCCTCACGATACGCTCCTTCAGTCTGATTAGCGGAAATGGCTCCGCCCCATAAAAATGTAGCTGGGAAAGTTTTCATCACATTCTCCTGTTAGCGATGAGTGACATTCAACAACGGCATCCCCGCGGTAACATCGTGCGTGGCAACGCATATCACGTCTTCAAAGCTGTCGCTGTTGGTGATAATTATCGGGGTATCTAATGCACATCCGGCGGCGGAAATAGCCTGACGGTCAAATTCCAGCAGTAATTCCCCCGGCTTAATAACATCGCCCTCCGTCACGTGGGAGATAAACGGCTTCCCTTCAAGCCGCACGGTATCGATCCCAATGTGAATCAGCAGCTCAATACCACTATCGCTGACCAGGCCGATTGCATGTTTGGTTGGAAATATCGACACCACCCGGCCGTAAAATGGGGCGAGCAGGCGGTTGTCAGATGGGATGATGGCCACCCCTTTGCCCGGTATGCCACTGGCAAAAGTGGCATCTGCAATGTCTTCCAGGGCCAGTAGCCTGCCACTAAGAGGTGCCAGTACCGAGTTGGGCGGCTCGGTAATCGATATATTGCTTTGGGGGTGCGGGATACCGGCAATCAGCGTCATCACACAACTCAGCACCGGTGCAATTACCGCTCCCAACAGCCCGCCCCACAGCGTGTTATCTATGCCACCGGGAGGAATCATTTGAGCAATAGTAAATACGTTGGCAAAGCCAAATGAGTAGACATGGGTATGGCTAAACCCGGCAATCGCGCCGCCGAGCGCCCCGGCCACACAGCCGAAAATAAACGGACGACGCAGCGGTAAATTAACGCCATATACCGCTGGTTCTGTAATGCCAAAAATACCGGCGGTAACAGATGAAGCGGCCAGCATTCTCTGATGAGAGTCGCGGGTTCTCAACATCACCCCCAGTGCAGCACCCACCTGCCCGAGTACCGCTGGCAACACCATCGGTAGCATGGAATCCTGTCCCAACACCGTCAGGTTATTGAGCATGAGCGGCACCAGCCCCCAGTGCAGACCGAAAATAACGCATACCTGCCAGACTGCGCCCAGCGCAGCCCCCGCCAGCCACGGAGCCAGAACATAAATCACCTGATAACCATCGGCCAGCATCCTTGATAACCAGGTCGTCACGGGTCCTATTACCAGAAAGGTCAGTGGTACCGTCACCATCAGACATATTAGTGGGGTAAAGAAGTTCTTCATCGAAGGAGGCAAACGACTGCTGCTCTGACGCTCCAGCCAGCAACTGACCCATGAAGCAATAATGATGGGAATAACCGTAGAGCTGTAATTCATCCAAATAATAGGGATTCCCAGAAAGGCCGCGGGCAAGGCTCCTGGCTGCTGGCTGGCCTCAAAAGCCTGAATCATCAGGGGATGCGTCAGCGCTCCGCCAATTGCCATGGTTGTGAAAGGATTGCCACCGAATTTTTTCCCGGCGGTGTAGCCCAGAACTAACGGAAAGAAGAAGAACAGTGAATCGCTGGCCGCAAACCAGATCAGCCAGGTCCCCTTTGAAGTATCAAGCCAGCCGCAGGATTGAGCCAGCGCCAATAAGCCTTTTAAAATACCTGAAGCAGCCATAATGCCGATAAAAGGCGAGAAAATGCCGGAAACGATATCTATTAACCGGCTAACAAAACCACCGCCTGCGCGGGTATCCTCTGCGCCAGCTGGGGCATCATCTACCAGGCCAGCCTCTTTATGCACCGCCAGCCAGACATCGTGAACGTTATTACCAATCACGACCTGAAACTGCCCGCCGCTTTTTACCACCATCATTACGTCAGGATTTTTCTTTAGCCCTTCCGCATCCGCTTTATTGTCATCTTTTAATTTAAAACGCAGCCGGGTAGCACAATGAACCAGACTGATAATGTTCTCTTTTCCGCCGACATGGCTGAGAATATCCCGTGCTAAAGCTTGATACTCCATATTAGTTTCCTTACTTCTGGTGTCCGCTGACATCCATTGGCTGAGAGTAAAAACAAAAAAACCCGAGAACGGCTCCCTCTCAGGAACCGCACTCAGGTTTTGCCTGCCAAAGCAGTAACAATCCGATTATCGGGCGCTATGCCCTTCTTTTCTCACGCGTTCGATATGAATCGCGAGGAACATAATTTCTTCTACCGTCAGCTCACGCTGATATTTTTTATGAACATGCTGCGAGATTTTTTCTGCGCACCGCCACGCCTGTTGATAATTTTCCTGTACCGCTTCATGCAGCGAAATATCATCATCCTCTACCACAGTGCGGGTTAGCATGCGCTGGGCAAAAAATTTCAAGTGAATAACAAACCGCTGATAGCTGAGCGACTTTTCGTCATATGTCATATGAAGATACGCTTTCACCAGTTGCATTATTTCTTGCATAACCTGAGTGACATGCCACACCTCAGACAAGTCACCATTAAGCTGGGCCGTCACCAGATGCAGAGCGATAAAACCAGCTTCATCCTCCGCCAGCTCGACCTTTAACCTGTTGGCAATAATAGATCTTGCCTGCTGACCAACCTCGAATTCACGCGGATAGAGGCGTTTTATCTCCCAAAGTAAAACGTTCTTTAATGCCAGCCCCTGCTTTTGCCGCTCAATGGCAAAATGACAATGGTCGGCCAGGGTAATAAACAGCGTGTCATGCAGCTTCCCCAGCCGTTCAGTTGCCAGGCTGATAATTAAATCGCAAGCCGCCATTACCTCCAGCGGGAGCTGACTAATTAACTCTCCCAGATGGTCAATTAACCCATCTCCGCGCTGGGTAAATACCTTCTCAATCCTTCCGCACTCCAGCAATTCTCCAGCCCGTTTATTAAAAGCCAGCCCCCGCCCCATAACCACTTGCTCGCGTCCCTGGTCATCAATTACCACCGCCACATTATTATTGAGTATTTTGGCGATCTTCATCTCAGCCCCAAATTCTGTAAACCAGCCATAGGTGATGGAAAACCATTAATTGTCTCCTGTCATATTGCGGGACTTACTGGCCCTGACTCCTACTCGTTTCATAGCAACCTCCATGCTGACAAACGCAATATCACTGCTGAAAAAACCGTGTGCCGCAATTAAAAAGTGACAACCGTTTTTAACTCCGTCACCCATGCATCCTGAGTTCTGGCAATGCCTCCAGGATGATGCCAATACTGAATTCCGGGCTGTAGCTCAAGCCATTTCAATGGCCGGAAGCGGTAATAAAACTCACCGTTGAGCGAGTGACCGGGTACCGGGTGGTAAACCGGTGAGTCATAGTCATAAACGCTATTCATTTTATTGATATAACGCTGATTACGAATGTAATGACGACTCATATCAATCCACGTTAGGCCAAATCCAATCCAGTCACGGGGACGGCTGTCGAACAGCCCGCGATAACGCAACGATGCTGAGAAGATTGAACGTATAGGGTCACTACGCCCATCGCCTATACCCACGCTAAAAGAGGTGCTCATTCCTCTGTCCGGATCTTTCGGGTCACGGTACACCTGCTGATTGAACCCGGAATACATAAACCAGGTGCGATTATGATGCGCATATCCTTTAGGGTCGCTGGCACCAGCCCCCTCCGACCGGCCCTGATAAAGATCCTGCTGCGGTGCGTTGTTAAACAAAACGCCAAGTTCATATATTCCCGGCAGCCCGTTAATGATTGGACGGGCCTCAATTTCCACAGGCAGTAACATGCCCTTACTACCACCTGTCGACCAGCTCCAGGCATGATTACGGCTTGGTGCCTTTGGGTTCTGCTCCATCAATGCGCCTTTTAACGTCACCTCTGGCGTTAGCTTATATTCCAGTGAAGTGCCCCAGGTATGAACGTTCCAGTTGCTCCAGGTTAGCGAATTAGCTGCCTTACCACCGCACTGAGACAGAAGCTGAAAATCACAGGGAATAATGGGATCAAACAGCTGTACTTTATTCATCATCCCAATGCGCCAGGTCAGCCGCCGCTCGTCAAAACTACGCGCAAATGTCAGCCAGCCAAGGCGCACAATAGATTGCCCTCCCCAGCTCTCCTGGGCGATATCATTAATCCCGACCCGCGGATCCTGCAGGCGTTTGGTCGTAAGATTGTCATTATGGTTTCGGTCAACAATATTTCCCTCAATACGCGCATCAGGGATCCCAGTCCATCGCTCAAGATCCTGATTAAACGTTAGAGAAAACTGGTCGATATAGGCAACATGAGAGTCATGGTTATATCCACCGCCACCATTCCAGGATATCTCATTTAAATAGCCGAGGTTATAGGTAAAACCATTTTCATTAAGAAAACTTCGAATACCTAAAATATCGCCCGTCAATGGTTCTGGTGGGGATTCAAAACCTAATATAGTTCCGTCCCACTCCTGCGCTACTATACTGGGAGATAATACTATTAGCAGCGCGGAGCATAAAATATTCCAGCAATAGTTATTTTTCATGACTATATCCATATAAGAAGTTTTTTATTGCGTGATTGCTCACGAAATTACCCTGGTGTAATCCATAGTTTTATTAAGACTGGCAATCATTTTATCGGCACTGCATCTGCCAGAATGAGAGAGTTCAATGAATCGTCAAACGTCGAATAAAAGCCAAAAAAAAACCTAAGCCAACCGCAGTTTAACTCTGCGTATTTGCTTAGGTTTTGCCTGTAAAACAGTAACAACCCAATTGTTATAACACCGTCACCATAACACTATTTCATCAGCTTACAAGCCATAATTATATATAAACCAAAAACATGTGAGCTCATTGGCAAATTAAAATGCACGGGATAATTACATTACAATTCAAATAATAGTTTCTATTATTAATAGATAATATAAGTACAAGTTTAATTATAAAGTGAAGCATTGCTAGCTTCTTTCATATAAATACAAAAATAATATATTCTTTATCATATAAAATATTAATGAGATTTTAAAATAGTATTACTTAGCGACATCAGCACCTGATGTTAATAAAGGAAACTAAAACAAATATCATTCTGACTAAAATAAAACTTCGTACTTCATCAGCCAGGCAGCCTATATTTGAGACTTGAATCACAAAATATAGGGCTGAAAATGACCATAAAAACCGCTTAGCGCGCCAGCCGACCACTTATCCTCATATACAACCGCTTAGATAAATTTATCCCCTGAGTGCCTATAAATTCGTCAATCTAGACCCGCCATAGATGGCATATACCTCAATACGATAACCGACAAGCAATATCAGTACGGCTCCTGCCGTTTTGCCCTATATCTCTAAGCCAGGTCGATTATGGATAACAAAAAAATACTTAAACACATTCCGTGGCTTATCCTCGGAATCATCGGTGCATTCTGCCTTTCGGTAGTTGCTTTACGCCGCGGCGAACACGTCAGCGCGCTTTGGATCGTTGTAGCGTCAGTCTCGGTATATCTGGTGGCCTATCGCTACTACAGCCTGTATATCGCCCAGAAGGTGATGCAGCTCGACCCTACACGAGCGACCCCTGCCGTCATAAATAACGACGCTCTTAACTACGTACCTACCAACCGCTATGTACTGTTTGGCCACCATTTCGCGGCTATTGCAGGAGCAGGCCCGTTGGTCGGCCCGGTACTGGCCGCTCAGATGGGCTATCTGCCGGGAACACTCTGGCTATTAGCCGGGGTCGTATTGGCCGGTGCGGTTCAGGATTTTATGGTGCTGTTCATCTCCTCCAGACGTAACGGTGCATCGCTCGGTGAAATGATCAAAGAAGAGATGGGCCCGGTACCCGGCACCATCGCCCTATTTGGCTGCTTCCTGATTATGATAATCATCCTGGCGGTACTTGCGCTTATCGTCGTAAAAGCGCTGGCTGAAAGCCCGTGGGGTGTGTTTACCGTCTGCTCGACCGTGCCTATCGCCCTGTTTATGGGGATTTATATGCGCTTCCTGCGCCCTGGCCGCGTGGGAGAGGTCTCTGTTATCGGGATTGTGCTGCTGGTTGCCTCTATCTGGTTCGGTGGCGTAATTGCCCACGACCCATACTGGGGTCCAGCGCTCACATTCAAGGACACCACTATCACCTACACACTTATCGGTTACGCTTTTGTCTCAGCGCTGCTGCCGGTGTGGCTGATTCTGGCTCCGCGCGACTATCTGGCCACCTTCCTGAAAATAGGGGTTATTGTCGGCCTGGCGCTGGGGATTGTTATCCTTAACCCAGATCTCAAAATGCCTGCCGTGACTCAGTATATCGACGGTACTGGCCCGCTGTGGAAAGGCGCACTGTTCCCGTTCCTGTTTATCACCATCGCCTGCGGCGCGGTATCTGGCTTCCATGCGCTAATTGCTTCGGGTACCACGCCTAAGCTTCTGGCTTGTGAAACCGATGCCCGTTTTATCGGTTACGGCGCGATGCTGATGGAGTCTTTCGTTGCCGTGATGGCGCTGGTTGCCGCTTCTATTATCGAGCCAGGCCTTTACTTTGCGATGAATACCCCACCGGCTGGACTTGGCTTCACGATGCCGAACCTGCATGAGCTGGGTACCGAAAACGCGCCAATGATAATGGCTCAGCTAAAAGACGCTACGGTACATGCCGCTGCAACCGTTAGCTCCTGGGGCTTTGTTATCTCCCCGGAACAAATTATGCAGACCGCTAAAGATATCGGCGAACCGTCGGTACTTAACCGCGCCGGCGGCGCGCCGACGCTGGCGGTAGGTATTGCCCACGTATTCCACAAAATCATCCCGGCTGCGGATATGGGCTTCTGGTATCACTTCGGGATCCTGTTTGAAGCGCTGTTTATTTTGACCGCACTGGATGCCGGTACCCGTTCCGGCCGCTTTATGCTCCAGGATCTGCTGGGGAACTTTGTACCATTCCTGAAGAAAACCGACTCTCTGGCAGCAGGCATTGTTGGCACCGCAGGCTGCGTCGGGCTGTGGGGTTATCTGCTGTATCAGGGCGTGGTGGATCCGCTAGGCGGTGTAAAAAGCCTGTGGCCGCTATTCGGTATCTCTAACCAGATGCTGGCAGCCGTGGCGCTGGTTCTCGGCAGCGTAGTGCTGATTAAGATGAAGCGCACCCGTTATATCTGGGTCACGATGATCCCGGCTATCTGGCTGCTCATCTGTACCACCTGGGCGCTGGGTCTGAAACTGTTCAGTACCAATCCGCAGATGGAAGGATTCTTCTACATGGCGCGCCTGTATAAAGAGCGCATCGCCTCGGAAGGTGCCACCATGACCGCGAAACAGGTTACCGATATGCAGCACATCGTGGTCAATAACTACACCAATGCCACCCTGAGCATTCTGTTCCTGGTGGTGGTTTATAGCATCATCTTCTACGGGGTGAAAACCTGGCTTAACTGCCGCAATAACAGCGGCCGCTCCGACAAAGAAACGCCATATGTACCGGTGCCGGAAGGCGGAGTGAAAACCTCCACCAGCCACTAACCGGTTGTAACCCAGGCCCCGCAGCAGCGGGGCCGTTGTACTCAAGGCACACTATGTTCGGTAATTTAGGCAAAGCCTCAAAATATCTCGGCCAGGCCGCAAAAATGCTGATTGGCATCCCGGATTACGATACTTATGTACAGCATATGCGGACTAATCATCCCGACCAGCCAGCAATGACTTATGAAGAGTTTTTCCGCGAGCGTCAGCAGGCACGCTACGGCGGAAGCGGTAAAGGCGGTATGCGCTGTTGTTAGTTCACACAGGAGAGTTGTCATGAAACCCGTTGCGGTCACCCTTCTCACCGGCTTTCTCGGCGCCGGAAAAACTACCCTTTTACGCCATATCCTCCAGGCCCGGCACGGTTATAAAATTGCTGTGATTGAAAATGAGTTTGGCGAGGTCGATATCGACCGGCAAATTCTCGGCAATCGTTCGACAGAGATAAAAACCCTGACCAACGGCTGTATCTGTTGTAGCCGCTCCAACGAGCTGGAGGCCGCGCTATTAGACCTGCTAGATGGTCTCGACAATGGTCAGCTGGAGTTCGACAGGCTGTTAATTGAATGT
The DNA here is from genome assembly GCA_022846635.1 of Salmonella enterica subsp. enterica serovar Choleraesuis. Taxonomy (GTDB): domain Bacteria; phylum Pseudomonadota; class Gammaproteobacteria; order Enterobacterales; family Enterobacteriaceae. Next base: position 3,900,418 of record AP025685.1, read on the forward strand.
ACCGGTATGGCAGACCCCGGCCCTATCGTTCAGACCTTTTTCACGCATCCAGCACTATGCGAACGCTATCTATTGGATGGCGTAATTACCCTGGTCGATGCAGTTCACGCCGATGGCCAAATGAACCAGTTCACCCTGGCTCAATCGCAAATAGGCTATGCCGACCGCATTGTGCTGACGAAAACCGACATCACTCCTGATTATCAGCCGCTCCTTACGCGCCTCAAACGCATCAATGCCCGAGCGCCGGTGCATCTGGCCACTCATGGCAATATCGATATGGCGCTACTGTTTGATACTCAGGGCTTTATGCTGGAAGAAAAAGTGCTGGCCCCGGAACCACGCTTCCACTTTATTTCTGAAAGCCAAAACGCCGTTACATCTATTGTGGTCGAGCTGGATTACCCGGTGGATCTCAATGAAGTGTCTCGGGCGATGGAAGATTTACTGCTACAGTTTGCCGAGCGGTTGCTGCGCTACAAAGGAATGCTTTGGATAGAAAACCATCCGCAGCGCTTGTTGTTTCAGGGCGTGCAGCGCCTCTACAGCGCCGACTGGGATCGGCCATGGGAAGATAATGAACAACCTGCCAGCACTATGGTTTTTATTGGACAGGATCTTCCTGAATCCGAGATTCGCGCTGCTTTCGCGGCACTAAAAACCCCGGCAGAGGCCTGATACTACAGGCCCAGCGCCTCTTTCAGGCTTTTAAGATAACGGCGGCTGACCGGTACACTCAATCCATTACGCAGCAGCAGTTCGGCCTGGCCGTTATCTTCCAGACGGATCTCTTTGAGATGATCCATATTGATCAAATGCTGACGATGGCAGCGGATCAACGGCGTGCGTTGTTCCAGCGTGCGCAGTGTCAGCTCAGTCACCCCTTCCTTACCTTCATTGCTGGTAATGTAGACGCCACCAATACGGCTGCTGACACAGGCCACATTTTCCAGAGGCAACAGGTAAATCCGGCTCTGCCCGCTACAGGGGATAAACTTCAAAGGCTGCTGGCTGCCGGGTAAAGCCGACAAATCTGGCCGGGATGATGCCTGGCGCAGTCGAGCCAGCGTTTTTTCAAGACGCGCCGGTTCCACCGGTTTTAGCAGGTAGTCGAAGGCGTGTTCTTCAAAAGCCTGGATTGCGTACTCATCAAAAGCGGTCAGGAACACAATAGCCGGGCGCTGTTCGCTATCCAGCATGCTAACCATTTCCAGCCCGCTAATTCGCGGCATCTGGATATCTACAAACACCACATCGGGATGTAATTTATTGATAGTACTAATCCCTTCAATAGCATTGGCACATTCGCCGACCACTTCGATATCTGCAAATTGTTGCAATAACACCCGCAGGTTTTCCCGCGCCAGCGGCTCATCATCAATAATCAGCACATTCAGCATGCCAGGGCCTCCAGAGGTATTTTTAAACTAATACGCGTATAACGCTCCGATTCGCAGGCCACCGTGATGCCGCAATCATTGCCAAAACGCGCGCGCAGGCGTTTATCCACCAGGTTCATGCCCAGCCCCTGAGTGTCCGGACGCGGCGGGATGTACAAACCGGCGTTATCTTCTACATCCAGCACCAGGTGGCAGGTATCGCGACTGGCGCGGATAGTGATTTCCCCCACTCCCAGCAACTGTGAGGTGCCGTGCTTAATGGCATTCTCCACCAGCGGCTGGAGGGTAAAAGCCGGAAGCAGATACTGAGTCAAAGAGTCAGGGACATCGAAGCTCACCTTCAGCCGGGACTGGAAGCGCGCCTGTTCTATTTGTAGATAGGCGTTAACGTGCTCCAGCTCAGCGGCCAGGGTCGCCACCTCTGAGGAACGCTTAAGGTTTTTGCGAAAAAACGTGGAGAGGTATTGCACTAACTGACTGGCTCGCACGCCATCATTGCGAATAACCGCCTGTAAGGTATTCAGAGCATTAAACAAAAAATGAGGGTTCACCTGCGCGTGCAGCAATTTGATCTCAGCCTGAGCGAGCAGCGCCTTTTGCCGTTCATACTGCCCGGCGAGGATCTGCGCCGAAAGCAGCTGGGCTATCCCTTCGCCCAATGTGCGGTTGATAGAGCTAAATAGCCGATTTTTCGCTTCATAAAGTTTAATGCTGCCGATAACCCGTTGGTTCTCGCCGCGCAGCGGGATCACCAGCGTTGAGCCAAGCTTGCATTGCGGATGCAAAGAGCAGCGGTAAGGCACTTCGTTACCATCGGCATACACCACCTCGCCAGTCTCAATCGCCCGTCGGGTATAAGACGAAGAGACTGGAGTCCCCGCCAGATGGTGATCGTCCCCGATACCGGTAAACGCCAGAAGCTTATCGCGGTCGGTAATCGCTACCGCGCCAATGTCCAGCTCCTGGTGCAGTACCTGGGCCACCTTAAGGCTGTTTTCCGGGTTGAATCCCTGGCGAAGGATACCCTCGGTTGCCGCCGCTACCCTGAGTGCGGTAGCGGAAAACGCCGAAGTATACTTCTCCAGCATGGCTCGTTTATCCAGCAGGATACGCATAAATAGCGCGGCGCCTACGGCATTAGTTATCATCATGGGGGCCGCGATATTGCTGACCAGCTTAAGCGCGTCGGGTAATGGACGGGCAATCAGCACGATAATAATCATCTGCACCAGCTCGGCGACCAGAGTAATCGCCCCTGCGGTCAGTGGACTAAATACTTTATCTGCCCGCCCCCGGCGGATAAGAACGCTATGTAAGATTCCACCCAGCAAACCTTCGACAATAGTTGAAATCATACAGCTGAGCGCCGTCATTCCGCCCATCGAATAGCGATGCAGCCCTCCGGTCAGGCCCACCAGCCCCCCCACGACCGGCCCGCCAAGCAGGCCGCCCATCACAGCGCCAATGGCACGGGTATTAGCAATGGAGTCTTCGATATGCAGGCCAAAATAGGTGCCCATAATGCAGAAAATAGAGAAGGTGATGTAGCAAAGAAGCTTGTGAGGCAGCCGCACGCTGACCTGCATCAGGGGGATAAACAGCCGGGTTTTACTCATCAGCCAGGCGATAACTAAAAACACGCACATTTGCTGCAATAACAGCAACACTAAATTAAATTCGTACATACCCAAACACCGCAAATCCCCGAAGCGCGCAACATACCCTGGCGAGCGGAAACTTTCTTTGAAACGCGGCGTAAAACTGGAAATTAGCGGTCACTTTTTAGCTTGGCTGGGCGCAGAGTCGTTGCGAAAACGCCTGAATAAGCGCTGATTGAAATCCCTATACCGAGTCAGAACTCACTTCATCTTCTAAAGCACCCGATTCATTAAAGATAAACAACAGGACTGCTTCAACACCTGCGCAAAGTATCTGTGCCATTTACGCACAACTGATGTTCCGCCGGGCCGCTGTTTCAGATTTTTGCGATTCCTATAATGGCCTCCATTGAACGGCCGCCCTGGAAATTGTCATTGAGCGGCGGCCACATTGAATTCGCTGTGAGGAAAATATTATGGCTATGCCCGGCTTCAAAGCCCCCGATCATTTTGGTCTTACCGTTCCGAATCTTGAACAGGCCATTGCGTTTTTCAAAACCCACTTTGATTTTGAAGTGGCTTATCAGTTCGGCCCGTTTGCCGCTGACGATAACTGGATGGCAGAACATCTTAACGTCCATCCGCGGGCAGAAATTAAAAAGATAGCGGTGCTGAATGCACAAACAATTAACCTGGAGCTTTTCGAATACTCAGATAGCGTGCCGCGCAACCACCGCACTCCAGGTAATGCCGATGTCGGAGGACACCATCTGGCGTTTTACGTAGAAGATATAAACGCTGCGGTGAATTACCTGAAACAACACAATATTCAGGTGTTAGGCGAACCAACCGTAATGGATAGCGGCCCCAGTGCCGGAGAGAGCTGGGTTTACTTTATGGCTCCGTGGGGGATGCAACTGGAGCTGGTCTCTTATCCACAGGGTAAAGCTTATCGCCATGAAAGCGTAGTTTCCCTGTTCGAGCCAGGGAGCCTGTAATGCGCATTTTACTTGTGATTCTGGCCGGAGCCGGCCTGGCTACCGAGGCCGGGTTGCTCGGGCCGTTGGGTAACGAAGTTGGCCACCTGTGGGCCACGCTAAGCATTTTCGGTATCGGCTCAGCACTGCTGTGGTTAGCCAGCCTGTTTTTCTCCAGCGGCACAGAGGTTAAATGGAGCCATATCCCGCGCTGGCAACTTTCCGGCGGATTACTTGGGCCTGTGTATGTTGTTGTGCTGACCCTGGCCACACCTATTTTGGGCGTCGCCATGACAATGATTGGTGTGTTAGTCGGGCAGATAGCAAAAAGCTTTGTCATAGACTCGTTTGGCTGGTTCGGGATGCCAAAAAGGGCAGTCAACGGCTCCCGACTTATCGGAATGGGATTTGTGCTACTGGCGCTGGTATTCACCTACATGGGGACAAAGTAATGGTCATTATGATGCTGCTGGCAATAATCTCAGGCATGGCGCTCAGTGCCCAGGCGGCCATTAACGGTAATCTGGGTAGCCAGGTGGGAGTTATTCGCAGCGCCCTGCTCACCTTTGCCGTAGGCGCGGTGATAAGCGCCCTGTTGATATTCTTCTTCGAGCCGCCACAGCCGCAAACTCTGCTATCGGTGCCAAAATGGCAGCTTTGCGGCGCGCTATTTGGGATGTTCTATATGGTTGCCATGGTCGCTTCAGTACCCAAAATTGGCGTAGCTTTGGCGACAATTGCCACTATTTTCGGTCAGATGAGTATGAGCCTGATAATCGATACTTCAGGATGGCTTGGCAATGCGCCCATAGCGCTGAACTACTGGCGCGTTGCTGCGATGATCTCCATAGCAATTGCTCTGGTATTCATCTACCGGGCAGCCCAGGCACCAAATGTGGAGGCGATAAAGCACAAACTCTCCCCACAGGAGCAACTCTGATAGTGTCTTGACAGCTAACAAGGCAGATGGTTGTATTATACAACCATCTGCCCTGCATCGGATATCTCAATGGCTGACCAAAACCTTATCAACCAGATTCGTGAATCTTCTCGCCTAATGGTTCGCGAACTGGGTTTTATGAATACCACTCTTGCCGCTACCCGCTATTCCCCTTCAGCCGTTCATACGCTACTGGAGATAGATACTCAGGGTGCCATGACCGCAGCTCAGTTGGTACAGACTTTGGGGCTGGAGAAATCAAGCGTTAGCCGCATGCTGGCGAAGCTGATTAAGGCTGGAGAACTGTTTGAAGAGCCATCGCCACAAGATGCCAGGCTCAAGCAGTTACAGCTTACAGAACAGGGAAAAGAGACCGTAGCCCGCATACATAATTACGGCAGGCAGCGGGTTGTCGAAGCGCTAAAGTATCTCAATCCCGATCGGCAGATTGCAGTAGCCCAGGGCCTCACCGCCTACGCCCGTGCGCTTGAAGCATGCCGCAACAGCGGCTCTCAAGGTGCATCAGAACCCATTGAAATTGTGTGCGGCTATCATCCGGGAATGATTGGCCGCATCAGCGAGATGCACGGCACTTACTACTCAAAGAATTATGATTTCGGCTACTTTTTTGAAGGTAAAGTCGCCTCCGGTCTTGCTGAATTTGCGGGTCGGCTCGATAAAGAATGCAACCAAATCTGGCTGGCAATGCAGAACGGACGTATTGTCGGCTCAGTCGCCATTGATGGGGAAGATCTGGGCAATAACGAAGCCCATTTACGCTGGTTCATTCTGGATGACAGCTGCCGTGGGAGCGGCGCCGGACGTCGACTACTTACCGAAGCTATCGCCTTTTGCGATAGCCAGCGGTTTGCGGCGGTACAACTCTGGACATTCAGCGGGCTGAACGCCGCACGTCGGTTATATGAATCTTTTGGCTTCATCCTGAGCCATGAATGGCAGGGCGACCAGTGGGGTCGTTCAATGCTGGAACAACAGTTCACGCGCCCGGGTCATTGACGGGCAGCAATTTATCCGGCCCCCTGAGATGTAGGGACGCCGTCCATTCTCGCACTGTAAAGTGGGCTCATGACATGGTGGAATGTGATTAATTACGATATATCATTGCTGGAAATGAAGCTGTTTGTGATGACGGCCCGGCTCGGCAATTTTTCCGAAGTCGCCCGCCGCGTGGATATGACCCCTTCTGCCGTATCACGCAAAATGTCTCATCTGGAGCAAAAGCTCGGCAGCAAGCTATTTCACCGCCATACCCGCGCCCTTTCGCTGACCGAGGAAGGCAACGCATTCGTTAAAAGTTGCTGCGAAATCATCACGCAGTACGAAGGTGTAGCCAGCCGCATTGAACACAATGCGGATACGCCGCGCGGAACGGTAAAAATAAGTGCGCCGGTGGCATTTGGCCGCTTACACCTGGCTCCGTATGTCAGCGAACTGCTGGAGCGCTATCCATTGCTGCGCCTGGAGATCATGCAAACCGATGACTATATCGATCCCGCAGCGGAAGGTATCGATCTACTGATTCGCATTGGCGTTCTGAAAGACTCTACGCTGCGGGTACGACATTTTGCCCAGCAAAACTATGTTATCGCCGCCAGCCCAGGCTATCTTCACGCCTTCGGTACCCCACAATCACCAGACCAGCTTGCCAGCCATAACTGCCTGGTATTTAAGGGCACAATGGGTTTGCAGCGCTGGTTTGCAGGGCAAGACAAGCTCACGCCGTGGGAAGTCAGCGGGTCGCTGTATAGTAACAATGCTGAAACGCTGGTTTCTGCTGCCGTAGGGGGTAGCGGGCTGGTGATGTTTCCCACCTGGCTTATCAGCGATGAACTAAAGACCGGCAGGCTGGTTCCGATACTTCAGGACTATCAGGTCTGCCCGACTCAGGAAACACAAACTATCGCGGCGCTGTATCTTGATACCCATAATCTGGCGCCAAAGGTGCGAGTAGTCATTGATTTTCTTAGCGAGAAATTCGGACAACCGTGCTATTGGGATAGAAATTAGAGGCTAAGCCGCAGCTAACGCTATGGAGATAAATCAACGGCCAGATAAAAACATCGCAAGGTGAAAATTTAGTGGCGCAGCTGGGCGAGTTCCTCTGCGCACAGACCGGTCATTTGCATGATAATGTCGCTATCAAGGCCATTTTGCAGCATCGCCCGGGCAATTTTTAACGTTGCAGCACGCTCACCTTCGGAACGCCCCTCCTGGCGCCCCAGCATGATGCCTTGTGCCATACCCTTTTCAATACCCTTTTGTTCCAACTGCTGTGCAATAGTCATCAGCGTATCCTTATGCTGCGGCACTCTCTGTGCCAGTTTACGAAGCAAAGCCCCGGCATCTGCCGTTTCGCCAGCCTGCACAATATAGTGAACCAGCGATATGAACTGTGACGAGGACAGCGTTCCACTCGACAGAATAGCAGCCAGCCGATCCACAATATCGGCCAGATCCCGCCGGAGAATATGTTTTTGTAGCAGAGTCAGCGCCGCCATACTGCGATGACCGGCAATTTCTCCATCCGGTATGACAGTAATATCAACCAGTGGGAAAGCATCTCCATAAATCTTTTCGGCCAGCATCGGAGACGCAAACTCATCCAGCCAGCAGGTTGAATAAGGATACGGACTACACTTACCGGCATAGAACAGAATAGGAATAACCAACGGCAGCCGGTTATGCCCGGCATCCAAATGACGCTGCATCGCCGCCACTGCATAGCGTAGCAGCCGAAATGCCATATGCTTATCCGGCGTGGATTGATGCTCAATCAATACATAGACATAGCCATCGCTTTCGTTCGTCATTTTCAGGCTATAGAGTACATCGCTGTAATACTGGCGCAGCGTATCTTCGACAAAAGAGCCAGACTCCAGTTTTAGTGTATTGAAATTACAGAGCGCACGCAGGCTGCGGGGCAAATGAATTTCAATAAAATCACGGGCAACGCGAGCCTGAGTTAGAAACTGTCGGAATACCGCATCATGTGGCATCGGCATGCCATTTCTCATATTCATGTCACTGCGCTCTGAAAGTGGTGAATAAATGCTATCACCGCTCACACGCCCGCTAATGCCAATTGCCAATGCGACTTTGATCTCCTCAGGGGACCTCCCAGACGCCAATAAAAAAGCCCCGCTATCATCAAAGATAACGGGGCCTGTCTCGATAAATTACGACGCGCTTAAATTACCGCTGCTCTTTAAGCAGTTTCTCCAAATCGGCTTCGCCCAGCAGGCGACGATCGGTAATGGCGTTTTCATCTTCACGCACTTTTTTCACATCTGAAGCGCTAACTTTCGGTGCTTTATTGCCCCAGCTACTGCGAATAAAGCTCACCACGTCAGCCACTTGCTGGTCATTCAGACGCCAGCCAAATGGAGGCATGGTTATAGATGAAGGCGCTCCATTCACGCCTGGCAAGGTGTAGCCAGTCAGAACGATATGAATCAGCGACGTAGGATCTTCGCTCAGTACGACCGGATTACCGCGCAGTTCCGGGAAGAAGCGCTTGTAGCCGCTACCATCGGTTTTATGGCAGGCCGCACAGCTATCCACATAAATAGCGGCACCGGTTTTGCTGTCATCACCTTTCCACAGCGCTTTTGCCACACTGTCATCCGCTTTAAACGGCGGTTTTGAGGCATCCGCAGGTTTCAGGGATTTCAGATAACGCGCCATCGCTGTCGCATCTTCCGGGGTCAGATATTGCAGGCTGTGCTCAACAACATCGGTCATCCCGCCAAATACCGCCGTGTGATCGTTACGGCCAGTACGCAGGAACTGCGCCAGGTCGTCTTCACTCCAGCGGCCAAGGCCGGTCATATCATCGCCGCGCAGGTTGGTGGCAATCCAGCCATCGATTGGCGCGCTGCCGGACAGCCAGGCGGTGCCTTCGCTATCGTTAAGCGCTTTTTCCTGCATAGTGATGCTACGAGGGGTGTGGCAAGCGCCACAGTGGCCAAGGCCTTCAACCAGATAACGACCGCGCGCCAGAACCGGGTCTTCACTCGGTTTTGCCACAAAGTCTTTCACGTCTGGAGCAAACATGCCGCGCCAGATAGAAAGCGGCCAACGCATCGACAGCGGCCACGGAATATCGGTGTCTTTGTTCGCCTGATTGACCGGCTTCACGCCATGCATCATGTAGGCATAGAGTGCCTGCATATCAGACTCAGTCACCACCGCGTATGATGGGAAAGGCATCGCCGGATAGAGCGTAGAGCCATCTTTACGCACCCCATGGCGCACGGCTTTGTCGAAATCTTCAAAGCTGTAATCGCCAATACCGTGCTCTTTGTCCGGGGTGATGTTGGTGGTGTAAATAGTGCCGATTGGCGTCGCCATTGGTAGCCCGCCGGCAAAAGGCTGGCCGCCCTTGCTGGTATGACAAGCGACGCAGTCGCCCATGCGCGCCACATATTCACCACGCTTAATCAGCGCCGTATTGTCGCCCTGTCCATCCTGCGCCCAGGCCGTTACGCTAAATGCGCCCAGGAGAAGAGTGCAAAGTAATGTTTTCATCGTCACTCCTTATGCCTGAACCAACGGGCCGGGGTTTTTAAGATACTGTTCGCGGATAGCTTTAGCTGACCAGTAAGTCAGCGCCGCGACCAGCCCGGTCGGGTTGTAGCCCAGTCCCTGTGGGAAAGCCGAAGCTCCCGGTACGAAGACGTTGTGCACATCCCAGCTTTGCAGATAACGGTTGAGCGCGCTGGTTTTCGGATCTTCTCCCATAATCACGCCACCATTGAGGTGCGTGGTCTGGTAAACCGTCGCGTTGAAATGCTCTCCCGGCATTTTCGGCTTGCCGGTCATGAATTTCGGATTCATCGCCTGTGCGATTTTGCCCATTTTTTCATGCATAAACTGCGACATTTTGACGTCATTTTCTTGCCAGTCAAAAGTCATACGCAGCAATGGCTGGCCGTGGATATTTTTATAATTCGGGTCAAGATCCATGTAGTTGACGCGATAAGACTGGTGCGCGCCGTGGGCATCCATCGACAGATGATGGGTGTAAGCCTCAGCGATAGCCGCTTTCCATTTGCTGCCCCACGCAGGAGTACCCGGAGCGGTTGGCAGACCGGAAATCGGCTTAGTCCCCGCCTGGTTTACCCAGAATGGAGAGCCACCCACAAAACCATACTGCGCATGGTCGAAGTTATCGGCGTTGAAATCATCCACAGCCACGCCCGCACCACCGGCACCGATAAAGGTGTTGGTGTAGGTCTTATCGTCAAAGAACGCTTTGATAGTGGAGAGGTTTTGATAAGCAAAGTTACGGCCAATAACCCCTTCGTTGGTCACTGGGTTGTAGGGTTCGCCAATGCCAGACAGCAGCATCAGGTGCACATTGTGGAACTGGAACGCGGAGATAATCACGATATCCGCCGGTTGTTCCACCTGATTGCCCTGGGCATCCACATAGGTTACGCCGGTAGCCAGCTTTTTATCGTCGCTCAGGTTAACCTTCAGTACATACGAGTCGGAACGTAATTCAAACTTCGACTCTTTACGCAGCGCAGGCCAGATATTGACGTTTGGCGAAGCCTTGGAATACATATAGCAAGCGTAGCCGCTGCAGAATCCACAGAAGTTACACGGCCCCATCTGACAGCCATAGGTGTTGGTATATGGGCCAGAAGTGTTAGCCGACGGCAGATCGTAAGGATGGTAACCTACGGTTTGCGCCGCATCGTAAAACATCTGAGCGGAATGAGTACGCTTCTGCGCAGGCAGTGGGAATTTATCTGAGCGGTCTCCGGCAAACGGGTTGCCCCCTTTACCTTCGCCAATCACCTGGCCTTTAACGCTCCATTCTGTACCCGAGGTGCCGAACACCTTCTCGGCTTTATCAAAGAATGGTTCCAGTTCGTCATAGCTAACGCCAAAGTCCTGGATAGTCATGCCTTCGGGGATGAAGTTTTTACCGTAGCGATCTTCATAGTGGCTGCGCATGCTCAGCTCAATAGGGTCTACGCGGAAATGTACGCCTGACCAGTGCAGGCCCGCGCCGCCGGTACCATTACCGGGCAGGAAAACCGAAAGCTGACGGTAAGGCACCGCCTGTTGCGTCATATCGTGGCGAAAGGTAACCGTGCCTTTGGAGAGATCCTGGAACAGCTTTTTACGGGTGTTATAGGTGAGCTCATCGATAACCTGCGGATAGGCACCATCAGGATAGGTATCGCGCAACGGCCCGCGTTCAAGAGCAACCACGCTTAGCCCTGCTTCGGTCAGCTCTTTGGCCATAATGGAGCCTGCCCAGCCGAAACCAACGACTACGGCATCCACTTTTTTCATTACTTTTGCCATCTTATTAGCTCCTTTCCCCACGAATTGAAACCGGCGGGAACGGATACTTCTCGTTACGTTCTACCCAGTCCATAAAGTCAGCGCGTGCACCAGGGAAACCAATCAGCTTCCAGCCCACCATTCCCTGATTACCACCGTGAATAGGGTCACTGAAGAACCCTTCGCGAGTATTTTGCAGCAAGGCCGCAAAAAAGATTTTCGATGGCACCTGTTTAAACTCTGGCTTGCCGGACTCCATCTGCCCCAACAGGTCTTCCTGTTGTTCATGAGTCAGCTCAGCAAAGGGTTTGTTATGCAGGCTTTTAACCCAGGCATCTGCATCAGCCAGCCCCAGCTTGTAGACATCTTTCGGAGCCAACGGTAATTGATATCCGAACAATGGATCGGCATCGGGATGGAAAGGCCCCTGCATATACCAGTTAGAGCCGGTCGCATAAGGAGTTTGTAGCTGGCGGTCGATAAACTCAGGCACGCCAGCCTCTAATGCGCCAGGACCGCGCTCATCCTGCGGGATAAGTCGGGCAACAGCGGCTGAAATAAAGGCATATTCTTCAGCGGTAAAAAAGGTGGGTTGATAATGTCTGGCCTTCTGCGGGCCTGGATTCGAATCACTTTCTGCTGCGTTAACTACGGCAGGTGCAATGGCTGAACCCAGCCCCGCACCGCCGATCGCCACGGCAGGCACCAGAGAGATTGTCTTAATCAGAAAATCCCGGCGCGAATTTCCAGTATTTTTTAATGTCATAACGAGACCTGTCTCACAAAAAACATCCTATTTAACATTACATTTCCAAAAAATGGCATTCCGGCTATCTATTTATTACCTTTGGTTACACACGGTAACATCAACACGATGAATGCAAGAGTTGGGTTTTCAGCGTTAACTGCCGGATTTAATTCCATTTTTCAGGCCTGCCCAGGCAGGAAAAGCCCGGAAAACGATGCTTATGCTAATGTAATGGCCGTCAGCAGCGAGCATGAGAGGGAGGTGCTGCGGTCTTGAGAAAGTATGGCATCTGATGCAGATTCAGCCAGTTATCGCTTTCATCAGCCCCACCAGGCCTGCAGGCAATGCCCATAACGCGCACGTGGATAGTTTTGTCAAAACAGGTAAAAATTGCTAATAGCCTGTAACTAGACGCAGGGTAGGGAAAAACTATTAAAGTCATATATCCATGATTTATATATGCATTAATTTTATTTAACTAACTGACTTGCATAAACGAAACATTCAGATTAAACGGAAATAACAACATCCTGTAACTAGTAGGGTTAATTCCTTTCAGCAGTTTTTTTTACTATAAACTGCCTGATTATCAGGAGTTAAATGGTATTTTCACCCTAAGTTGTCAAAATTAACTCTAAAAATCATCATGTGGCAGAAATTGTGCAAATTTTAAGGAACCGGTTCCATTTGCTCTGTCTATCGCCCGACTCATCACCACAAAAATCACCGTTTTGCTATGCCAGGCAAATACCCCTGAAAAATTTATGGCCTCAGGTATAATTGCGCCCCTTTGCGGTAACTACATCCGGCAGCGTGCCGACTGTTCCGCGCCAATTTACGCTGACGAGGAGACTTTCGATGCAACTACCAGCCTGCCCAAAATGTGGTTCTGAATACACTTATGAAGATGGCTCTCTTTATATCTGCCCGGAATGTGCCCACGAGTGGAACGACAATGCCGCAGCGGATGAAGCCGAAGATACGCTGATCGTGAAAGATGCTAACGGTAATCTGCTGGCAGACGGTGATAGCGTCACTATCGTGAAAGATCTGAAAGTAAAAGGCAGCTCTTCCATGCTTAAGATCGGTACCAAAGTAAAAGGTATTCGCCTGGTTGAAGGCGATCACAACATTGACTGCAAAATCGATGGTTTTGGTGCAATGAAACTGAAATCTGAGTTTGTGAAGAAGGGCTAATCCCCCCGGCGGGCGTTCTATCGCCCGCCCCTCTCCTTCCTCCCCCATCTTTTTGCGAGCATTTTTTCAGCAATTCACTAAAGATCTCCGCCTTAACTGCCGACAATATCCGCATAACTAATACCTCTGAAACAGGTAGCCTCTATGCGCCAGGCCCCGAAAGTTACGGATATTGAATATATTCTTGAAGATAACGCGACATTGATGTCGACCACCGATCTACAGAGCTATATCACCTATACCAACGACAGTTTTATCGAGGCCAGCGGCTTTAGCCCCGAGGAATTGATTGGCCATCCGCATAATGTGGTGCGCCATCCAGATATGCCTAAACAAATCTTTGCCGATATGTGGGCCACATTAAAACGCGGCGAACCGTGGACCGGGCTGGTAAAAAATAGACGTAAAAATGGCGACTTTTACTGGGTTCGCGCCAACGCTGTTCCTATTGTACGTAATGGCCAAACCGTCGGCTTTATGTCGATCCGCACCAAAGCATCGCGGGATGAAATCAATCAGGCCCAGCAGCTTTATCAACAAATGAATGCCGGGAAAACCACGCGCTACAGGCCACATCGCGGCCTGTTGGTACCGCGTGGAATCGCGGGCTGGCTGGCGATGAAAACCATGCCACTGCGCTGGCGCATCCGCTCTCCGCTACTGTTAATACTGGCTCCCATCGCCGCCGCATTATGGTGGCTGGGCCTGCCGCTACAGCAGGCAGGCATGCTATTTGCGCTGATCGTCGCTCTCCTGCTTGCCACCTCAATGTGGCTGGAGTACCAGATTTCACGCCCGATGGAGCGAGTGTGCCGCCAGGCTCTTACCGTGGCAACGGGCGCCAGTCATAGCGTCGATCACCTGCACCGGGCCGACGAAGTTGGCACCACTTTGCGCGCTATCAGCCAGCTTGGGCTAATGTTCCGCTGGCTGGTGAATGACGTCAGCAGCCAGGTATTAACCGTACGCAGCGGAAGCGACGCGCTGGCACGAGGTAATGACGACCTTAACGAACGCACTCGTCAGACGGCGGTAAACGTCCAGCAGACTCTGGCCACCGTTAACCAACTCACCACCACAGTACGCAACAATACCGAGACAGCCTCTGCCGCCGATAAGCTATCGCATGAAGCCAGTAGTGCCGCCAGCAACGGCGGTGAAGCAATGGAAACGGTTATTGCCACCATGACAGAAATTGCTGATAGCACCCGAGAGATAAGCTCAATAACCAGTTTGATTGACAGTATTGCTTTTCAGACCAATATCCTGGCGCTGAATGCGGCGGTGGAAGCCGCCCGCGCCGGAGAGCAAGGTAAGGGATTTGCAGTCGTCGCAGGAGAGGTTCGAAGCCTGGCGCAGCGCAGTGCGACAGCCGCGAGCGATATCCGCAAACTTATTGATACCAGCACCGGAAAAGTGGAATCAGGCGCAATCCACGTTCAGGCAGCCGGGCGCACTATGCGTGATATCGTCGATCAGGTCAGAAATGTAACCGCGCATATTGCCCAGATAAGCACTGCTACCGTTCACCAGGCTCAGGGATTAAGTGAGCTGAGCCGGGCCGTAGATGAGCTGGACCAGATAACCCAGAAGAACTCCACTCTGGTGCAGCAAGGGGCGCAAACCTCGGCCACGGTGAAACATCAGGCCACCCGTCTGGTGGACGCCGTCGCCGTATTTCGCAATCAGAGCGATAGCAGCCCGGAGTATCAGACGGCAGCCTCGCGCCGGGCAAGCGCTTAGAGGCTTACTGCCCACACAGGTTACTGAATCAGCCGCCCGGCCAGGCGCTCACGCAGTTCGGGCGTCAGGCCAATAGCCTTGAAAAATGACTCAACGCCGCCAAACATTTTATCCACTTCGCCAAACGCGGTATTGAGATACTCCGGACGCACCTCTAACAGCCCGCGGATCACCCGTGGGTCTTTGTCCGGCATCGCCGCGCAAAACTCGGCCAGCAGCTGTTGATTCTCCTGCTCGCGCGCGACGTTACTATAGAGATAGTCCTCCATAATAGTGTCGTAGTTCGCGCCCAGCGCCAGCAGAATAAGCGCAGTCGCAAACCCGGTGCGATCCTTACCCGCCGTGCAGTGGAAATATACGCCGCCCTGAGGTGCCGTCAGCAGCCCGCTAAACAAGCGTTTCCAGGCCAGACGACAGCGCTCGTCGGCGACAAAGGCGCGGTAAATACCCGGTAACATGGCACTTACCGCATGATTATCAGAGCGCCGTACCAGCTCTCTGGGGCTGGCATTACCGCTATCCAGCACCCCTTCGAGTACATCTATGTGCAGCGTCTGGCAGTTATCCAGCGGATGGTTAGGATGCTGCGAGCGTTCTGCCGTACCGCGCAGATCGATAAGCGTCGCGACCGGGAGTTGCGCCAGCGCCCGCAGGCCCGGCGGGTTAACAAAGCTAAGATGGGCACCGCGCACCAGCCGGCGGGTTGCGATACGTCCATATGCGGTTGGATAGCCGCCTAAATCGCGGCAGTTGCAGGCTCCGTCAACGTCCAGAGTCCGGATAGTAATCGATGATGACACGTGTCCTCCTGATGGCTGTTGGCGGCTCTATCAGACACCAGATTGGGCGATGGGTAAAGCGGGCGGGAGAAAGAATCAGACTCTGACCGAACGGCCAGAGTCTGGAACGCACTATTTTTTATCACCTAATACGCTGTCTTTAATACCAAACAGCTCATGCTCATACTGACGGGCTTTCTTCTTATCGAAGCGGTGCTCCCATTTGGAGATAACCAGCACGGCCAGCGCATTACCGACCACATTAAGGGCAGTACGCGCCATATCGAGGATACGGTCGACACCGGCAATAAACGCCAGGCCTTCAAGCGGAATACCCACGCTGCCCAAGGTCGCCAGCAGTACTACGAAGGATACGCCCGGCACCCCGGCAATACCTTTCGAGGTCACCATCAGGGTCAGTACCAGAATAATTTCCTGACCGATAGACAGCTCAATACCGTAAAGCTGCGCGATAAAGATAGCCGCGATACTCTGGTACAACGTGGAGCCATCGAGGTTAAAGGAGTAGCCGGTTGGCACCACAAAGCTAGTGATCGCCGGCGGCGCACCGTAGGCTTCCATTTTTTCAATAATACGCGGCAGCACGCTTTCAGAACTGGCGGTGGAGTACGCCAGAATCAGTTCATCTTTGAGGATGCGAATCAGCGTCCAGATACGCAGCCCGCAAATCCGGGCCACAATTCCCAACACCACCAGAGCAAAAATCAGGATAGCGGCATAGACCAGGATAACCAGCTTAGCCAGAGGCCAAAGCGAGGCAAAACCAAAGTTAGCGACTGTCACGGAAATCAGTGCGAAAACCCCCACCGGCGCGTAGCGCATAACCATGTGAGTCACTTTGAACATGGTTTCTGAGATAGAACGGAATACGGTGACCAACGGTTCGCGGTGAGTGGCAGGCAGCGAAGAAAGACCCATACCAAACAGCACCGAGAAGAAGATAATCGGCAGCATGTCGCCTTTGGCCATCGACGCCACGATGTTGGTTGGCACCAGCGACAGAATAGTCCCCATCAACCCATGCGCGTGGCTCTGCACTTCCGCAGTGGTGTGTTCGTATTTGGAGATGTCGACCGCTGCCAGCTGGCTCATATCAATGCCATGGCCCGGCTGGAACACGTTCGCCAGGGTGATACCCAAAATAATGGCAACGGTAGTAATAACTTCGAAGTAAATAATCGTCTTCATCCCGATGCGGCCAAGCTGCTTGGCATCGCCCACGCCGGCTATTCCAACTACCAGCGTAGAAATAACGATAGGCACCACGATCATTTTGATCAGGTGGATAAAGATATCTCCGGCCGGAGAGAGGAAGTTGGCGACCAGCCAGTCGCGCATTTCTGGCTGATAATGAAGGAAACTACCCAGCATAATGCCCAGCACCAGAGCCAGCAGAATCTGCCAGGCCAGGCTGACCTTTTGAGTTTTCATAATGTTATTTCTTCCTTAACAGAGGCCATTCCCTGATTCGCGGGCGGCAACAAGCCTCCCAAGGGGTCTGACAAACTTCGGAATGTGTAGGGACTGCGGTTAGGGCAGTATCAGTACCATCTGGGAGGCGGGTAAGGCAAGTATTGATCTTCTCAAGCTCTTAACCAAATTAACTTCTGTAACAACAATTTTTTCACTTCGACTTATATAACCTACTGTTATTAAATCATCTTTTATATCCATTTTTTAAATAATGATATTGAGTAATTATTTCTCGTCAAAGAATCGTTTGAACACTTTTTAACCCATTCATTCATTGCGTGATCTGCCGCCCAAAAAGTAAACAAAGCGATTCGGCTCTCTTTTATTAACCTTTGATTGACATAATATTAACAACTCAAAAAGGAGAAATAGAATATGAGCCAGATTCACAAGCACTCTATTCCCGCAAATATTGCGGAACACTGCCTGATAAATCCAACCCAGTACCAGGAAAAATACCAGCAATCCATTAATGAACCTGATGTTTATTGGGGTGAACAGGGCAAAATCCTTAATTGGATCAAGCCTTATAGCAAAGTTAAAAACACCTCTTTTGCGCCAGGAAACATCTCCATTAAATGGTTTGAAGACGGCACCTTAAACCTGGCTGCCAACTGCCTCGATCGCCATCTGGAAACGCAGGGCGACAGCCCGGCCATCATCTGGGAAGGCGACGATGCCAACCAGAGCCAGACCCTGACTTACCGCGAATTACACCGCCAGGTCTGCCAGTTTGCCAATGTGTTAACCAACCTTGGCATTAAAAAAGGCGACGTGGTTGCTATCTATATGCCAATGGTGCCGGAGGCCGCCGTCGCAATGCTGGCCTGTGCCCGCATCGGCGCTATCCATTCAGTTATTTTTGGCGGCTTTTCCCCAGAGGCCGTAGCCGGACGCGTGGTCGACTCCAACTCACGGCTGATTATCACCGCCGATGAGGGGGTACGCGCCGGTCGTTCAATCCCGCTGAAAAAGAACGTGGATGACGCGCTGAAAAACCCAGCCGTTACCTCGGTCGATCGCGTCGTGGTATTCCAGCGTACCGGCGGCAACGTCAGCTGGCAGGAAGGCCGCGATCTGTGGTGGCATGACCTGATGGCCGACGCCAGCCCACAGCATCAGGCGGTAGAGATGAACGCTGAAGATCCATTGTTCATCCTTTACACCTCTGGCTCTACCGGCAAGCCAAAAGGCGTGTTGCACACCACCGGGGGTTATCTGGTGTACGCCGCAACCACCTTTAAATACGCTTTTGATTATCAGCCGGGTGAAGTTTACTGGTGCACCGCTGATGTAGGCTGGGTGACCGGCCATAGCTACCTGCTTTATGGTCCGCTGGCCTGCGGTGCCACAACCTTAATGTTTGAAGGCGTGCCAAACTGGCCACAGCCAAACCGTATGGCGCAGGTAGTTGATAAACATCAGGTAAATATCCTGTACACCGCGCCAACGGCTATTCGTGCTCTGATGGCCGAAGGTGATAAAGCGATAGAAGGCACTCGTCGCGATTCGCTGCGTATTCTGGGTTCCGTTGGCGAGCCAATCAACCCGGAAGCATGGGAGTGGTTCTGGAACAAAATCGGTAATCAGAAATGCCCGGTGATTGATACCTGGTGGCAGACTGAAACCGGCGGTTTCATGATAACTCCCCTGCCCGGTGCAACGGAGCTGAAAGCAGGTTCCGCTACCCGTCCTTTCTTTGGGGTTCAGCCAGCGCTGGTTGATAACGAAGGCAATATTTTAGACGGCGCAACCGAAGGTAATCTGGTCATTACCGATTCGTGGCCTGGTCAGGCGCGCACTCTGTTTGGTGACCACGAGCGTTTCGAGCAAACCTATTTCTCTACCTTTAAAAACTACTATTTCAGCGGCGATGGCGCGCGGCGCGATGAGGATGGTTACTTCTGGATTACCGGGCGCGTTGATGACGTGCTGAACGTCTCCGGTCACCGCCTCGGCACCGCTGAAATTGAGTCGGCCCTGGTTTCACATCCGAAAGTAGCCGAGGCCGCGGTTGTGGGAATCCCGCATAGCATTAAGGGCCAGGCGATTTACGCTTATGTCACGCTCAATAGCGGCGAAGAGCCTAACCAGGAGCTGTACAGCGAAGTGCGCGCCTGGGTACGCAAAGAGATTGGTCCGATAGCCACGCCAGACGTGTTGCACTGGACTGATGCGCTGCCAAAAACCCGCTCAGGCAAAATCATGCGTCGTATCCTGCGCAAAATCGCCACCGGAGATACCGGGAGCCTGGGCGACACTTCAACTCTCGCCGATCCGGGCGTGGTTGAGAAGCTGCTGGAAGAGAAGCAGTCCATCACCATGCCATAACCCATAACTCACACCAAAACGCCCCCGGAACTCCCGGGGGCGTGGAATGCCGTGCTGTATTTCCGCTTTCGAAGAAAGGGGAAACCGGGAGGAGGCAAGCCTCCCTGACTACACATAAGACTGTAATAAAAAACGACAATCTGTCCTTATCACCTCTGGAGACCTGTGATGAATGAACCCATTTATCAACGGATAGAAGACAGTGCGCAATTCAGGGAGTTAGTCGAAAAACGGCAACGGTTTGCCGGCATTCTGTCACTTATCATGCTTGTTATTTATATCGGCTTTATTCTGCTTATCGCCTTTGCACCGGAATGGCTTGGCACTCCGCTCGGCCCGGATACTAACGTAACGCGAGGTATCCCTATCGGTATTGGGGTTATCGTTGTTTCGTTTGTCCTCACCGGCATTTATGTCTGGCGAGCCAATGGCGAATTCGATCGCCTTAATAATGCCGTGCTGAGCGAGGTGAAGGCATCATGAAAAAATGGAAGGCTCTTCTTCTTTCCGCTCTGCTGACGCTTCCGGCGCTGGCAGGAGCCGCCGATGCCATCACCGGCAGCGTGCAGCGCCAGCCAACCAACTGGCAGGCCATTGTGATGTTCGTTATTTTCGTGGCACTCACTCTAGGCATTACCTATTGGGCATCCAAGCGAACAAAATCGCGCAGCGATTATTACACCGCCGGGGGTAATATCACCGGGTTCCAGAATGGCCTGGCTATTGCCGGCGACTTCATGTCTGCGGCGTCATTCCTGGGCATTTCCGCCCTGGTCTATACCTCAGGCTACGATGGCCTTATCTATTCGCTGGGCTTCCTGGTCGGCTGGCCAATTATTCTGTTCTTAATTGCTGAACGCCTGCGCAACCTTGGGCGCTATACCTTCGCAGATGTAGCCTCTTATCGTCTGAAGCAGAAGCCTATCCGCACCCTGTCTGCCTGCGGTTCCCTGGTGGTGGTTGCGCTGTATCTGATTGCTCAGATGGTCGGTGCCGGTAAACTTATCCAGCTGCTGTTCGGCCTGAACTACCATGTTGCGGTCGTGCTGGTCGGCGTGCTGATGGTGATGTATGTGCTGTTTGGCGGCATGCTGGCAACCACCTGGGTGCAGATTATTAAAGCCATCCTGCTGCTGTTCGGTGCCAGTTTTATGGCCTTTATGGTAATGAAGCACGTGGGTTTCAGTTTCAATAACCTGTTCACCGAGGCGATGGCCGTGCACCCGAAAGGCGCGGATATTATGCGTCCGGGAGGATTGGTCAGTGACCCTATCTCAGCGCTCTCGCTGGGCCTGGGGCTGATGTTCGGTACTGCCGGATTGCCACATATCCTGATGCGTTTCTTCACGGTTAGCGACGCCCGTGAAGCTCGTAAGAGTGTGTTCTACGCCACTGGATTTATGGGTTATTTCTACATTCTGACCTTCATCATCGGTTTCGGTGCCATCATGCTGGTCGGCGCCAACCCGGCGTTTAAAGATGCTACCGGTGCGTTGATTGGCGGAACCAATATGGCGGCGGTTCATCTGGCCGATGCGGTTGGCGGACACCTGTTCCTTGGCTTTATCTCCGCGGTTGCCTTCGCCACCATTCTGGCCGTAGTAGCCGGGCTGACGTTGGCAGGCGCTTCGGCGGTCTCTCATGACCTGTATGCCAACGTATTCCGCAAAGGTGCTTCCGAACGTGAAGAGCTGCGGGTATCCAAAATTACCGTTCTGGTTCTGGGCGTTGTCGCCATCCTGCTGGGTATTTTGTTTGAAAATCAGAATATCGCGTTCATGGTTGGTCTGGCATTCTCCATCGCCGCGAGCTGTAACTTCCCTATTATTCTGCTGTCGATGTATTGGTCAAAACTGACCACCCGCGGCGCGATGATAGGCGGCTGGCTGGGCCTGTTGACTGCCGTCGTGCTGATGATCCTTGGCCCGACTATATGGGTGAAAATACTCGGTCACGCGACTGCGGTGTTCCCATATGAATATCCGGCGCTGTTCTCCATCGCTGTAGCATTTATCGGAATTTGGGTATTCTCCATTACCGATAACAGCGAAGAAGGTGCTCGGGAACGCGACCTGTTCCGCGCGCAGTTTATTCGCTCGCAGACCGGTTTTGGGATCGAGCAGGGCCGCGCTCACTAATTAGCGGACGTGGTTCGATAGCGTAGCCGTCGCCGGGTAACCGGCGGCGGTTTTTTTTTTGGCGGTAGGCGGTGCGTGGTCAGGGAGGCGGGGGTTATATGTAGATATTTACCAGCAGCGGCCTGTCTGGGATATGGCAAAGTTCCGTTCACTTGCGTTTCGCAGAATATAACCCGCACACCACACGTGAACGGGTAAAGGGGCTGTGCCGACAGCCCCTTTACAATCCCAGCGGCCCCTGTTCGTCCCGGTGCTGCGCACTGCGCTTACCTCCCGCGCGGTCTCCGGCGGTCGGCGGTACGCGACATCCTGTCTTGTTCCGCCTCAGTCCGACGTCCTGTCGGGCTGACCGCCTGCGTCAGCGCTTCGGTTCGCCGGGCCGGATGGGGGGAGGATCTTGCTGCCAGTTGAGAAACAAACAGCAGCGATATTGCCACTATAAAAAAACAAAATTTGAAGCGGCATTCCCCCGGCTGAAAATCGCCGACGCGTTTGCGGCTGACCGGGAGCGGCCACAGGGATGTGGCCGCAGGGCGGGAGCTGCATTGACGCAGCATACCGCCCGTGCCCGAAAGTCAGCCGCAGGAAGCGGAGGGAACTGCGCAGCAGCGATTTTGTGGCCGGTCGCCCGGGAGTGCAGAGGGCGGCGGCGACAGAGCCGCCCTTTGCGCGCTCTGAGTGCCGTGATTAAGTCAGGCTTTCCACTTATAAGAGCGCAACCAGCACTGGCATTACATATGGATATCTGCCTGCGGGAGTTCATCTGAAATCAGGTGAGGGTTCCGTTCACTTGCGTTTCGCAGAATATAATCCGCACACCACACGTGAACGGGTAAAGGGGCTGTGCCGACAGCCCCTTTACAATCCCAGCGGCCCCAGAAGAAACCGGTGCTTCGCACTGCGTTCACCTGCGTTCCGCGCTGACTGCGGCGTCGCGACTCGACATCCCTGTCTCTACGCGTTTCAGTCCGCCATCCCTGGCGGCCTGGCCTGGTCAGTCGGACTTCGGTTCACCGGTTTCCATGGGGGAGCGGGCCTGCGTTGATATGCAGGTAACGAACAGCAGCGATATTGCCGCTATAAAAAAACATAAACTGAAGCGGCATAACCCCGGCTGAAAATCGCCGACGCGTTTGCGGCTGACCGGGAGCGCTCACAGGGATGAGACGAGTAAACAGCATACCGCCCGTGCCCGAAAGGCAGCCACAAGAAGCGGAGGGAACTGCGCAGCAGCGATTTTGTGGCCGGTCGCCGGGGAGTGCAGAGGGCGGCGACAGAGCCGCCCTTTGCGCGCTCTGAGTGCCGTGATTAAGTCAGGCTTTCCACTTATAGGAGCGCAATCAGCACTGGCATTACATATGGATATCTGCCTGCGGGAGTTCATCTGAAATTAAGTAAAGGTTCCGTTCACATGCGTATCGCAGAATATAACCCGCACACCACTCGTGAACGGGTAAAGGGGCTGTGCCGACAGCCCCTTCCCCAACTACCCCCATCAAAACAACACAGCGACAAACAATGGTGCCAGCACCACCATCACTATCCCTGACAACATCATCACCAGACTCGCTATCACCCCCTCCTGTGGCCCCAGCTCATACGAACGAGCAGTGCCCGCACCATGGGATGCCGCGCCAAACCCTGCCCCTTTCGCCAGCCCGGCTTTAATCGACATACGCAGAAACAACGCATCGCCCACAGACATGCCAAACACACCTGTGACTACCACAAACAGTGCCACCAAATCCGGTTTACCGCCCATAGTCTCGGTGGCAGCCAATGCAAAAGGCGTAGTCACCGAACGCACCGCCAGACTACGCTGTACTTCATCTGAGAGAGTAAACAACCGCGCCAACCATACCGAACTGGTGACGGCCACTAGCGTTGCGGTAATAACTCCGGCGGTTAGCGACATCCAGTGGCGGCGAATCACCGCCAGATTGTCATAAACCGGTACCGCAAAGGCCAGCGTCGCCGGGCCAAGTAGCCATAACAGCCAGTGAGTTTCACCGATGTAGTCCCGATAGGAGATATGACCAAAAGCCAGCCAGATAACCAAAAGTACTGGTGTGAGGATAAGCGGCATCAACGGCAGTTTACGCCAGCGACGGTATAACCGTTTATTCGCGTAATAGAGCGCCAGCGTCACCACCAGGCACAGTATGCTCAGCATTAATCTGCTCATTGCGGCTCCTGGCGACCGGCTGCCCGGCGCAGCTCATAGCGATACACTTTATCCACCACCCAGGCCGTAGAACCAAGCACCAGAATAGTACTAAGCGCAATCACCGCAAAAATACGCCAGCCATCCACCAGCATCAGGTGTTGATAGTTCACTACTGCGACCACCGCCGGAACAAAGAACAACAGCATTTCGGTCAGCAGCCAGCGTGAACCGGCTCTGAGCCAGTCCAGAGGAATAACTCTGGCAATAATCAGCCCCAGCAATAGCAGCAGCCCCACCACATTGGCAGGCAGGGGTAAATGTAACCAGGCGTCGAGACGCTCGGCCAGAATGAATAAGCCAGCATAGAGAACTATCTGGACGGGAACCTGAAGGCGCGTAAGTAATAGCGGCGTCTGACGGCGAAGAGCCAAAGCCATGATAAGAGATCCTGAGAACCCAAGATGGGCGCAGGAACGCAGTATACGAGCCAACTATTCAGGCAAAAAATGAATTAAAATCATTACAGGCATAGTTAACAGGAATAGTTATGGATATCCGGACGCTGCGCTATTTCGTCGAGGTCGTTCGCCAGCAAAGCTTCACCCGCGCTGCGGAAAAATTGTTCGTCACCCAACCCACCATCAGCAAAATGCTGCGCAACCTGGAGCAAGAGTTGGATTGCACTCTGCTGATTCGGGATGGCCGCAAGCTTATCCTGACGGAAACCGGGCGCGTGGTTTACGAACGAGGCCAGATGATCTTGTCGGAATTCCACCAGCTCCGGTCCGAGCTGGACGATCTGCGCCAGCTTAATACCGGCATCCTGCGCCTCGGTATTCCACCGATGGTCGGTATGCTGATGGCTGGCCCTATCAGCCAATTCCGCTCCAGCTATCCAGGTATTGGACTAAAAATTTCCGAGTTTGGCGGACTGACGGTACAGCAGGCGGTATTAAATGGCGAACTGGATCTGGCGATGACCGCACTGCCGGTCGACGGTGAGGCCAGCCTCTCAACCCAGCTATTATTCAGCCACCCGTTATATGTACTGGCCCCACGAACCCCGGAATGGCTAACACATTCAAAAGTCGAACCGGAAGAGCTGGCCGATAAACCTCTGGTTATCTACAACGAGGATTTTGCGCTTAATCGCCAGCTTATGCAGATGTTCGGCGAGCATGGCGTAAAACCGCATATCGCGGTACGTAGCGGTCAGTGGGATTTTCTGGCGGCAATGGTGGAGGCAGGTGTTGGCGTGGCTATTTTGCCTGAGCCTATCTGCTCGCGGCTTAGCCCGGAAAAACTGATTTGGTTGCCGTTAAATTGCAGCCTGCAGTGGCAACTGGGAATGATATGGCGGGAAGGCGGATATTTATCGCATGGCGCTCAGGCCTGGATTGGCTGCTGCCGCCAGTACTGGCAACAGCAGCCGGTTTCTAAGTAGGCTTACTCTTTCTCGACCAGCAAGGCCTCTAGAAGATCCAGCTCGTGCAACATACGATTCATGGTGTCGTTGCTGATTTTCTGTTTAGCGCGCAGATGATATAGCTCCGCGCGCTCAGAGCGCAGTGCGGTAAGGCGGAAACGCCGTTCCAGTTTCTCCTGCATCACTACCACTTCGCTGTTACCGTTACCCACAACCCGACGCCGCAGATGACCGATAACCCTCGAGCTAACCTCTTTTAGCAGGTCGTTATCGATATTCTCTTTAGTATCGCTGGCCAGTCGCTCTTCCATTTTTTGCACGGTCACGATAGCCACTTCAGCCATTGAGGATCGGGCCATCATCTCTTCTTTGCGCGACTGGCTACGGTCGGTCACCTCCACGTGACGCAGCAGTAAAGGCAGAGCAATAACGCCGACAATCAAGGACAGCAAGATAACCCCGGCGGCCAGGAAAATGAGTTCATAGCGCGCAGGGAACGGCTGACCATCAGGCAGGAACAGCGGAATAGAGAGCACACCGGCCAGAGTTATCGCACCGCGCACCCCGGCAAAAGAGGAGATAAGCAGCTCGCGGGTGGTGAACTGACCAAACTCCATCGGGCGCTTATGGAAGAAACGCTTACTAATGCGTTTCATAACCCACAGCCACAGGAAGCGTACGAAAATCAGCGCGAAATAGATGAGCACAACATCCAGGAACAGCATCCAGGCATCGACGTTAGGATCCGCCTCCGCCGCAGCCAAAGAAGTGTGAAGAATACCCGGCAATTGCAGACCTAATAACAGGAACACCATGCCGTTAAACACAAACTCGAGCATTGACCAAACGCTGGTTGCCCGCAGGCGAATAGCCAGCGGCGCGGTGGTCAGCGCCCCGGAGCGCGAGATGGTCATCCCTGCGGCAACGGCCGCCAGGATGCCTGAAACCCCAACGTGTTCAGCAATCAGATACGACGCAAACGGCAGCAGGAACAGCATCAGGATCTGGGTGCCCGGCTCATCGCCGCTCCAGCGGCTCAGGAAGCGCAGCGAGCGTCCGTATAGCAGGCTAATGATAATCCCGGCCAGCAGACCGCCCAGAGCAACCTTGAGGAACTCTACGGTGGCCCCACCGACGGTAAACACCATGGTGCCCATCGCAACCGCAACGGCAAACTTCAGCGATACCAGACCGGATGCGTCGTTCATCAACGCCTCCCCCTGGAGCACGCCCATAATGCGCTTAGGGATTCTGCCTTCACCGACAATGCCCGAAAGCGCTACGGCATCGGTTGGCGACAGCACCGCGGCCAGAGCAAACGCCGGGATAAGCGGGATGCCGGGCACCGTCAGATAGATAAGATAACCAATCCCGACGACGGTAACTAAAACCAGTGCCAGCGCCAGGCCTATAATCTCGCGCCCATGGTGAATAAATTCGCGGGTGGGGGTTTTCAGGCCATCAGAGAACAGTAACGGCGGGATAAACAGCACCAGAAACAGTTCAGGGTTAAAATCGACGTGCAGACCAAAGGTCGGCCAGGCGAGAACGACCCCAAGGGCAATCTGAATAAGTGGCAGCGGTAGACGAAAAGGGAGTAAACGCGTGGCAATTCCCGACAGGGAAACCACCAGCATCATAATTAAAATAGTAAAGAAGATTTCCATGCTTTCCTTAGGCTCGCGTTCTGACAACAACTACGACCACAATAATAGAACACTTTTTTTAAGGTTCTGGAAACCGGATGTGCCCTAAAGATGTAACGAAAACGGGCCGCTTAGCGGCCCGTTGATATTACAGTCATTCGGCAGCCTTAGATGGCCCAGCCTCCGACGTAAAAAATCACCAAAGCCAGCGCAATAATAACGGTGCTGATATTCAGCCGACGCCATTCACCAGAGAAGACTCGCCCCACTACCAGCGTGGCGAAACCAATCATGATGCCAGTAACGATATTGCAGGTCAGGACTATCAATACTGCCGTGATCAACCCAGCCATTGCGTCAACGAAGTCATTAAAGTCGATGCGCGAAACGTTGCTAAGCATCAGCAAACCGACATACATCAGCGCCGGGGCCGTAGCATATACCGGCACCAGATATGACAACGGAGCCAGGAACAGAATAAGCAGGAACAGCACACCAACGGTAATCGCGGTCAGGCCAGTTTTGCCACCGGCCGCCGTTCCGGCTGCAGACTCAATATAGACCGCGGCAGGCGCCGCCCCCATGAATCCGGCAAAGATGCTGCTTAACGAGTCGGTAGTCAGTGCCTTACCGCCGCTAATTATCTGACCATTTTCATCCAGCAGATTGGCCTGACCCGCTACCGCGCGGATAGTCCCGGTAGCATCGAATACGGCGGTCATCACCAGTGCCAGCACGCTTGGCAGGACTATAGGATTCAGTGCGCCCATAATATCCAGGCTACCGATAAGCGAACCGCCATTAGCGCCAGACAGAGAAGGCATAGCGAAAAAGCCATGGAACTGTACTGCCGGGTCAAAAATCAAACCGCAGATTGAGATGGCAATAATTGTCAGCAGAATACCACCCGGCACCTTCAACTTTTCCAGGCCAATAATCGCCGCCAGGCCCAATAACGTCATGGCAACCGGGAAGCTGGCGAACTGCCCTAATGCAACAGGCATACCTTCAGCCGGGTTTTTAACTACCAGACCCACGCCGTTGGCCGCTATCAGCAACAGGAACAGACCAATACCAATACCGGTACCGTGAGCCACGCCCATCGGCAGATTGCGCAGTATCCAGCCGCGAATACCGGTAACGGAGATAATGGTGAACAGCACGCCCATCAGGAACACGGCGCCAAGGGCAACTGGCACGCTGATGTGCTGGCCAAGCACCAGGCTGAAAGCGGTGAAGGCCGTTAATGAGATGGCGCAGCCGATAGCCATAGGCAGATTTGCCCATAGCCCCATAACCAGCGAGCCTACACCCGCGACCAGACAGGTTGCGATAAATACAGCGTCGTGTGGAAAACCGGCTTTACTGAGCATTCCCGGAACCACAACTACCGAATAGACCATCGCAAGAAACGTAGTGAGACCGGCCAGAACTTCCTGGCGTACGGAGCTGCCACGTGCCGAGATTTTAAACCAGGCATCCAGTGCGCCCGCACGTGGAGAAGGCGTAGACATAAAGTATTCCCCTGAAATTCACTTAATTTGCAGTTATAGCGCGGCGATATCTGGGGATAAATACGCAGTTTTTGGCCTCCATAGCCAGAAAAGCAAACGTTTACCCTTGAAGATAAAATACCGCCGGTAAAAAAGGCAAACGATTATCCGGTCTTCCTGCCTGGCATTTCAACATAACTTTTGTCATTCATGTCAAAAATATGCCCGCAGACGAAATTTACCAGCGAGTGCCGCGCAAACGTTAACGTCCCGGACATATTTATACTAACAATCAGCTGATATCGGCCATCTCAATGCGTGCGCCTGCAGGTGAGTTAATCCGGCATAAATAAGGGGCCGCCCTTCTGTACCGCCGTTTGATAAGCTTCACGCTCCTGAATACGATTACGCCAGTCCACCAGTGCCGGTAACTGTTGGCTTTCGTTGCGAGCGAGCAGCGCCAGAACCGGGAAGCTCATTTGTATATCTGCCGCACTAAAGTTGCTGCCGGCAAACCAACGGTGGGCACAAAGATGTTTCTCAAGAAAGTCGGCGTGAGTTTTTAACTGCCCGGACAGCCACTTACTCTGAATACCATGCGACAGCGCGCGTCCAACCGGACGTAAAAGCCAGGGAACCGGAGACTGCCCGAGTTTGCCTAACACCAGCCGAATCATCAGCAACGGCATCAATGAACCTTCTGCGTAGTGCATCCAATAACGATAGTTCTGGGCATCGCCAACGTGATGTGGCTTAAATCGATTTAGCGGATCGTAATTTTCCTGAAGATATTCGAGGATAACCGCCGACTCGGCGATAACCTGCTCGCGGTCTTCGATAATGGGTGCTTTGCCCAGCGGGTGAATCTGTTTAAGCCCTGGGGGGGCCAGCAGCGAGCCTTCACGCTGCCACGTTACCATCTCCCAGGGCACCTGCAACTCTTCCAGAAACCAGATAACCCGATGCGAACGTGAGTGATCCAGATGATGAAGGGTAATCATGCGCTCTCCTTAACAGGCACAAAACTCCTGACAACTATAGGAGAGGCCAGTGGATTTAACCTGGTTCATCACCCTCAAGTATCCGCGCCCCGGTTCCGGAAGCACCGAGCTTGTCATCGGGGTTGCGCAGAGGGCAGTCCCTACGCGAGAGGCAACCACAGCCAATGCAACCATCCAGCTCATCTCGCAGCGCGGTTAGCGTATGGATACGCCTGTCCAGCTCCACCCGCCAGCGCGAAGAGAGTGTTTTCCATTCGCTCGCGCTAAGTGTGTGCCCTTCTGGTAGCACGCTAAACGCATCGGCAATAGTCGCCAGCGGAATACCAATACGCTGGGCAATCTTAATAATCGCCACATAACGCAGCACATCGCGGGTATATCGCCGCTGATTGCCTGAATTACGTACGCTGGTGATAAGCCCTTTGCTCTCGTAGAAATGCAGGGCAGAAACAGCAACACCGCTACGTTTCGCTACGTCACCTGGCGTGAGCAAAGTTTTAAGGGGGGAATTATTCTTGCTCAAAGTGCTTTACCTCAAGTTAACTTGAGGAATTATACTCATGCTCCTGCTTCGCTGCCAATCAGGAAAAGGAGAGGTACTTTGCACCAGGAAATTATCAACTCACTGTTGCAGTGGATCGATGCCAATATCGATAAACCGCTGAGTATTGAAGCCGTCGCCCGTAAGTCCGGGTATTCAAAGTGGTATATCCAGCGGATGTTCCGCTCGGTGACCCATCACACCCTGGCCGATTACATCCGCCAGCGTCGTCTTACGCTTGCCGCAGAAGCGCTAAAAAATACCCACAAACCTATTTTTGATATTGCTATGGATGTTGGATTTGCCTCACAGCAAACCTTCTCCCGCGTATTCCGCCGTGAATACGCCACCACGCCTACCGACTATCGGCATCATGCCTGATGTGACAGCGGACGGTGGGCCAGCGCCTGACGCTGCTCCCGTTCGCTGAACTCTTTCCGCCCCCTCTTATCGTTCAAAAAACGCGCCGTTCCACTGGCTAATAAACCATCGAATGTGATACATTTCACACAACAGTTGAAACGATACAGCAAAGTTTCACTCGTTTTGAGATCCCGTTCAGATGGTGCTATCTGCCTGCATCTAACACGCCAGGCATCAGGCACCCATTAGGTAAATTCTTGAGGAGTTAACCATGGCAGCCCTGGCCACCGGAGTGATGTTAGTTCGCTGGAAGTTATTGAGTGCATTATTGATGTTTCTGGCAAGCACCCTGAATATTCAGTTACGTAAGGCCCATTTTAACGCACTGGCCGTACTCGCCAGCGGAATGGGGATCGCCGCATCCTGCTGGTTCGCGGTAGGATTATTAGGCTTTGGTGCCGAATTGCCATTGATTGCCGAGCACGTAAAAACCGTAGTGCTTGAAGCATTCAGCTATATGCCCAGTGAATTCCCGATGATGACCTGACAGCCGTGGCCAGCCGCAAGGCTGGCCGGTTTTATCATCTGCGGACTTTACGCCACAGCCCTCTCAGTCTCGCACTATCGTGCAATAGCGCTACCATCATTCCCATCACCGTATAGAACGCCCCCAACAGCAGCAGCATCGCCACATCGTAGAGCACTTCATGCCATGAAAGCCCCATCTGATTTACCCCGGCAATGGCTTTAGTCGCCCAGGTCGAGGGAAGCATGGACGACACCGCACTAACCCATGCCGGTTGCGCCTGTAACGGCCAGATAGTGCCAGAGATATAAAACACCGGGGTAGTAATGAATGAGAGCGTCAAATAAATACGCTCCACGCTGCGCAAACACTCAGTCAGAAAGCGCCCCAGGCCCAATACCGCCAGCAGAAATGGGAAGGTAAGCAGTAGAATTTCTCCAATTCCTGCGGTCTGCCTGTATCCCAGTAGCCATGGCCAAAGAATAAATAGCACGATAGAAAGAAACAGCCAGATGGGTAACAGCGCCGACAATCCGCCGAGATAGGTGGGTAGCGATGGCTTGCCTTGCATCCGCAACACGATACTCACCCTTACGCTGGCTATCATCAGGGAGTGCTGCAATAACATCACTAACAGGCCGGGGAAGACGATAGCCGCAAAGCTGACTCCGGGGTTAAAGACCCCCTCAGTACGGCTGCGTATGGGCGTAAGAATGACCTCCGCCTGCCGGTAATTGAAGCCATTCTGCAACATTAGCTGAGTATCATAGGCCGATAGCATTTGCTGATAGGCAGCCTGCACATCTATTTGAATCTGGCCGTTGGACAAACGGTTAGTCGCATCGCCAAATACCGGAATGGCGACAGAAGTACCGGCCAGCAGTTTCTTTTCTAAATCGACCGGCAGGATCATGACCGCAAACAGCTTACGCCACTGTAAATCGACAATAGCTTCGTCCAGACTGCTATAAGCAACGGCTTTTACTTTTGGCGTAGCATCAAGGCTGCGGACCAGCAGGCGACTGGCCGGGCTGTGATCCATATCCACCACCGCGACCGGTAAATCCCACACCGTACGGTTTACGTAAACCAGACTCATGATGCACAGCGACAGCAGCAGCATCATCCACATTGGCCTCTCTAAAAGCCCAATGAATACTTTGGTAAACGTCGCCCAGTACTGTTTCATATCACCGCCTCCTGCTTACGCAGACGTGCAACCAGCCGTTTTCGTACCAGCAGCGCGGCGACCAGCGGATAGATAGTCAGCATCAGACAGGCATAAAGCGTGGAAAGGCCGGACGTATGGCGCAGAAAAATATCGAACATGGCATACAGCGCATGGGTTAACGGCTCGATATTGGCAATAATCTGTGCTGGCAGAGGCATCGATAATATGGGTACCGTCATCCCAGAGAAGGTCAAAGCCAGACCCACCAGAATCCCCATCAGGGTATAGGCCGTAATTGCGCTACCGGTGAAAGTAAACAGTAAGACGCCAATACTTTGCGCCGACATCACGTAAAACCAGCCCACCAACAACATATAAACCGGATTACCTATCACCCTCGCATCGGAAAACCAGACCAGAATAGCCAGTTCGACAATTAATAGCGTGGTAAAGCAGAGGGTATAAGGAGCGAGTTTTCCTAACAGGGACATACCGAAAGATCGGGAATAAACCAGCGGTTTGCTGCGCGCCAGGACGTAAATCATTGAGGTAACCACAAACAGTTGCAGCAAGTGGATGGTTGCGCCGAACTGTTGGTAATAGATAAAGCTGCCGCTGGCGTTGAACAGGCTGTCATAGTTGAGCGACACCTGCGGTAGCGATGGCACCGGGCTACCAACCTTTGCCGCAATATACGGGCGATATTGTGTATTAATATCGCTCATCAGCCCGGCGAAATCCTGAGTAGAGTACAAACCAGAGCCGTAAAACAGCGCGTTGTAGTAGAGCACAACCTCCGGCGTTCTGCCTGCCAGTACGTCTGCCTCAAAGTTAAGCGGAATATTGAGCATCGCATAATCTTGCGCGCTACGCAGCCGCTTCTGAGCCTCCTCCAGCCCCCCCTCCCAGGTCCTGACTTTAGCGTGAGAACCGGCATCCAGCTTGCGGATAATTTCTCGCGACAGATGGCTGTGGTCGTTATCCACCACTGAAACCGGCAAATCCAGCAGCGTACCTTCTGAAAAGTTACTGCCAATCAGGCCAAACAGCATCAGCGGAAAAATCCAGCTCAGCCAGTGAAATATAGGCCGACGAAAGGCCGATTTTATCTCGCGTCGAAAAGACTGGCTAAAGCAGCGCCAGCAGACTCTCACACTTTCCACTGCCATAGCGCACTCATTCCCTGTCGCAGGCCCGGCACCGGTTTGGCGGGATAAAGTCGAACCTCAAAAGTTTTAAGATCGAAATCGCCGGTCGCACGGGTGGCGCGCTTAGTCGCATAATCGCCAAGCGGCGCTATGTAATGAACCTCAGCCTGAATAATTTGGTTGTTAAGCGCCGGAACCCGGATGCTCACCACATCCCCCTTGCGGACGTGAGCGAGAATATCTTCACGTAGATAGAAGACAAACCATGCCCTCGGCAATTCGATTAGCGTCAGCAGCGGACTGTTAGCATTCAGCAGCTCGCCAACCTCTGCCGGAATTGGCCCAACCTCACCGGCGACCGGAGCCGTAACGTTGAGGTCATCGGTTTGCGCTTTGATAACTAAAACCTGCTGTTCCGCCTGGCGCAACTGGGCAAGATAACCCTGCCGTTGCTCAATACGATCCCCGTTGTAACCTTCATCCAGGTTAGCCTTAGCAGCCTGTACCTGTTGCCATGCGCTATCGCGCTGATGACGATAATCTTCAAGAGTCTGGGCGGAGATGTAGCCTTTAGCGGCAATTTTTAGATTACGCTGATAAGTATCCTGAGCGTTTTGATACTGGGCCTGTAACTGATCCAGCGTAGCTTTCAGATTGCGGATTTGCTCTTTACGAGTGCCGTTTAACGACATATCCAGCTGTGCCTGAGCCTGATCGCGCGCGGCTTCAGCGGCTTTCAGCTGAGCAATAAGTTCAGGCTCTTCCAGACGAATCAGAGGCTGCCCCACCACAACGTCATCGCCGTGGCGAACCAGACGTTCAACCACCCGGCCTTTAGCCTTTGAGGAAATGATAACTTCATGGGCATCAACTTCACCCTGCAATAGCAAGTTGGCATCC
Organism: Salmonella enterica subsp. enterica serovar Choleraesuis; assembly: GCA_022846635.1. Lineage (GTDB taxonomy): Bacteria > Pseudomonadota > Gammaproteobacteria > Enterobacterales > Enterobacteriaceae. The sequence continues at coordinate 3,934,466 of AP025685.1, forward strand.
CTGGCGTGAAACATCACGGCCAGGGCTATCGCCACAGCCACAATTAGCAGCGTGAAAAGTATTTTCTTATTCATTTGTTATGCAACTCCCGCGCAAAACTGCCGTTTTCCCAACTTAAAAATAGTGCTCTGGCGGCATCAAAAGACTAGCACAGCATTTACCTCTATCTAACATCATGAGTATAAATGGCCCTTAACCTTAAGGTCGTTTTCTTTTTTGCTAAATATCGTTGAATAACGGGTATTTGTTTAACGGGAAGGGAGTGAAAAACGTTTCTATCGCGAGATGATGAAGCCGCCATGCAGCATTCAGCCCGCAACATAATGGATTAGATCTATCGCCCGGCTGGATATAGCCTGTTCACGCTACTTGTAGAAGCGGCTCACTAAACAGCCAGAAATACCATATGACGGTCATCAGAGGCGGGCAATTAAACCCCTTTTCGAAGAACAGGGCTGGAAATCAATCACCACCTCCCCAGGAGGGGGCCTAAGATTGACAGCAAAAAGCCCTCCGCTATAGAGGGCTTTCTTTACGAACACTGAATCACGCCGCTGGCGCGAATATCAGAATGGTTGTGCTTACCTTATAAATAAAAAAAATAAAAATACCATTAAATTTCAATGAAATAACATCAATACTAGAAAATTAGTAAAGTTTAACGCAAAAAATTCAAGTATTACACTCGCCAAACTTTACATTTGTCGAATCTTAGTAAGGCTTAGAAGATTCACCTACTAGACAGAGATTGCTATAATATTTCTCATCATTGAAAGATTTCGAGGTATTCTTGAAAAATCAGATTGATATCGAACTCCATGCGCAAATAGGGACGCGGTACAACGCCGCACCCGAAAATTGGAGTAAATTGAAATGGTTAAAAGTAGAGCCTGGCGTCGCCATCAGGTTTCTCGATTAAAATCTAAGCGCAAAAAATATAGGGCTGCAACGGTTCAAATACCGAGTTCTACCGTTGTAGGGAAAACTTATCGCACACCTTGTGCATGTTCTTGTTATATCTGTGGTAACCAAAGAATTAACCATGGAGTCAACATGCAAGAGCGTAGAGCCAAGTTGCGTTTCACTGATTGACTTACGCAAGTTTCACGCTATTTAATTCTAAAAAGGCTCCTGTCCTAGGAGCCTAAATTTATAAAAGCATTTAGCAATGCACTAAACTCAAATCGCTACATGGCAGCTTCCATATGCTCACCAACGCTATTTAATAATGCCGTATATTGATCCTCATCCTCTTTGAGTCTTTCAATGATTTGTCGCGCAGCTGTTTGCATCTCGGGCACTTCCACCGGGGTAGCTCCGCGTTCAAATACGCCACATAAATGTGAATACTCATTATTAATTCTGTCGGATAAGATGGCAGGAATTTTATCCTCACCAAAAAACAGCCTGAGCGTACTTTCATTCATCCCTTGATCTGGGTATTTATAATATAAATATATTTCAAAAAACTTTCTCGCATTATTTGCGAAATTATAAAAGGTAATATAATTAGTATCATCTACAAAATTAATACTGGAGCATTTATAAATCTGATGAAAGAGATAGTTGAACTCTGTAACATAATCCTTTAAATACGATGGCATAACTTGAATAATCGATTCCCTATCATTTCTTACAACAACAAAAAATGCCTTTTGGAAGCTAACTTTCTTATTATTTTCATCTATAAAGTTATCCTTCAATCTTTTAAGATACTTTAGGAAGTCAAGGTTGTGCGTTGAAATAAATAACTGTTTAAACTTCCCAGAAGATACAATCTCTGCATTCAATAAACTGTATATAAAAAATATGTGATTACCATCCAATGAAGAAATTGGATCGTCAATCCAAATAATTGGCTTCGAATCTCGTGTTTCGACATCGTCCAATTTAGCAAGGAAATAACAAAATGCCAGAAGACTGCATTCACCTTCACTTAGATGGTAAGCTTTTTTTCCGTCCCTCATAACTTCAAATCGAATCTGAGTACGATTAGTATCGTCAGTCTGTTTTTTTAAAGTTTCAAGAGATAAGAATCTATGACCAAAGAAGTTATTCAAATATTCATTAACTTTCTTTGCTCCTTTCGCTTCATCATTTAGCTCACGTTTCTTTTCAGTAATTAATAATTGCTTCTGAGCGATCGTCCTAGTAATACGCGTAAGCTCATTATATGAGTTATCAGATTTAATTTTCAGCTCAGTTACAGAACCAATCAAGTTTTTATAATCTATTGTAATTAGATAGTTATAAACTTCATTATATCTTAGAAACTTCCTCGCTTTAGCTTGTTCAGTGCTTAAAGATTTAGTAAACATATCCGATTTAATGCAAATTTCAGAATATTGACTCCAAATATTTTTCAATTCATTTGTAGAGTCAAAAGGTATATCAAAATCCTTAGAGTTTAATGTATCTTGCTGTCTAGCATTGAGTTGTTGAATCAGGCTATCTAGCGACAGTTCATAATTTTTATAGGCAGCGTTTAAATTTAAAATCAAATCATCCAGTTCATTATGAAATTTTGTGTAAAATAAAGATTTATTTACTGATAATAAATTACTTATTGTTATTTTTTCGTCCGTGATCTTTGTAATAAGTAAGTTAATATCCCTGTCTAACTGCTCTGACTCTTCATCAAAATGTTTATCAAGCTTGATCCATCTTTCTGATGATATCGTATTGTCACAAAATGCACATTTATCATGCTTATCTCTATGATGTCTTCGCCCCTCATTAACCCATCTATTTAAGATTGCATCCTTGACTAACTCATCAATCTTGTCGGATGCACTAATTTTTTTAGTAATGAGTTTCTCAGCATCTTCTTCAAATGATTTGAAATTAAGGTCTGGGATTTTAAATTTAGGTAAGTTTGGCAACACTCTCTCAGCGATCAACTTATCATATTGCTCTAACTCTTCATCGCTTAGCGGTTTATAACTGCTTTTATTTACCTCTGTAATTTCATTTTTAAGCTTTACTATCGTGTAATTCTGATCACCATAACGTTCCGGTTTATATTTTATTCCAATATCTTTACCTGTGGCTTTATTTGTCAATTGCTTATCCAACTTATCGCTAGCAATTTTATGTTTCGAAGAAGCATTGTTGTAATCTATAGCTGCCGTTTTTTTACTTGCATATAAACCAGATTCTTTCCCTTCGTCATTCATTCCTAATTCTAAATTTAATTCTGCTAACTCCACTTCTATCTTATTGTTATCATCGCCAAGGATAGCGAAAGACTCAACACTCTCTTCAGGGTTACTGATGAAACGCAGATTGTCTCGGATAAAATCCTCATTAAATACACGGATTTTTTTATCATGAGTAGATATATTATCATTAGTTACTTCAACATTATCTGCAAACTTTAAATTAAACGAAGGTGTGCCGTATTTATCTGAGATATTCCCTTTTTCTAAGGAACGAATAATACGAGAAAGTGTTGTTTTTCCTGAGTAATTTCTACCATATATTATATTAATATCAACAAAGCTTTGAACTGCGCCTCCTTTATTTAAGACTTGCCGATCCCAAATAAAGTTATCAAACACACCCAACTTTTTAATATGGTCAAATTTTTTAAGCATTTCATTCCCTTATTTAATTTTTCCACCAGTCACGAAAATAGCCCAAAGCATGCTCAATTTAAAGAAAAATGTAGCAATCAAAAAATGACAACAGTAACATTATGGAAAAATATTTTCACCTCCTCATACTTCATGGTTTTAAATGATGAATATATCAGTCATGTAATATAAAATAACAAACCAATTTGACGTCATAAAAAAAACTCTAATAATATCGTTTAATTATTAGAGTGTTGTCATGATCGCTTTTCTCCGTCAATACGTTCCCTGTCTATTTTTGAGTTATGAAGCATTAAGTTGATATTCTGTAATTCCATGTTTGTATGCATTGTGTTGGCAGATCACAAACTGCTGTTGAACCTCCGGTTTTCTTGACCTGCTCCACATAGATTGCTGACCAAGTTAGTCAGCATACGGGGAAACTAATTGAGGCCAGCTTCGGTGTTAAGGCCTTTAGCCAGTTAAGCAGCAAGGGCTTTGAGCTTCTTTTCGTCCATAATTTGCCTGTCTCCGTTGTTGGAGTGAACATATCAAAAACAGGCAATTCCACGATTTAGATTATAATCTCGGGCCGTCCAACCTTTATAACTTATGAAATATCGTCCATCCATTCAGACGTAATAATTTCCCCAAGAACAGCCTTAATCATTGACTCTGAATCATCTACAGACTTCAAAAGTGTATTTCTTAATCTCTCGCACTTATCCATCAAAACCACCAACTTTTCTTGATCCTCTATTGCCGGTAAAACAATCTTAATTTTTTTTATACTCGCAATAGACAATGTCACATTGGCCATACCCTTCATTAACGGCACAACAACATCATCTTTAAAATTATTCAGATAGAAATATAAATATTTCGCTGAGACAACTGACATATCATATGGGATTGCTGCCGCCAATATATTACCAAGCGCGAATTTTCCATCTTGATATTGAATTCTCTTAATTGATGCATGACCGTGTCCCGTCGATGAGACAAGAGGTATGCATACGGCCTCACCGTCAAACTGGCATTCATTATGAGACTTCCTATCTTCGCCAGTTGTAACTAATGGGTATTCTCCCGGTATAGCCTTTGTAATACCAATCTGTCCTTTCTCAATCCTACATATGTCACCCAACTCCACAATCGTGTAATCAGACAATTCAAAATATGACTCGAAAATATCTTTCACCTCTTCAGATATCTCCCTTAGATCCTCATCAATCGTCCTAATATAATCCTTTGCCACCATACCCTCGTCGACTTTCTGTCGATTTGGATTCTTAATATCAAGGTCATATTGCCTTTCTTTTATCTCATCAATGGAGACACACCATGAGTAGTCGCTATTGACGCGATTGGACCACCAACCTCTAATAGCCTCAAAGTCATTGTAATCAATAGGTTTGGTCTTTGAATAAGCCTTAATGTCTGGCGGGCAAACGTGCTGGTAATACCAAATTTTTTTTGTTGGACTTCCTTTGGTAAAGAATACAAGATTTGTGGCAACCGTTGCGTATGGTTTGAATACTGAATTTGGAAGCCTAATAATCGTATGAACATTGCAGTCTTCCAACAGTTTCTGGCGGATGCGTTGTTTGACTCCGTCACCGGTGAACGACCCATCAGGCAAAATAATTGCTGCCCGGCCGCCGTCCTTGAGTAAATGGATCATCAAAATCAAAAACAGATCTGCCGATTCTTTGGTTCGATATAAATGCGGAAAATTGTTTTCATTGTTGTTGGAGACCACACCGCCAAAGGGCGGGTTGGCGATGATAACATTCACCCGGTCTTGCCGGCTGTATTCGCTCAATGGGCGTTGTAGTGAGTCACCAAAGCGGATATTGGGGGTGGTTATGTCGTGTAGGATAAGGTTGGTATTGGCCAGCATGTATGGCAACGGCTTGTACTCCCATCCTTGCACATTTTGACCGATAGCTTCACGCTCTGCGACATTACCGGCGCTGGCTTTGAGATGCTCGATAACGGCGGTGAGAAAACCGCCAGTACCACATGCTGGGTCAAGCACGGTTTCGCCATGAATGGGGTTGACCATCTCGGTCATAAACTGGGTAACGGCGCGGGGAGTATAGAACTCACCTAAGGTGCCCGCACTTTGCAGCTCACTCAAGAAAGTCTCGTAGATCCGGCCGAATAGATGGATGTCTTTACTGTTGTTAAAGTCGATCTCGTTGAGCTTGTTAATAACTTGGCGTAGATGAATACCAGATTTCATGTAGTTATAGTTGTTCGCAAACACCTCATGCAATAGCACGGCTCGGCGTTTGGCGGTCGAGAGATCAATTTCAGAAAGGGACGGGAACAGCTTACGATCGACAAACTGCAACAGCTCATCGCCAGTCATGCCTTCGTCGTCGCCTGCCCATTCGTCCCAATGAAACCCTGCGGGAATGGGCGAGCTGTAGTTGTCATCCATCAGCTCCAGCTCTTTGTCCTTGTCGCTGAAAATTTTCAGGAACAACATCCAGCCTAGTTGCAGAATACGCAACTCATCACTACCGGTGCCAGTATCTTGCCTCATGATATTACGTGTAGATTTTACGATGCTTGAAATGCTTGCCATGGGGGTTTCTGCTTTCCTTCTTATTTAAGCGGCCTGATAGATGGCGTGTTCTAATTGAATCAATGCCTGAATGTATTGCTGTTTACCACCGAAAAGTTGAATAATTTCGGTCGGAGTGCCGAACTGATCAAAAGGGGTAACCTTGAGGATTTTGATGTCCTCAAGGTTTTCAATCCCTTCGTCGGCATATTTGTCTAGTAGGGCCTCCAGCACCTTGCGCGCTCCTTCACCGTATTGGGTGAACACATCGCGCTTTTGTGCCTGCTTGGCACGCTCGGCACGAGTCAGAGGTGGCTGGTCAAAAGCGGCGTGGCAAATCAAGTCGAAAATGTCCATTTCCTTGCCAATAGCTGCTTTGAGATTTTCCAGCACAATACCTTGCTCGGCAAGCTCGTCGATAATGACCTGCTTTTTATCGGCTCGGTGCCATTTGTTTAAGAAGTCATCCAACGTCTGATACTGTTCACAGACTTTCTGGCGGGTATAATCCTTCAGGCTGCCGGTAATCAATTTGCCGTTACTATCCATATACTGGATGCGTTCGTTGAGCACGGCGACATTGACACCATTGACGTAGAACTTATGGCTTGCTTCGCTGATGATGTCGCCACCGTCGATAATGACAGGTGGCTTGATGGGCGGATCGAATATGATTTCTTCACCTTCGTCATCGGTGATAGTTTTGCCCTCAGCCAACTCGTCTTTCGGCGCTTCAAATTCGTCCTCTTCACGCAGCTCTTTTACACGTACAGGGTCGCCATCAAAATCTGAATCGGCAAATAAGTCAGTGACATTGCGGAAGTCAAGAATAGTGAAAAAGGTCTTACCATACTCCTCATTGATACGAGTGCCGCGACCGATGATCTGTTTAAACTCAGTCATGGATCCGATATTGCTGTCGAGCACGATCAACTTACAAGTTTGTGCATCAACACCGGTGGTCATCAGTTTAGAGGTGATGGCGATTACCGGATAGGTTTCTTCCGGATTGATGAAATTATCCAGTTCGCGCTTACCTTCCTCATTGTCTCCCGTGATCTGCATGATATATTTAGTGTTTTGTGACATTAGGTCGCTATTGGCATTGGCTAGGGCAGCGCGCATGCGCTGGGCATGCTCAATGTCCACGCAAAAAACGATGGTTTTGTCAAACCGGTTGGTTTTGCTCAGGTACTCAGTGATCTTGTTGGCCACTGTCTGTGTGCGCTCATCGATCACTAAATATTTATCGTAGTCCTTTCGGTTGTAAATACGGTCATCCACAATTCGACCATTTTTGTCAGTTTTGCCAACCTCCGGTCGCCAACCTTCCAGATCGACGTTCAATCCTACGCGCAAAACTTTGTAAGGCGCGAGAAAGCCATCCTGTATGCCCTGCTTGAGAGAGTATGTATAGATAGGGTCCCCGAAATACTCGGTGCTGGACACAACCTCGGTTTCTTTGGGTGTGGCAGTCAAACCGATATGAGTAGCAGCATGAAAATAATCGAGAATCTCCCGCCAAGCGCTGTTTTCCGAAGCGCTACCTCGATGACACTCGTCAATCACAATTAAATCAAAAAAATCGCGACTGAATTCACGGTAGGCATCTTTGTCTTCGTCATAGTTTGTCAATCCCTGATATAGGGCTAGGTAGATTTCGTAAGACTTGTCGATTTTTTTCTGCTTGATGACCGTCATCTTGTCTTTGAAATGACGGAAATCACCGCGCCGGGTCTGGTCTATTAGGGCATTACGGTCTGCCAAAAAAAGAATGCGTTTTTTGGCACCGGCTTTCCACAAGCGGTGGATGATTTGAAACGCAGTGTATGTTTTACCGGTGCCGGTGGCCATGGTAAGTAGAATGCGCTGCTGCCCTTTAGCAATAGCCTCCACGGTGCGGTTAATCGCGATTTGCTGATAGTAACGGGGGCTGCGGCCGGTACCGTCAAAGAAATAATCCTGGGCACTGATACGCTCGGCCTCTGGGTTTTCTATACCTTTGTAACGCTTGTAGCGTTGCCACAACTCTTCGGGTGACGGAAATTGATGCAGTGGAAATTCACTCTCAACCTTGCCACTGCTAGCAGTTCGGTCATGCTCATAAAAGCTGTCTCCGTTGCTACTGAAAACTGAAGGGATATCCAATATAGTAGCGTAATCAAGTCCCTGTTGGATACCAGCCATCACTGAGTGTTTATTGTCCTTAGCTTCAATCACCGCGACTGGAATATTGGGCTTGTAGTAGAGAATGTAATCTGCACGCTTACGCTTGCCGCGTGTGGTCAAATTACCTTTTACATAGATACGGCCATCGGTGAAGCCGACTTCTTCACGCACTTGCTTTTTCATATCCCATCCCGCGCGCTCAAGTGCAGGGGTGATGAACATGGTGCAAATGTCACGCTCTGATAGGTCTTTTTTATTTGTCATCCGAAGGCCTAGGTCCTTTGATATTATTGAGTCGAGCTGAGTGTAGAACGTCAAAGCTGTAGAGACTGCGGAATGCAGTTACAGCTGATGATCTGACCAATTGGCCATGAGTCCACTCAACAAATTGTTCAAAAGCGCGCTCTTAACATAAGGCGTTCAATGCACTGACGCGTTATACATGTAATTGCCCCAGCCATAGTAGCTCCATTTTTTACGGTATTCGATTACCATCATGGATCACATATGAAAAGCGATTCTGCGCCATGGTTTGAGATAAACAGCGGCTGCGACGCATTCAGCTCTCCTCCTAAACTGCTGACAGTGTGTCATGGTTAACTCATTTCTGATGTGTCTCGATCAATATCAGGTAACAAGGCATCAAGCTTGTCTTTGTTAACTCCGTGCTTATAAGCGTTGTATTGCCATCTCTGAAATCTCTCCAATAGACTGGCATTCTCGGCTTTAAGGCGGTCATTTTCGTTTTCCAAACGTTTAATGCGTTGCTCTGCAATGTTCAAACTTGGTGGTCTTTTCGTCGAGACAAAGCCAGTTTTCTGCTGTTTTTTCTTGTGCCCGAATGCAGCTTTGATTTGCGCGTGCGAGTTAAGAGTCTGGCGGGTCGGCCTCACACCAATGAGAGGTACCACCGCGTCGCACAGAGCTTCCCAGCCCAACTTTCCTTCCCAGTTGTCAATCAGGTTAATTAGGATGTTGATATCCTTGCTGGTCAAATGTTTAGCCATGGCTACGCCCCAGGAGCAAGCGAAGTTCATCAAGTTCAGGTTCAACTGATGTCGATGATGCAGCGAGCTTTGTAATACCTGAGCGAGCTGTAATCTCGCGCTTCAGTGGACTGAACTCCTGATCAATGCCCAAACGGATTACCGAACCATTCGCAGTGCCTGGAGACTCCAGAATCTCGATAAGCTGCCCGACTCTGTCCAGCGTCCTACGTTGATGCTGGCTCCAGCGATCTGCACCGTAGACACCTTCTTCAGAGGCTTCTTGAGCTTTACCAAGCTGTAAGTAAATGCCATCCCGCTGTTTTTTCAAGCGTTCCAGTTTTTCATCATCACCCTTGATGCAAACTTGTTCAGTGCAGTTCAAGCAGTCTCGATGCTTCTGGCATGGCAACATGGAAAAATCATGAACACAAAATCCGTACTCTGTAACGTGAGCAATGCCCTCGCCCACGGCTTCTAAGTCAGCAAACGTGACCGGCGCATTGACCTTGATCTTCTCTAGCAAGCTACCCACTCCAGCCTGCCGAGCCAGATCAACGTACTCATCATCGGCCATGTGGTTGTATGTGGCATTCTGGTTAATATTCGCTCGACCAGACCATTTGGCGATATCAAGCTGACCCAGATTGCCACGCTGCGCGGCAGTATTAAGGTAATGACGCAATTGATGGGACGTCATCGAAATTTCAGATCCGTCCGGATTCTTGTATCCGTTTCGGCTCCAGATGCTTCGCTCCTGGCCTTTGATATAGTTTAGATCAGTCGTGAATGTACTTTTTCCGGGCTTTGAGAGAAGTACGGGGCTGGTATTCAAATCCAAACGTAGCTCATGGCGCCGAAAACAGAAGAGCGCTTCGGAATACTTGATATGTCGCTCTTTGTTTAGCCAAGGCCAATTTTTTGGCAGTTGGCTACGACAAAACCCATTCAGGAAAGCCAAGGTTAAACATCCTCGTCTTGCTCTGAGTGATTGAAATAGTGGATAACCTTTAAAATATGCTGCCAGGGAGGACGCCGCCTGTTCTTCTGAGAGGCCGAGCGCCCGACATGCTTGCTCGTCAGACAAAGGGGCATCATCTAGTACATTCGGACAATCGGCATGGCGATAGAATTTATCGGTACTCTCTTCATACCACTTAGCCAGTTTACGACCTTCTACAGATAACTCTGTCAGCCGCTGCACAGCCTTAGAGGCGATCTCCTTAAACGGCGTTGAAATCCATTTGATATCCGAGCCATAACCCTTTCCGGCATAAAACCGCAATCCCAGCCGCTCGACACCTTTACTGTCACTCTCTACATGCAGGCAGTTTGCCGGTAGGTCTTGCACCTCACTAACGCGAGAAGGTGCGCACATCAGCAATGCGAATATTGATGTGGTGAAACGATCACGAGGTTCATATAGATTATTGGCGAACATTTCAGCCATATATTCCAGCCAGTGCTCTTCTGGAATCTTTGCATCCCGTTTGACTTTCGTTGCAGCATCTGTCCGATTCAATTCCTTAGGTTTTGAGATCGAATTTTCCAGACAAACGCGTGCGGAATGATCTTACTTTCATGAAGAAATTCAACGAGCCTCACAAGGCTTCTCCCCGCCTGATATGCCGTCGCCTTGTACTCTCGCGCAACCTGGGCTGCCATCTCCAACACGTTGATATCCGTAAGGGTGATATCAGCCCTCCCTTTGACTTGCAAAAGTGCTTTCTCGATACAGCGAATCGCCTTGAACTCATTCTTGAGTTTGCTGGGGTTATGCCCCTGTTGATATCGCACATAGGATTTTGCAAAAGGAATAATCTCAGAGTCTAACAATTGACTATCAGTGAAACCGCGAGCTGGCGCACCTATGACCGTAAAATTACCAACCCCAGGCCATGTGTCGCTGTCCCAATCGAGATCGCCCCCAAACACGGTGAGGCGATCACGACACATCACAATGAAATCATTGAGGTTGGCTCTGGAATCGAGTTGATATTTCGGTGTAAACAGAAGGATATTAGCCACAGGCCACCTCGTTTTTCATAGCTCTACAACGGTTAACCACATCGCTGACGGCCAGAATTAGGCGATCGTTAATAGCGGCGATTTTTCTATCCTCGGTTTGCTCCAGTACGCTGTCGCGCTCCTGAATCAAGCAGTCCAGAACCGCATCATGGGGGCCATCCAGCCAAGGTTGAAAATGATTACAGGTGTAACAAGCCACAGGAGCCAATGCACCGCAAAAACCGTAGCTACCACAGGTACCGAGGTTCGCTGAGCCGTTGGAAATCCGGCTATTTCGGTCACCACCTCGTCTTGCGTCACGCTCGGACACAACGAGTACACCATGGAACGCCTGCGCAATGGGCGCCAACTGCAAGGCCATAGCTTTGTCAATTCGCTCGACAATTTCCGGAATATTTCGCACGTATACGCCGGTATTTTGCGTATCCGAATGATCAAGCGCTTCCGCGATGACGTATTCACCTTTGCCCTCGCGAGCAAGATTAGTACCTAGCGTATAGCGAAAACGGGTTGGATTGAGACGAACCGGCATCCCCGTGCGCTCGCTAATCACTTTTATCGTTTTCGCTACCCGATCAATAGCGTCCTTTACGGAGGCACTTGGTACATGCAATCGATCCCCGCAGAGTTGCTCCTTCAGATCGAAATGAACATCGACAGCTTCCAATACTGGAAATAGCGACAGTTCGGGAACCAGCTCACTGGAACTTCCCCCCCCAGCCTATCGGCAAATGCTAGCCTAACCGCAACTACTTGCTGCTGCAAAAGCAGCCATAGATCCTCGACTACCGCAAACTTGTTGAATGCGGTACGCCAGAGCTGATTGCGCTGTTTGGCGCGTGGGAAATTGATGAAATACCTATCCGACTGCTGGATCAGGTCTATCAGCTTCAATCCCGCGATCTGACTAGGTCGTCGCCCGGTCATGGCCAAAATCATTGAGTAACAAGCATCAATTAGCTCGAGGTGCCCCTCACCGTACGCAGTGACGACTGCTGCGATAACACCTTCCATTTCGATATCAGTCAGCGGCCCGCTGTCAGGGCACATGGATTGAACTGCGTAGCCCTTCTCATTTCCTTTGAGAGTCCATTTATCCAACAGACTCAAAGTGTCACTGGAAATACCCGCATACCCGAGGTAAGCCCATTGCCTAATGAATCCGCGCAGTGTCCCCAAATACCATTCCGTTTTCTTATCCAGCATAGAGCGGTACGAAATCAGGGACTCGATACTGAATAAGGGCATCCCAACAGTCGATTCTAGGTAGTGCTTGCAACGTTCAAATAGATTCCTAGCGTGAGATGGCGCGCTTGTCTTTGCATAAAAGGCGAGTACATGCCGGAAAGACAGATATATATGGGCATTCATAGCCTCGGCCAGTGCAAACACAGGGATATCAATATCCTTGCTCAGCTTCCATCGCTCATCATCAAATCTGACCCGATAGCCATCCCGTGAGTAAAACTCTTCAACAGCATTCACCCGCACAGCCAGCATATTCAAATTACATCCCCTTCCGCACTTTACCAAGATGCTTGTTTTGCAACTCAAGTACTGCCTTGCCGGCCTGCTCTTTGATGTACCTACGATTGTAGGTCGCCGCCGTTCCTGAAGTTTCACTCCAGCCCATGAGGTATGAACGGAGCTTTTCTTCCCGCTCAGGCGTCATACCCTGGTTTTCACAGGTTTTTGAGAATGAATAGTTCCAGTGATGGCGCAACGAATGGGCATGAATAAAGCAATAGCCTTCGACGATATGCTTTAAATCGCCCATGAACTTGCCAAACCCGGAATTCGAAAACGGTAGCCCCTCCGAAGTACCCGACTTGTGTGTTACAAAGAGATAACCATGCTTTTTTGCGCCCGGTACTTTATTGCGATATCCGAGTACATACCCACGAACTTGATCGACAAGTTCAGGCATCAACGGGAATGTGCGCTCTCGCGTTTTTACCACTGGCTGATAGACCCTTGCGTCGCCAGTTGAATCTGGGCGTCTGACTACTTTTAGTGTGTTCTTCGCAAAGTCGATATCTTCTATTTTTAGATTCAGCAGCTCGCCGCGCCGGAGACCTGTGACGCGCAGAATGGAGAAAATCAAAGCGTTGCGCACCTGTACCGCATATTCATGTGCAGGATTGTTATCCGAACCTGGCTTCAACGCCTTTTCAAGCGCATCAAGATCTGAGTCATCAAGGCGCTTTTCATCCCTATCTATGATGGATTTGGTCGGCTTCTTGGGGCGGTTTGCTTTAATCAGCGAAACCATTCGCTTGATATTTTCATTGCCCTGTGTAGATGGCTTTTGAAGCTGACCTGCGAGGAAGCCGAGGTAATCGGCAATCACTGACATGCGTGCATATTGGTTGCGTATGCTAACCGTTCTGCCTCGACGGGAAATCGAAACGGCCTTGCCGTTATTCTTGTCAACCAACGGTTTCTGCATGAAATCGCGCATAGAATGCACTTCATGAGTTTGAAGCAGCTCGCAGCACGAAAAGCGCGATTCGATATCAATACAGTAGAAACTCTGCCAAGCGTACAGGGCCTTGATCGCGTTAAGCGTATTCTGGATAGTGTTTACCGCCAGTGAGCGTCCGCGCATGTGCACAGTGACGTACAGTGCTGGGTAGAACAATGGCATACCTACACTGTCGACGAGAACGACAAATCGCTCACCGCTCGAGGACTTAATTCTACGTATCGACAGTTCCACGAGAGTCCCCTGTTTCTTTACATTTTTACATGGTATCAATTTGCATAAGTTTAATCGAAATATTTTCACACACGCAAAAACGCAAAACCCCCGCAATGCGGGGGTTACAAGCCTAAACTTTACAAAAAATCCTAAGGTATGTGCTAGAATGGAATATCGTCGTCGAAATCCATTGGCGGTTCGTTAGAAGGTGCTGCCGGTGCGTTGTTCTGCTGCGGGCGAGACTGCGCGCCGCCGCTGAACTGATTACCACCGCTCTGCTGCTGTGGCTGCTGAGGCTGTCCCCATCCGCCCTGCTGGCCGCCGCCCTGACCGCCTGCGCCGCCCTGCTGACGTCCGCCCAGCATCTGCATGGTGCCGCCCACGTTTACCACGATTTCCGTGGTGTAACGTTCCTGGCCGCTCTGATCCTGCCATTTGCGGGTACGCAGCTGGCCTTCGATATACACCTGAGAGCCTTTACGCAGATACTCACCAGCAACTTCAGCCAGTTTGCCGAACAGCACGACGCGGTGCCACTCAGTCTGCTCTTTCATCTCTCCAGTTTGCTTATCGCGCCAGGATTCGGAGGTAGCCAGCGTGATGTTGGCAACCGCGCCACCGTTTGGCATATAGCGCACTTCCGGGTCCTGACCCAGATTACCAACCAGAATAACCTTGTTTACGCCTCTGCTGGCCATAGGGAATCTCCTGAGATTGTTTCTTAATAGTCTAAACCGTGAATTCTAACACGCCATCCCCACAGTTTATAGCTGAGAGACAGCGCCAAAAAACAATCTTCCTGTGTAGCACGTTGCACCAAAACACTGGATATCCATTCAGGTTTTATTGTGTCATAATTAGCCGTTTCTGGTCGCCGGTTGTCCTTCAAGCACACCAGCACAGGCATTCTTTCCGGGAAAGGTGAATGGATAAGATCGAAGTACGGGGCGCCCGCACCCATAATCTCAAAAATATCAATCTGATAATCCCACGTGACAAACTCATTGTTGTGACGGGTCTTTCAGGTTCTGGTAAATCCTCACTGGCTTTCGACACCCTGTATGCCGAAGGACAGCGTCGCTATGTGGAATCACTATCGGCTTACGCCCGTCAGTTTTTGTCACTGATGGAGAAGCCCGATGTCGATCATATCGAAGGGTTATCGCCGGCGATTTCTATTGAACAGAAATCCACCTCGCACAACCCGCGTTCAACGGTCGGTACGATTACCGAAATTCACGACTATCTGCGCCTGCTGTATGCCCGCGTCGGCGAGCCGCGCTGCCCGGATCACGATGTTCCGCTAGCGGCCCAGACCGTAAGCCAGATGGTCGATAACGTGCTGGCACAGCCTGAGGGCAAACGCCTGATGCTGCTTGCTCCTATCATTAAAGAGCGTAAAGGCGAGCACACCAAAACATTGGAGAACCTGGCAAGCCAGGGCTACATCCGCGCCCGTATTGACGGAGAAGTGTGCGATCTCTCGGATCCACCTAAGCTGGAGCTCCAGAAAAAACACACCATTGAAGTGGTAGTGGATCGCTTTAAAGTGCGTGAAGATCTGGCCCAGCGTCTTGCTGAGTCATTTGAAACCGCGCTGGAGCTTTCTGGTGGCACCGCGGTCGTCGCTGATATGGATGATGAGAAGAACGAAGAACTCATCTTTTCCGCTAACTTTGCCTGCCCAATCTGCGGCTACAGCATGGCTGAGCTGGAGCCACGGCTGTTTTCGTTTAATAACCCCGCCGGGGCCTGTCCTACCTGTGACGGACTGGGTGTACAGCAATATTTTGACCCGTCCCGCGTGGTGCAGAATGGCGAGCTGTCGCTGGCCGGTGGCGCAATCCGCGGCTGGGATCGTCGCAACTTCTACTATTTCCAGATGCTGCGCTCGCTAGCAGATCACTACGACTTCGACGTTGAAGCGCCGTGGATAAGCCTGCCAGAAGACGTACGACAAGTGATTCTCAACGGGTCGGGCAAAGAGAATATCGAGTTTAAGTACATCAACGATCGCGGCGATACATCCATCCGCCGCCATCCGTTTGAAGGGGTGCTTAATAACATGGAGCGCCGCTATAAAGAGACTGAGTCCAATGCGGTGCGCGAAGAGCTGGCGAAATATATCAGCAACCGCTCCTGCTCGTCCTGCCACGGCACCCGATTACGCCGCGAAGCGCGCCATGTGTTTGTAGAGAACACCGCGCTGCCGACGATTTCTGATATGAGCATCGGCCATGCGATGGAGTTTTTCACCAATCTGAAACTCTCCGGGCAGCGGGCCAAAATCGCCGAGAAAGTGCTGAAAGAAATAGGCGATCGCCTTAACTTCCTGGTCAACGTCGGGCTGAACTATCTAACCCTGTCGCGCTCAGCGGAAACGCTGTCCGGCGGTGAGGCTCAGCGTATTCGTCTGGCAAGCCAGATTGGTGCGGGCCTGGTTGGAGTAATGTACGTGCTGGATGAGCCTTCCATCGGTCTTCATCAGCGCGACAACGAGCGCCTGCTTAGCACTCTGATTCATCTGCGTAACCTCGGTAACACCGTTATCGTGGTAGAGCACGATGAAGATGCCATCCGCGCCGCCGACCATATTATCGATATCGGCCCTGGCGCCGGGGTGCACGGCGGCGAAGTTGTCGCTGAAGGTACTTTGGAAAACATTATGGCAGTGCCGGAATCGTTAACCGGCCAGTTTATGAGCGGCAAGCGTGAAATTGCGGTTCCGAAACAGCGGGTTAAAGCCGATCCGACCAAAGTGCTGAAACTTATTGGCGCCAGCGGTAACAACCTGAAAGACGTAACCCTGACGCTGCCGGTAGGCCTGTTTACCTGCGTTACCGGGGTCTCCGGTTCCGGTAAATCAACGCTGATTAACGACACGCTGTTCCCTATCGCCCAGCGCCAGCTTAACGGCGGTTCTGAAGAGCCGGCCCCTTACCGCGACGTTCAGGGGCTGGAGCACTTTGATAAAGTTATCGATATTGACCAAAGCCCGATAGGCCGTACGCCACGTTCGAACCCGGCAACCTACACCGGTATTTTCACTCCGGTACGTGAGCTGTTTTCTGGAGTTCCAGAGTCGCGCTCGCGCGGCTATACGCCAGGCAGGTTTAGTTTTAACGTCCGCGGCGGGCGCTGTGAAGCCTGCCAGGGTGACGGGGTAATTAAGGTCGAAATGCACTTCCTGCCGGATGTTTACGTGCCTTGCGATGTTTGTAAAGGCAAGCGTTACAACCGCGAAACGCTGGAGATTAAATACAAAGGCAAGAGCATTCATGAAGTCCTGGAAATGACTATCGAAGAGGCTCGTGAGTTCTTTGATGCGGTTCCGGCGCTGGCGCGTAAGCTTCAGACCCTGATGGATGTGGGCCTGTCTTATATTCGCCTGGGTCAGTCGGCAACGACGCTGTCCGGCGGGGAGGCTCAGCGCGTTAAGCTGGCGCGCGAACTATCCAAACGAGGCACCGGCCAGACGCTATACATTCTGGATGAACCAACCACCGGCCTGCATTTTGCCGATATCCAGCAGCTGCTTGAGGTACTTCACCAACTGCGCGATCACGGCAATACCATCGTGGTTATCGAACATAACCTCGATGTGATTAAAACCGCAGACTGGATTGTCGACCTTGGCCCGGAAGGGGGCAGCGGCGGTGGGCAGATTCTGGTATCCGGCACGCCGGAAACGGTAGCAGAATGCGAGCAGTCACATACCGCACGCTTCCTTAAACCAATGCTTCACAAAGCCTGACGATTAAGACCGCCGCCTGGCGGCGGTCTTTCTTGCTAGACACCCAGCTGCTGACGTTTGTCGTCAGGTAGCGCGGTTGCCGCCAGATGCCAGGAGGCTTCGGCCAGCTGGTAAATCTGCGAATCAAGCAGTTCGCCATCCAAAAATACAATGCTCCAGTGCGCTTTATTCAGCCTCACGCTGGGGATAACGTCCTGATGTTTTTCGCGCAATGATTCCGCCTGCTGTGGGCTGGTTTTCAGCGATACTGCCGGACGCCCTTCAAACTCATGCACCATAGCAAACAGTACGCCGTCTACTTTTAGCTGGGTGGCTTTCCAGTCACTGTGAACGCTCTGCTCCGCACCCGGTTTCGCCATGCAGAACTGCAGCAACTCCGATTGGGTCATGAACTCTCCCCCTGTAACGTCGCCAGAATCTGGCGTCTGCCGCCGTGGATACGGTGCTCTCCCAACCAAATCCCCTGCCAGGTTCCTAGCAACAAACTTCCGTTGTGAACCGGCAACATCAGAGACGCACCCAACAGCGATGATTTGATATGGGCGGGCATATCGTCCGGCCCTTCGTAGTCATGCTGGTAATGTCTGCTTTCCGCCACCGTATCCAGAAAGTAACGCTCCATATCTCCCCGAACGGTGGGATCGCAGTTCTCATTTAAGGTGAGCGAGGCAGAGGTATGCAGTAACAACAGGTGAAGCAGCCCGGTCTTAATCCGGGCAAGTTCGGTAATCTGGCCGCAGACTTCATCTGTTATCAGATGAAAACCCCGCTCCCTGGCTTTTAGCGTCAGTTTCTGTTGATGCCACATACTCCACTCCGGTTACCACTAACTCTCTTAAGTTTGCAGCAGGATCCCAAAAGGTAAACCCCGGAAATCATATTTAGCGGTGATAATATGTGGTCAGTAATCAGAATCGGTAACGACTTCCTCGCCAAAAGCCCCGGCACGCGGTAACGGTTTATTTACCGAATTGCTGGCCCGCAGAACTCGGATAGCCCTGGCCCCCGCCATTCTTGCCGACTGGATATCTTCGTCGCTATCGCCGTAGAACGTCCGGATATGACGCTGGCGCATCAGGCCAACAAAATCGACATCCTGCTGGCGATCGTCAAGGAATATGACCGGGTTTAGGTCTGCCGCGGGAATCAGGAAGTCTTCCTGCAATTTCCGCGTCAGCTGCTCATTTGGGGTTTCGCCACGATGGGTAAAGAACCAGATAGTGTCACCGCGGCGTAAATGCATACTGATAAGCTCGCGGGCTATCTCTTTGGGCATACTGAATCCCGCCCAGTCATTATTCATCTTATCCCAGAACTCATCGTGCTTGAGAAAATCACGACTACCGGGAGAAAGCTCTTTCTGCCCACGCCAGTAGCCGGGGCTGGAAAACAGCAGGGTATCATCGACATCAAACCCGACCGCCATTGGCGGACGCCCCAGCAGGCTTTGCTCTATTTGTTCTACCGAAACCCAATGAACCGCTGCCTGATGAGACAGCTCGCTCGCCGTAACACCGGGTAATGAAGTAGCTGGGGAAGAATCTGTTGCCGCAACGCTGTAGGCCGAACCCAGCGCCAGACATAACAGGCCTAATGCCCGCACCAGTTTGCGCATGGTTATATCCTTGTTAATTAATTGTTTTGCATGTTGTTTTTAGATTAGCTTTCTCTAAAAGGGACATTACCGTGACATTTAGGCGAAACAAAGGGAATTTACAGATTTTCCTTCAACAACGAGAAGCTGAGCGGATTTGGCGATAAAAAAACGGGCAACATTAGCTGATGCCCGTTTTATAAGGAATGCAAAGATAGTGTGCGCTTACATTACTTTGCTGAAAGCCTGAGCAACCTGATGAACATTGCGGCTATTTAAACCGGCTACACACATACGGCCACTGGCAATAAGATAAACGCCGAACTCTTCACGCAGCCGCTCAACCTGGGCCGCGCTGAGGCCGGTATAGCTGAACATTCCACGCTGATGCAGTAAATAGTCGAAGTTACGCTCAGGTAATGCTTGTTTCAGCGTAGTCACCAGCTGCTGACGCATTTCGATAATGCGTACACGCATTGACTCCACTTCGGCCAGCCAGCTGGCCCGCAGCCCGCTGTCGTTTAGCACGGTTGAAACTACCTGAGCGCCAAAATTAGCCGGGCTGGAGTAGTTGCAACGCACCGTTGCTTTAAGCTGCCCCAATACGCGCGCGGCTTCATTTTCTGAATCGCAAACGACCGACAGGCCACCCACACGCTCACCATACAGGGAGAAGATTTTCGAGAACGAGTTACTCACCAGGACCGGCAGACCAGCGCTGGCAGCAGCACGCATCGCATAAGCATCCTGCTCCATTCCTGCGCCAAAGCCCTGGTAGGCAATGTCCATAAACGGAATTAACTCACGCTCTTTAAGCACTTCAATGACGGCATCCCACTGCTCCGCCGTTAAATCGGCACCCGTCGGGTTATGGCAGCAAGGATGGAGCAACACGATATCCCGTGCAGGCAGAGTGCGTAGTGTATCGAGGAGTGCTTCAAACTGTACTCCGCCCGTTGTTTTATCAAACCACGGGTAAGTGCTTACTTCGAAGCCAGCCCCTGAGAATATTGCAATATGGTTTTCCCATGTTGGGTTACTTACCCAGACTCGTGACGACGGGAAGTAGCGTTTGAGAAAGTCAGCCCCTACCCGCAGCGCACCGGAACCACCCAGCGTTTGAATGGTGGCGATACGCTTTTCATGAAGTGCCGGATGCTGCTCACCAAACAGCAATGGTGCGATGGCCTCGCGGTAAGGTCGCAGCCCTTCCATAGGCAGATAGAGCGAAGCGCCGTGTGGCGCGGCTTCCAGACGCTTTTCTGCTTCGGCAACGGCCTGAAGCTGTGGAATTATCCCCGCTTCATTGTAATAAAGGCCGATACTGAGATTTACTTTATCGCTGCGCGGATCGACCTGAAAACGCTCCATAAGGGAGAGTATGGGGTCGCCCGCGTAGGCATCAACATGCTGATACACGCGAGACACTCCTGATAAGGGGTTGAGAATCTACACAATAAACTGGATATGGCGGCAGGTCGAGCGTCGGTTAACTATCCGTTAACGCCGCGCCCGACCCGTTTGAAAGGCGGTATGAAGTTAGCCGACGAAGGTCATCGCCACCCGGGAGGTCAGGCGGGTAATCAGCTCATAGGCACTAACTTTCGTCACTTCGGCAATACGCTCAACCGGCAGCTCAGGGCCCCACATTACTGCCGGATCGCCGGCTTTATCTGTTGCATCAGGCCCTAAATCGACGCAAATCATATCCATGGCAACCCGTCCCACCAATGGAACTTCACGGCCATTGACCAGAATCGGTGTTCCGGACGGCGCCGCTCTTGGGTAGCCATCGCCATAGCCGATAGCAATCACGCCTAGCCGCGTATCGCGCTCGCTAGTCCAGGTACCGCCGTAACCCACAGGTTCACCGGCTTTATGCTGGCGCACCGCGATCAGGCTGGAGGTCAGCGTCATCACCGGTTCAAAACCTAAATCCTGTCCCCAGGGTTTACCTTCGAGCGGAGAAACGCCGTACAGAATAATGCCGGGGCGCACCGTGTCGAAATGAGACTGGGGCCAGAACAGCAAACCGCCAGAAGCGGCTATCGACTTAAGTCCGGGCTTATCGGCACAAAATGCGTTAAAAGCGGCCAGCTGCTTTTCGGTGGCATCTTCTTCCAACTCATCGGCGCGGGCGAAATGGCTAACAATATTGACCGGCTGGCGTACATTTTTGCAGCGGGACAGGCGCTCGTAAAACTCCTGCGCATCTTCCGGCAGCACGCCAAGACGATGCATTCCGGTATCCAGTTTCATCCAAACCGCCACCGGCTGGCTCAGCTCCGCCTGCTCAAGAGCTTCCAACTGCTCCACGCTGTGCACCGCAGTCTGGAAGTTTTCTTTAGCAATGACCGGCAGGTCGCTGGCATTGAAAAAACCTTCCAGTAGCATAATCGACTGGTCTATGCCCCCTTCACGCAGGCGCAGTGCTTCTTCAATGCGCGCCACGCCAAAGGCATCGGCTTCCGGCAGCTCACGCGCAGTTTCCAGCGCGCCGTGGCCATAAGCATTCGCCTTAACCACCGCTACCAGACGGCTATCTGGCGCCTGCTTACGCAACTGCTGAAAATTGTGGCGCAGAGCCTGGCAGTTAATCACGACGGTTGCCGCTTGCATGGTAATTCCTTGGTCAAAAAGTTAATCAAAAATAGCTATTCCCGGATCATTCACAGGCCAGACGGCGCGATAAATCGCACCCAACTCATAGCGGGATAGGGCTTTAGCCCAGCGGCATCAGGAATGATAGGAAGTTATTCGTCGTCGTATTGCGGGCCTGCATAGTTGTCAAAGCGAGACCACTGGCCGTTAAAGGTCAACCGCACGGTACCGATTGGGCCGTTACGCTGCTTACCGATAATAATTTCGGCAATGCCTTTAAGGTCGCTATTTTCGTGATAAACCTCATCACGATAGATGAACATGATAAGGTCGGCATCCTGCTCGATAGAGCCAGATTCACGCAAGTCGGAGTTTACCGGGCGTTTGTCGGCACGCTGTTCCAGAGAGCGGTTAAGCTGCGATAGTGCCACCACAGGTACCTGAAGCTCTTTTGCCAGCGCTTTAAGAGAGCGCGAGATTTCGGCGATTTCCAGAGTACGGTTATCCGATAATGAAGGTACCCGCATCAGTTGCAGGTAGTCGATCATAATAAGGCTCAGCCCATCATGTTCGCGGAAAATTCGCCGGGCGCGGGAGCGCACCTCGGTTGGCGTCAGGCCAGACGAATCATCGATATACATATTGCGTTTATCGAGCAGTATGCCCATGGTGCCAGAGATACGCGCCCAGTCTTCATCATCTAACTGGCCGGTACGAATTCGGGTCTGGTCAACGCGCGAGAGGGAAGCCAGCATACGCATCATAATCTGCTCGGCGGGCATCTCCAGTGAGAAGATAAGCACCGGCTTATCCTGCAACATCGCGGCGTTTTCGCACAGGTTCATGGCGAAAGTTGTTTTACCCATCGACGGACGGGCGGCAACAATGATCAGGTCAGAGCGTTGAAGACCGGCGGTCTTCTTATTGAGATCCTGATAACCGGTATCGACCCCGGTAACCCCGTCGTGGGGCTGCTGATAAAGGGTTTCGATACGCGCGACGGTAGCCTCAAGGATAGCGT